>SUWE01000001.1 GCA_015061615.1 Lentisphaerota bacterium
CGGTTCGCCCTTCGGTAATGGCTTCTGGAACAGGGGCATATCCCCAGTTTCTGTACCGCCTGTTACCGTGAAGGACGAACCGGAGACCGTTTTATGTCGCTGGTAAAGAGCGGTCAGATTGCCAACTGCTGTCAGCCCAATGCGCTGATGACACTCAAGGAGTATCTTGAAGATTACGCCTCTCCGGATACCAAAGTTATCGGTGATAAAGTTATTCTTGAAGAGTTGCAGAATGTGCCGAATGAGAAAGTCCGTTCAATTGCGGAGCGGAATTTGCAGGATATCGTAAACGGCAAACGGGATTTCCGTTTCTGACAGAATTTTATGGGAATATTCAAACTTCATGCGCCTTTTGAACCGGCAGGAGATCAGCCGGAAGCTATCCGTCAGCTCCGGGAAAATCTCCGTACCGGAAAGCGTTTTCAAACCTTGCACGGGGTGACCGGTTCCGGCAAGACTTATGTGCTTGCCCAAGCTATCGCTCAAGAGAACCGTCCGGTGCTGGTCTTGTCGCACAATAAGACACTTGCCGCTCAGCTTTACAGCGAGTTCAAAAGTTTTTTTCCGGAAAACGCGGTTGAATATTTCATAAGTTACTATGACTATTATCTGCCGGAGTCATACATTCCGCAGACCGATACCTATATTGCCAAAGATGCTTCGATCAATGAAGATATTGAAAAACTCCGGTTGTCTGCGACCGCGAGTCTTGTTGAACGCAAAGATGTGATAATCGTTGCCAGTGTGTCGTGTATTTACAGTTTGGGTGCGCCGGAAGAGTTTACCGAAATGTGTGTCCGTCTGGATGCCGGTGATACCGTGGACCGCGATGAACTCCTGCGCCGTCTGATAGAGATCCAGTATAACCGCAACGATACCGCTCCGGGCAAAGGTGAGTTCCGTGTGCGCGGTGATGTGGTCGATATTTTTGAACCGCAGCGGGACGATTTTATCCGTATAAGTTTTTTTGATGATGCCATTGAAAGAATGGAACGGCGCGACGCCCTGACCGGAAAACTGAAATCAGTTCTTCCGGAAGGAACACTTTTCCCATGCAAACACTTTGTCATGCCGCCCGACAGAATTGCTTCCGCCGCCGAATCCATACGTCAGGAAATGGCGGAACGGGTGAAATTTTTTGAATCTCAGGGGCTGCTTGTCGAGGCGCAGAGATTGAATCAGCGTGTGGAGTATGATCTGGAAATGATGAAGGAACTTGGCTATTGCAGCGGTATAGAAAACTACACCATGCACTTGTCCAACCGTCAGCCGGGAATGAGACCGTACTGTCTGTTCGACTTTTTCCGGGATGATTTTCTTACTATCGTCGATGAATCGCATGTGACTCTGCCGCAGGTTCAGGCGATGTATAAAGCAGACCGTCAGCGCAAACAGACTTTGATCGACCATGGATTCCGTCTGCCTTCAGCATTGGAAAACCGTCCGTTGCGATTTGATGAATTTGACGGATTGACGGGGCAGACGATCTATGTTTCAGCCACTCCGGGAGATATGGAAAAAGAGCGCAGTGAGGCTGAAGTTGAATTGATCGTCCGTCCGACAGGATTACTTGATCCGGAAATTGAAGTCCGGCCGCTGGAAGGTCAGCTGGATGACGTTATTGAAGAAATACGCAAAGTTTCCGCCAACGGTGAACGTACTTTAGTTACCACACTTACCAAAAAGAATGCCGAGCGTCTTTCGGATTATTTGAGTGATATCGGTGTGAGAACAAGTTATCTGCACTCTGAACTTGATGCTCTTGAACGGGTACGGATACTGAATAAATTGCGGGACGGAGATTTTGAGTGTGTTATCGGTATCAACCTTCTGCGCGAAGGCATCGACCTGCCGGAAGTGGCACTGGTGGCGATCCTTGATGCGGACAAAGTCGGTTTTCTCCGTTCCGAAAGAGCTTTGGTGCAGACCGCCGGCCGTGCGGCGCGCAACCGCAACGGCAGAGTGATTTTATATGCAGAAAATATCACTCCGGCAATGAAAGGTTTGATGGATGAAACTGAGCGGCGCCGTAAAAAACAGCAGGCGTACAACGAAGAACATAAAATCGTTCCCCGGACCATCATTAAGGAAAAACGGCAGACCATAAGTGAAATAATCGGCAGTAAACCCCGCAACAAACGGGGAAAAATGCCTGATTTCGGCTGTGAAACTTTTGAAGAAGGAAAAATCGATATCGGCAAACTTGCCGGAAATGCCGAAGAATTGGCGGCACTTGTTGCAGAGTTGACCGGAGAAATGCTTGCCGCGGCTGAGGCGCTGGAGTTTGAACGTGCCGCAGATTTGCGGGATCAGATAAAATTGTTGTCCGGAAATAATCCGGTAAAAAATAAATGAAAGGATAAAGATTATGAGAACTCATGCAATGGGGGAAATGACGGTCAAAGAGATCCGTGAATACCTCAAAACCAACAAGACCATCATCGTGCCTTACGGTGTTGTTGAACAGCACGGCTATCACCTGCCGGTCAGCATGGATATCCACAATGCGGAAGTTCCCGCCTACGCTCTGGCGGAAAAACTTGACTGCATCGTTGCTCCCCCGTTGAACTACTGTTTTTCCGGCGGTCAGCTCCCCGGTACGATCAATATCCGTCCGACAAGTTTCTGTGCAGTTATGTGCGATATCGTTGAAAGTCTGGCATCTCAGGGCTTTGAAAATATTCTCATTTATCCCGGACACGGTGGATCTGAAAGTCTTGCCCAGCTCAAAGAAGCTCTGCGTATTTTGAAGTGGCTCAACGCTTCTCTGGAAAAAGTTATGATCATGATCCTGCGCCGCGGCGATCATTGGAGCGCCCCTGAAGATCCCCGGATGAAAGGTGGAGCAGACTTCCATGCCGGTCGTTCTGAAACTTCTCTTATGCTGGCTTACCGTAACAATCTGGTGCAGATGGATCAGATGGAACTTGATGAACCGGCTCTGGCGGAAAGAATGCGCCACGATCAGGATGCTTATCAGATCTGCACCACATTGAGCGGTCAGCCGCAGGAAATCGCCACCACCCGTCAGCGTCCTGAAATCAAAGTCGGTGTTATGGGATATCCGGAACTTGCTTCTGCCGAGTTTGGTAAATTGGCTGTTGAAAGTGCCATTGCTCCGATGGCAGAAATGGTCAAAAAAGCCATTGCCGATGCCGATGAGAACCGCAAGAGCGGCAAACGCATCGAGGTGAAATCACCCGTGCTGGTCGTCGAAGAAGGTTCTGATGCCATCGCAATCAAAGCGTAATTTTCTTTCTTTGCGATTTGAAGCAGGAGCATATTCGGGTGTTGCTTGCCTGCAACACCCGTAATACCGTATGCGGCTTGCAGATTATAGGGGCGGCGCGTTTGCAGTCTGAGCGGGGTGTTTGCAGACCCGCAAAGCCAACCGCAGTATTCCCAATAATCCCAGCATTCTCAGTCGGGCAAAGCTCCACCCAACGGCTTGCGAACCAGCAACGCTCTTGATACCATCTGAGGCTTGCAAGCTTTAGGGTGCGGCACTTTGTCGGACAAGTCGGACTGGTCGGACAAGTCTGACTGATTTGGTGTGCCGCGTTCTGCATTCACAAAAATCCCAGTTACTTGTGCCCAACCCCGCTGTCACTTAATCGGTACCAGCGCGAGGCGGAAGCCGAGGTCGTTGTTGCAACCGACGGGGCTGCGGGTGAACCGGAACGCAGAGCGGCAGTACCTCGCGAGACTGCTCCAACTGCCGCCACGGCCCACGCTGAGCGAGCCTTCATTATCACTATAGGAACAGCTGAACTCTGCGCTGGTATCATTGCTTTTTCCATTCCAGTTATCCAGACACCATTCCGATACATTACCACTCATATCATATAAACCAAGTTCATTTGGGGATTTCTTGCCAACCTCATGGGTGGTACTTCCGGAGTTACTTGCATGCCAGCCAACATCTCCGATATCATTACTGCCACTGTACTTATAGCCGCAGCTTTTATTACCGCCTCTGGCGGCATACTCCCACTGAGTTTCTGTTGGCAGGGTAAAACGCCAACCAGCAGGAGCATATTTATTCATCTTTTCACAGAAACTCATTGCTTCATGCCAGCTTATATATTCTACAGGATAACGTGCGCCTTTGTTTTTTAATGATGGAGCTTGGCTGACACCCATTACAGCGCACCACTGTTCATTGGTGACTTCGTATTTCCCAATATAAAATGGTTTGGTTAAGGTTTTCTGATGCTCAACTTCATCACTATAATTTTCTCCATCCCTTTTGCTCATGGTAAAAGTTCCAGGTTCCACTTTTACCATCTCAAGTTTTATACCATCAGGAAGATTGACAGTACCGTCGAACTCTGAAGTCCCAGAATCTGCTCTTCTGCCAGCAAAATAGCCGATAGTGCAACAAATAACAATAATCAGGGAGACAATACCTAATTTGCCAATTTTATTCAAATCAACATTATTCTGAATATTGGCAGCTTTTACCTTTTTTCCGCCCAATGCGGCGGCAAAGTCGGAACAGTTTTCAAAACGCTCGGCGGGAGTCTTGCTCATTGCACGCAAAATCGCCGCTTCCGCTGATTTTGGAACATTTGCCAATGGGGGGACTGTACTTTTCAATACCGCTTCGCGCAAAACTGCCGCATCAGTACTTTCAAATGGCGGGTGACCGGCAAGCATTTCATAAGTCATTACTGCCAACGCATACTGGTCAGCTTTGGCATCCTGCAAGCGACCTTCCCACTGTTCAGGCGCCATGTAAGGCCCGGTACCGCTTGTTCCGTAATATGCCATACTGACACGGGTCATGCTTGTATGGATCTGAGCCGCAAGTCCGAAGTCAAGCACCTTGATTTCACCAGCGGCATTTATCATTATGTTGCCTGGCTTGATATCGCGATGAATAATTTTCATCTTATGAGCATAATCCAGTGCATCGGCGACCTGTTTCACGATTGGGAGGATATCATCAAGGGTAAGTTCCCCCTCTTTGCGTTTGCGGCGCAACCAGCGGCGCAAGTCTTCCCCCTCACAGCACTCCATAATAAGGTAATAGTTGCCGTTGGAGTTGTCTTTTTCAAGAGTATTTGAACTTGCTATATTCGGGTGATGAAGATTATGGACCAACTGAAAATTATCTTTGATATCTTCCATCTCAAGGGTGTTATGGGATAATTCCGGCGGCAGTGCTTTGAGGGCGACTTCGATTCCCGCAGTTTCATCAAAACATTTGTACACTACCCCCATACCGCCCTGACCGAGTTCGGCAAGAACTTTGTAACGCCTCATTATCAAATCGCCGACGGTAAATCTGCCGTCGGGCTTTCTGTCGCGTTTGCCCGGCATAGTCACATCATCCGCACCGGAACTTGCATGTTCCCGGCGCGGCGGTATCGTCAAATCCATATCATCCATAAAAAATCAATCTTTTGTAAATATTATTACTTTTCGTGTTTGAATATTGCCGGAGCAACGGAAATGTTGAGTTTGTCGCTCCAGAAAAATTCCCAGCCGAATCCGCGGGAAAGTGAGACGTAAAACTTATTCTGATTTTTCTGCTGAAGCACCTGCGGGAATTTGCTCTTTTCGTATCCGATGATCATGAAATCGGTTTTCCACGCTTTTGCAATATCATTCAGCCATGCCGGATCTGTTACGGTGAAACTTACAAAATCAGCAGGATTATGCTGCTGAAGTTTGATTATTACTTCATGACCTTTGGCAATATTTGCCTCAAGTTCCTCTTTGGTCATGATAAAAGAGCTGTTGCCCCAGCTTGCAATAAAGGCATTGTCTGCCAGATGGGCGCTTGCTCCGTTGAGTACATCGAGCGGTTCAAACTCATCCGGAATACGGAAATTGCCGTTGCTGTACTGTATCGAGTGGTGTATCCGGTTCGGTGTGAGGTAAAAAAGAACATTTTTTTGTGCCAATGCCGGATAGAACTTTTTGAGGAACTCACTGCCTTTGCCGCAGATAATGAATGTTTTTTCTCCCTTGGCGCGGTTGAGCATCAGTTCCACCGCGATCCTGCTTTGTTTGAACGATCTTGAGGAAAGGACTTTGCCGGTTTGTGCATCAATGGTCAGGGCATAGCACAAACCGTTTGCAAAGTTCAGCTGCGGAGCGGGACCGCCGAGTCTGATACTGAAATCGCGCACACCCTCTTTGCAGTAGAGATATTTTCCGTTTGCCTCTTTTCTGATATAATCTTCGCCGTTTTTGCGCATCGGGATCATTTCGACTTTTTTGCCCTCCGGCGTGATATGCAGACGCAGGATTTGATCTCTCTGCTCCACTGGAACATTGTATTTCTTATGGAACTCTGAATCCGGCGGAGCTATCAGGGTCATTTTCTCCTTATTTTCCAGCATATCATAAAGATCTTTCATCTCATGATCATCATAAAAATGTTTCCGCATGACTGTTTCTTTGCCCTGCTTGTTATCGGCAGTGATAATTATGCACTGAGGAAGGTAGGTGCTGTTTTTGGAAAATAGCGGGAATGTCCAGCCGTTTTTGTTCAATGTGACGATGTTTTTGCTTACATCAAACTCCGCTTCGGCGATACGGGGCAGTGGAATATCAAGGTTTGTCAGTTTCAAACCGGTAAATTTATCTGCTGAATAGTATTTGTACCAGCCGCCGACGATTGCGCCAAGAAGCATATTGTCCCAGTTATATTCTCCGAAAATAAAATGGAAAAGTGTTTTGCGGTGAGTGCAGATTGTATAACACAGATCCCGGTCACGCGGATTGGTCCGGAATACTTTTACGGTGTCTCTTTCAACGTATCCTTTCAAGTCCGTCGGTTTGTTGAATTGCGAAAGATATTCTATAATGGTTCCTGTTGATTCGATAAGTGGATCGCATTTTTCCGGATTTGAACCGATATGCATTATCAACTGTTTTTCTTCTCCGCTGATGTTGATATTGCTTTCAAGAAAAGTGGGCTCACCTTTTTGTTCCGCAAGTTTCTTTTTCTGTTCTTCCATGAATTGAGCGTAACTGAGTTTGTTTCGCGGCGCGGCATTTTTTTCTGTAATGACGTTTACTCCGCAGGGAAATACCGCATTGTGATCGACTTCAAGCTGATGAAGGATGGTGGGGGCAAGGTCAACGGGCCATGTCGTTTCACTTATTTTCCCCTTTTCTTTGCCGTTGAGGATGAATACCAGCAGATTTTTTCTCGGTTTGTATTCAAGCATTGCCTGAACTGATTTTCCGTTGGGAACGATACTTTTCATCACCAGATGATCTCCGGCAATAACGACGACAGTATCTTTACCTTCCGGGGATTTTTCAATAAAATCAAGAAACTTGCCTAATGCATTATCGGTCGTATGCAGTGCTGAAAGCAGGGAGTGTTTTTCGCCGTCCGGCATGGTATAGGTCAGGGATTTTTCCCCGATAACTCCATTGGGCGCATGACTGTCCACCGTAAAAAGTGTAAAGGCAAAAGGTTTTTTCTGGTCGGCAAGTTTGCGGAACTCATTTTTTGCCATTTCAAAGAGATCGTAATCCCTGAATCCCCATTCTCCCAGATAGGTTGCTTGAGGTTTGATTTCAGGGTGCTGCCAATCCATACGTTTTTCGTATTGAACTTTTTCAACGAATGTTCCCGTACTGGCAAAATCCAGCGTACATGCTTTGAGGAACGAGGTGTTGTATCCGGCTTTTTTCAGAAGCATTGAAAGTGAGACCTGCTTATCTGCATATTCACTGTCGGATATGGAGTACATGTAATTGCCCATGTGTGACTGGTAGAGAAAATCGAAAGTGTTTATGGATGCACTTACCATATTTTCAAAGACAAGAGCATTTGGGGAATCCATATGCCTTTTTATGTTCGGCAGCAGATTGGGAAAGTGCTTTTCACTCAAGTAGTTCTGTTCAAGGGATTCCACGACGATAAAGACCAGATTTTTACCGGGTTTTGCGTAGATACTGTTCAAATCACCGGATTGCTTCGGCGCTCCGGATGCCTGAATGTTTTCTGTAATGACGCCCAGAAGGACCGAAAGCGGAGTATTGGGAATAAAGAGCAATCCCAAAGCAATAAGCATTGCGGGGATCTCTTTTTTGTTGAATTTGTCTGAATTTATTCTGGATGCCAGATATCCGGCGGCGGCGATGGCGGCAAAATAGAGCAGCATAACAAAGGTGACCGGTTTCCAGAAAACCTTTATCACTTCACCGGAAACGGCATCGACATTGAAGTGGAGCAGAAATGACTGATCAAAAGAGTGACCGACAAAGCAGAGCATGAATGCTTCAAACATCACCAGCAGTTCCAGAACTGCCCAGAGTGCGGCTGTCACCGGGATGCGTACAGCTTTTTTTCTTATCCACCAAGCTGAGAGCAGAATGACTCCGCTTGCGGCAAGAATGAAGACGATCCTCGGCGGGTAGAAACTGAAGGTCGATGCTTCCGAAGAACCGCCTTGTACAAGCGGGGCAATATAGGGCAGAATGAACAGGATGATCGAAAATGTAAAAAGCTGCATCGCGGGTTTTTTCAATATGGCGGGGAATTTCATTGTATACTCCACTGTGAATTTTTATAAATAAGAACTTCGGCTTAATATACATCAAATTTCCCTCTTTTTCAAATCCCCGTGTTGAATTAAACTTGAATCTGTATTATATTAAACTCTCGGAGGTTTATTATATGAATAATGCAGTTGAATTGTTTACTGCCGTGCCGAAATTGCATAATTGCGCTCAGGCAGTGGCAGAAGGGTGCGGAAATAAGGAATTGGCAAAAGAAATGAGTTCCTGCGGCGGAGGAAAAGCTCCCGAAGGCCGTTGCGGAGCGCTCCATGCGGCATTGAAAATGACTCCGGAATCGTGCCATGAGGCATTGACCGCAGAATTCGTTGCCGCTGCCAAAGCTCCGGATTGCCGTTCTATAAAAGCTCAAGTGCCGCCGACACCTTGTGCAGAGTGTGTGCGTATTGCCGCAGAACTGGTTGAAAAATACCGTTAAACAAAAAAAGGATCATATTATGAAACAGGTCAAAATCCAGCAGCTTTCCCGTGAAAATTTCCACAAATTTGGTTCCTATGCCATGTTGATCGACCCGATGGATTCTCCGGCAACCGGTCCGAAAGATGCGCCGATTGCATTTTTCCGCGATATGCTTCAGCAGGATCTGGGGGGAGTTGTCCCCTCATTTTCCACCTGTCGTATGCAGTACCGTCCGATGATTGTCACCGATGCCGAGTTCCATGATTACACCAGCGAAGTTTCTATGCCGCTGGATCAGGATTGTGTTGTTTGGTGCGCTCCTGCCGGAGCGGGCAAAGAGTGTCCGGTTGATGAGATCGAAGCGTTTTTTGTTCCCAAAGGCTGTATGCTTATGCTCCGTCCCGGAGTGTGGCACCATGCGGCTTATGCAGTGAAAAACAAGCCGTTGAATGTTATGATCGTGCTTCCTGAAAGAGCTTACGCGACAGATTGTTACTGCGTTTCTCTGGATGCGGATAAACAGGTCGAGCTTGTTTTCTGACAAATCATGGATTTTACAGTTTCTCTGGTGACATATAAACACCGTTTATCAGACATACGCGCGCTTGTTGACGGTGTTTTGCGCAGCAGTTGTACGATTTTTTACATTATCGACAACTCCTGTGATGATTTGTTTGCCGGAGAGATTGCGGCTTTGCATGAAAAGAGAATAAAATATATTCCGCTGAAAAATCCCGGCTTCGGTGCTGGACACAACGCCGGGATCTCTGCTGCATTGGCAGCGGGGACTTCTTTACACATGATAATCAATCCCGATATATCTTTTGAAGATGGAGTATTGGAAAAAACAGCTGATTTTATGCAGGCAAATCCTGATATCGGTTTGCTCATGCCGGAAACACTGTCGCCGGATGGAACGTTGCAGTATAACTGTAAGTTGGTTCCGACTCCGCTGGATTTGATTTTCAAAAGATTTCTGCCGGGATTTCTGAAGCGCCGCCGGATGCACCGTTTTACGATGCAGGATTATGATCACAGCATGATTCTTGATGTTCCATATCTGTGCGGATGTTTTTTTGCGGTTTCCTCCGGAGCGTTGAAGAAGTGCGGTCTTTTCGATGAACGTTTTTTTATGTATCCGGAAGATATCGACCTTACCCGCCGGATTTTTTCTGCCGGATACCGCACTGTGTATTACCCGGAAGTATCTGTTATTCATGCTCATCAGAGAGAATCTTATAAAAATATCCGGATGCTGTGGATACATATCGTCAATATGATCCGCTACTTCAATAAGTGGGGGTGGATATTTGATGCTGAGCGCAAACGGATAAATAAAAAAGTTGCGGAATTGAACAGAAACCGCCTGAAAAAAACTGAAAAAGGTGTATGAATATGGAAAAATATCATGAGTTCTGGCAGTTTTCTCTTGATGCAGCGTGGGATCAGCACCGCCGTCACCCGGAACTTTCCCGCGGAAAGTGTCTGGCGGAAAGAAGCTATTTCCGCTCGTTGCTCAATGGGGATAACAGCGAAATATTTATTGAAGCGTGCCGGCTTGCCGATTCAGTTGAAGATAAGGCGGAAATGGAAAAACTTTTCCCCCGTGTTCTGGAACGGGCGATCGCCGCAGCCGCAGAAAGGGCGGAAAGTTACGCAAATGAGTTTGCTTCCGGCCGCTGTTTCCGTTATGCAACGCTGGAAAACAACTGGTGCTATATCCATATATATAATAGTAAACAGCCGGAATCATTTCTTGCAGACAGTGCTTTTGTTGTTGATAATTTCCATTATATAATGGATGAAGCGGAAAAAAATGACGGCTGTGACACCATGTACACTGCATCATGGCTCAATTCTCTGCCGGCATTTCTGAAATTCTTTCCGGATGAGTACCATCGGAATCTTGTTCCTGCGGGGGAATTTGGTCCGACACTGGGATTTCAGGGGCAGTTTGTCAACCGCATGGGATGGTTGAATAAAAAAATGGCAGCGCGTTTCCTTGATACCGGAACTTATCCCTGTGCCAGAGTTGAGTCGCACTGTTCCTTTGAGTCATTGCGAAAGCATCTGGATAAATTCTACTGATAAGAAATATTCGCCATCGTGTTCTCTGCCGGGATTGACCATGCCGTTATCAGTGTACTCCATAACAAAGTCAAACAGCGGGTCTATGCTCCTGCGGTAGTCGATCGGAGATAACGAGGTGTCGCCGGGGGCGGTGGTCAGAGAAAATGCCGAATCGCCCGAAGAATTTTCGGGATTTTTTGCAGGTGATGAGGTGATTTTGTCTGTCGCAGACTGCATTGCCGGCTGTTCTTTTGTTTCAGATTTTTTTTTGACTGACGATTGTAAAAGCAAATCTTCTTTGCTTTTGAAAAATTTTTGATTATGAAACTTGACAACGGCTGAAATCCGTGTTATATTATTTCCATTGTAACCTTGGGGTGCTGCTGTCACGGTGACGGCGGCTGAGATCAAACCCATCGAACCTGAAACGGGTAATGCCGGCGTAGGAAAGTAAAATGAAAAAATTTTTGTTACACTTCTATCAATCGTGTGCGTTCCGCACCGACATGCCCAGTACGGGAGCAGATAATGCTCCGGAAAGGATTTCCCATGTCAGCGGAAAACACTATCTCCACTGCAATCATCAGCAAATTCAGCCAAAAGCTCATTGACGGGCTGAAACTTGACGTCGCCCTCGTCGGCGGCGGACCTTCTGCCCTTGTCGCCGCCCGCTATCTGGCTGAGGCAGGATTGAAAACTGCCATTTTTGAACGCAAACTTGCTCCCGGCGGCGGTACTTGGGGCGGCGGTATGCTTTTCAATGAAGTCGTTGTTCAGGATGAAGCACTTGATATCCTCGATGACTTCAACATCTCCCACAAAAAGCTCGAAAATGCTGAAGGTTATCACACCCTTGATTCTGTTGAAATGGCAAGCGGTCTTATCTTCGGAGCTGTGAAGGCAGGAGCAACGATTTTCAATTCCGTGAGTGTCGAAGATCTCGTCTTCAAAAACGGAAAAGTCAACGGTCTGGTTATCAACTGGACTTGTGTTGAACGTCTCGGTCTGCATGTCGATCCATTAACTGTTATCGCTGAAAATGTTGTCGATGGAACCGGACACCCCAGCGAGATTCTCAATCTCGCCGTGAAAAAAGCCAAAATCCAGCTCGATACTCCGACCGGGGATATCATCGGTGAAAAGCCGATGTGGGTGGAAAACGGCGAAGCATCCACCGTTGAAAATACCCGCTGCTATTTTCCCGGACTTTATGCCTGCGGCATGAGTGCCAACAACGTTATGGGCGGTTACCGCATGGGACCGATTTTCGGCGGTATGCTCATGTCCGGCAGAAAAGTTGCCAAACTTATCATTGAAAAAGGGCACTGAAAAATGCGTACTTTATCAGAACGCATTGAATTGTTCAAAAGTTCTGATCTCTATCCGGTTGTGAGTTCCGAATTCTGCAACGGACGCAATGTCTGCGATATCGTCGCAGGCATTGCCGCTGCCGGAGCGAAAATCGTTCAGATCAGAGAAAAAAATATTTCCGACTGTGCCATGTTTGAACTGGTGCAGAAGTGCAAACTTATAACCGATCGTTATCCGATGCTTCTGATCGTTGATGACCGTGTGGATATCGCAATGGCAGCCGGAGCAGACGGAGTTCATCTCGGGCAGGATGATTTCCCGCTGAGTGAAGCAAAAAAACTTGCTCCTGAGATGATTTTCGGCGTTTCCACGCACAATGCTGATGAAATCCGTAAAGCTCTTGCTGATGTCTGCGGATATCTCAATATCGGTCCCATGTTTCCCACCAATACCAAAAGCGTTGCCTGCGGAGCGCTGGGGATGGAAACGATCTGTGAACTCAAAAAACTTGTCTCATGTCCGTTTTCTGTTATGGGTGGGATCAAGGAGCATCACCTGAAAACATTGTGTTTCCGGGGATTCCGCCATATTGCAATGGTGACTGAAATCACTCAGGCTCCGGATGTCGAAGCCAGAGTGAAACATTTGCGGAAAATTATGCAGGAGGCATCTTATGGGTAAGCTATTTCCTTCAGTCCTGACTATCGCCGGCAGTGATTCCGGCGGCGGCGCCGGGATACAGGCTGATTTGCGGACATTCAACGCTTTCAACGTTTACGGCTGTTCGGTTATTACCGCCGTTACTGCACAGAATCCTTACGAGGTTCGCAAAGTTGAGGTTTTAACTCTTGATACGGTAAAAAGTCAGCTTGAGTGTGTGCTTGATGCTTTTCCCATCCGCTTTGCTAAAACAGGAATGCTTGCCAAAAGTGAAATCGTTGAGTGTGTTGCCGAAATCGCTCAAAAACATGACCTTAAACTTATCGTTGATCCGGTAATGGTTTCAACATCCGGCTCAAGATTGCTTGAGAAGTCGGCAATTTCAGCGATGAAGGAAAAACTTTTTCCGATTGCCCGATGGCTTACACCGAATATTCCTGAAGCGGAACTCATTTGTAACAGAAAACTTGCCGTTTTTGATGATCTTGCTGATGCGGCAGCAGATATTTACCGGCAATATAAATGCAATGTTGTTTTGAAAAGCGGTCACGCAATATCTTCAAATAAGGTTACAGATGTCATCTGTTATAAAGGGGATATTTTTACTTTGTCTTCACCGGTTGCGGAAGTTTGCGGCAATACCGCTCACGGAACCGGGTGTACGTTGAGTGCGGCACTGGCGGCGAATTTTGCTTCCGGTAAAAACTGGCAGGAGTCATTGAAAGAAGCAAAAGCATTTGTTTACGGTTCGCTTTGCGGAAGTGTCAAACTCAGTGATACTCTTTTTCAAATGTATCCGCCTGAAAATAACAATTTGAACCCGGTTATTCTGGAGAAATTATGACACAAATCGAATATGCCCAAAAGGGGATAATCACCCCGCAGATAAAACATGTTGCAAAATCAGAACAGCGTTCCGAACAGTTTATCGCAGAAAAAGTTGCCGCAGGAACTGTTGTGATTCCTGCCAATATCAATCATAAAAATCTGATTCCCTGCGGGATCGGCAGGGAACTTAAAACAAAAATCAATGCCAATATCGGTAATTCCACTCTTTCCAGCTGTCCGGGAGCGGAAAAGAGCAAACTTGCCATCGCCCTGCATTACGGCGCTGACACTGTTATGGATTTGAGTACCGGTGGAGGTATTACTGCGATCCGGCAGGCAATGCTTGAACAATGTACTGTTCCTTTGGGAACTGTTCCGGTTTATGAAATCGTAGCGCGTTACGGTAACCGCGATTTTGCAAAAGAGAAGATACTTGCCGTTATCCGTGAACAGGCGGAGCAGGGAGTTGATTATATGACGATCCATGCCGGATTGCTGCAAAAATATGTTCCGCTTGCCCTGAAAAGAAAGCTGGGAATCGTCAGCCGCGGTGGGGCGCTGCTGGCGGCATGGATGCAGGAAAATAAAAAGGAAAATCCTTTTTATGAAGCATTTGACGATATTCTGGAAATCTGCCGCGAATACGATGTTACTCTTTCTCTTGGAGACGGTCTGCGTCCCGGTTGTCTGGCGGATGCTTCGGATGAAGCGCAGTTTGCTGAACTTGATACATTGGGGGAACTTGTCTCCCGCTGCCGGGCTGCCAAAGTTCAGGCAATGGTGGAAGGTCCGGGGCATGTTCCACTGGATCAAATCCGGGAAAATATGGAGCGTGAACGGAAAGTTTGCGGTGATGCCCCGTTTTATATTCTGGGACCGGTCGTGATCGACTGCGCTCCCGGATACGATCACTTTGTTGCCGGAATGGGCGGTATGATGGGGGCATATTGCGGAGCGGCTATGCTTTGTTACGTTACTCCCAAGGAGCATTTGGGACTCCCGAATGCCGATGATGTCCGCCGTGGAGTCGTCGCATTCAAAATCGCTGCTCATGCTGCGGATGTTGCTCTGCATAAGCCCGGAGCCCGTGACCGTGACGATGCGATTTCCGATGCGCGCGCAAAGTTTGACTGGGAAAAACAGTTTGAATCGGCACTTGACCCTCAATGGGCAAGAGATATGCGTGCCGAGGCATTGCAGGAAAGTTCCGCCCCTGCTCAGCATGGTTCAGAATACTGTACTATGTGCGGACCGGATTTCTGTTCTGTACGGTTGAGTGCAAGGCTTAAAAAAGGTATTCAGTAATCTTTATGACAGTTACAGTATATTGTCAGAGTTCGCCGGGGTACCAGTAGCGTTTTTTTGCGATCATCCACTTTTCATCTTCGTGGAATACCTGACATATCTTGCCGGGATGCGTCATGCACCAGATGAAAAACAAACGCTCAAGTGCATGTGCAATGGAACCGTCGGTTCCCAAAGGTTCCGACGGAAAATCCTCATACTTCAAGTTAAGCGAAAGCATCTCTTTCATCGCCTGAACATCCGCCCAGAACATTGAGCCTTGAGGAAACTCTATGACCGGGAACTCTTTTGCCAGATCTGTTTTTTTTCCGTAACGGTCAAGCAGTTGCTGGGAATATCCGATATTGCTGCCCCAACCGGAAGGTTCTTCTTTCATCATCAGAAAGTCTCGCGGATAGACCACTGCCGCACCGTTTGCGAGCAGAGTGAAGATTCTGTTCACCCAATCTTTATCAAAGAAAAGATGTTCAAAAATCATTTGCGACCATTTCGCATGAGCTTTGGTATGAAGACTCTTTTTCGTGTGGATATGACAGAAATAATCGTAATTCAACAGCTCTTTGCCGAATGTCACGATCATCGGAGCAATATCTCTCCCGCGGTTCGGGCAAACCCTGATATCACACTTTTCAACATTCGGTAAAAGTGTGCGGATTTGTGTTTCCAACTCCCCGGGAGTAACCCCTCTGCCTTCCGGCAAAGATACCAGAAGATCGAATTTTGCCGGTATATTTTTCAGATATCCGGCTATTTCAGGAACCATATCCACATAGTAACAGTGAAGATGAATGGCTATGGATTTCCCTTCAAGGGCAATTTTTTCACCGGCGGCATCCGGAACAAGCAGTTCTATTTTCATCTTTTTTCTTGTTTCCGTCTGCAATGCATCGAATTTTTTGCAGCATTCAGCAAGATAATTCTGCGTAAGTCTCTTTTGTTCAAAATCAATTATAGAATTGACCTCTTTTTTTCTCACTTCCGGATTGAAGAACAGATAGAGAGCATTGGGGAATTTTTCTGAAGGAGATCTGCCCTCTTTCCAGCCTGACAGCGTAAAGTGTATAAGCGGATCGATTCCGCTGGCAGTTATATCCTGATATTGTTCACAATACCATTTGCGGTCAAAATATATTGAATCGGCAATAATTTCCTCAGCTTTTTTTCCGGAATTAAACGGCAGATCAAACAATGCTCTGGAAGTTGTGTTCAAATTTGTGTAACCGAAAGCCTTATCCGGTTCCAGGTAAGTCCCTTCCGCCCACTCATTCCAGGCGTTGATAAAGATGAAACGCTCTGACTCCTTATGAGTTCTGCGGGTATAGTCAATGTTGTATCTCAGCCAGCGGTAATAGTATTCCGGAGAAAATCCATACCAGCCGTGGAATGACTTTCTTCTCGCCGCACAGTCCCAGCCGAGCATTGCTCCGCGATAAACCGGATGATTGAATTTTTCGGTACAACTGTTGCCGGAAACGATTTCATCAACATAGTTGCGATAATAAAATACCTGAGCTTTATTTTCGTTTTCTTTGAGCAGAACCGGCGGAACAAGATAGGTCGGCGGGAACTCAACTTCTCCGTCTGCGCCTTCGATCATTATTGACTCAGCGGTATTGGCACAGCCGCGCACCACCCAGATGCGGATTTTACCGATGCCGTTTTCCATTGCCCATTGACGCCACAAACTGAATGTTTTTGCCGGATCCGGCAAAATCCCGGGACGGTAGACCATGACCAGCGGCTCACCGTCTATGCGGATATAGCGCGGATCCATGATATATTTTTTAAGGTCTTTAATATAGTCGATATCATAGTTTTCGTGTTTTTGAGAAATCAGAATTTCCCGATCCAATCCATCCCATGTTCTTGTCCAGTTTTCATTTGCCCAGCAGAGACAGAACTTCAAATCTATTTCGGGGTGTTCAAGGAGCAGATCGACAGGTTTTTCCAGCAGCCGCTTGCCTGAAAACCAGTAGTGATAGATACACAAGCCGTAAAGCCCGTGTTTTTTTATCTGTTCCGCCTGTCGCTGTAAAGTGCGGTAATCAGATAAATCATAATAGCCGATATCATCATGCGGTTCGCGCGGCTGATAGTGTGACGGGTACTGCGGAAGTGCTTTTCTGGTATTGGTCCACTCGGTAAATCCCTTGCCCCACCACTGATCGTTTTCGGGGAAAGTGTGGAACTGGGGCAGATAAAACGCCAGCGCTTTGATATCGGTAGTGTATCGGCTGAAATCTTCATCTTCTTCGTAATGCGATTCATAAGAATTCGCGGGGATCCCGCCGTTGCCGAAGTAGATTTGAGCGTCACTGAAAACAGCCGCCTGAGTGTTTGAATTTTTCATGAAACGGTATCTGGATACAACAAAATTTTTCACACTTCTGCAAACGGCAGTGATTCCGCCTTCACGATAAATCTGCAACAGGCGCGGCAGTTTGTTTATTGCCTTTTTGATATTGCTCAATTTCAAAGCATTGAAAAAAAGTTTGCAAATGTTTTTTATCAACCTGAAAATTTTCATTACCCCAAACAACTTTCTTCTTTTACGATAACAAATTTTTATTTTGATTTTTTGTCAGTGTTTCAACTGATCGTCGGAGTTGATGCCCAGTTTGAAGTTTTTTCCAAACGGCGTTTTTTTACATCGGCAAAGAGATCATCCATCATTTTTTCGACCGCTTCGTATGAATAATTATCCTGAATAAATTTGATTCCGCCGTCGGAAATGCGCTGCCAAAGCTCCTGATTGTTCATCAGTTCAATGATATGTGCGGCGAATTCTTGCGGAGTGTCGGCGATCATGATGTTTTCACCATGCACCATTCCTGTACCTTCAGTACCGAAACTGCTGCTGACACAGGGAACACCATGAGCCATTGACGAGGCGACTTTTCCCTTCGTTCCTGCACCGTAACGGAGCGGGGCGATCGTGATTTTTGCATAATCAAGTTTCGTTGCCAATTCCTGAACGAAACCGGCAAAATGGAATTGTTTGCAGGCGGTTAAATATTGGTACTGCTCCATTGTCTCAATGGATTTTTGCAGTGCTTCTCCGATGATAGTCAATTCAAAATCTTCCGGCAGAAGCGGCAGAACTTCGTCATGGAAATATTTCAATCCATCCATGTTGGGAGGATGGGCGCTGCCGATAAAGACTGCTCCGCGCCGTCTGGTATCTTTTGCCAGTCCGAAAAGTTTCCGTGCCTGCGGAACATGATAGATTCTGGATAAGTTATACTCGTTCTCAAGCATCTTCTTTTCTTCACTGCTGATAACTATCGTCGCATCGGCGGCGGCGGCTACTGCCAATTCACACTGTTTTGTGTATTTTGCACGCTGTCTGCCGATATCATCGACGCGCAGATCGGCTTCAAGAAATTCCCGGACAAAGTGGACATCCACTGTGTTGAAAATATAGCCGGCATTTGCGCAATACGGTTTCAAAATCCAGTCAAAACAGCGTGCCTCATAGATGCGGGAAATAAACAGATAACTGAAAGTATGACCGTTGTGAGCGATATAATCCCAGATTTTCAGGAACGGGTCATAAATACATTGCACCCCCATACGCAAAAGGATCCCGGTGTATTTGGGATGGTAACCGGGGGTGTACTCACCGTAAAAAGTAACATGATAACCGCGTTTTATCATGTATTCCATAAAGAAAATCGCATCCATACCGCCCGAACCCCGGTCTGCCATCGGGAGTTCCGCGTCAATATAGAGAACACGCTCTTTTTCTCCCTTGAAGTTGCAGGTGTCTTCAACACTGTCGTAAAGGGCATTTGCCTGCAAATAATTCTGCCAGCGCTCCATGAAAATTTTGCGGTTCCGCTCATTGTAAACTGCCGGAGTGCCGCCGTATGATGCGAAGTGCATGTGAATCACACGGGAGTGGGGGGCAACATAATTTTTATATCCGGCTTTTTTCAAACGCAGAGCCAGATCTATATCCTCATAATATGCAGGAATATAAATTTCATCAAATCCGCCCATTTCCTCAAAAACTTTTTTACGCATGATAATGCTGGCTGCGGAACAGAAGTCAACTTCACGGAAGTAGGAAAATTGCGGATCGTCAGGATATCCGCCTCCGCCAAGCGGCAGAGTTGTGCCGTTTTTGCAAATGAGTTGACCGCTTTCCTGAAGTCTTGCTGATTTTAGGTGGATCAAGTGGGAGCCGATCATACCCGCATCAGGATGGGTGTAAAGTGCGGTGGTCAATTCATCCAGATACCATTTCAATACTTCGGTATCGTTATTGAGAAAGAGTATATATTCTCCTCCGGCTTCTGCCGCACCGCGGTTGGCAGAACGCAGAAAACCTGAGTTTTCATTGTTGCGTATGACTCTGAGGTTCGGATACTCCCACTTCAAATTACCGTAATTTTCGGAACTGCCGTCATCGACGACGATCACCTCAAAAGGGGAAATGCTTTCTATGGCATATACAGAGTCAAGGCACCGTCTGGTAAGTTCAATGTTGTTGTACGCGGGGATGATGATCGAAGTCAGGGGAAGATTTTTGGGAACGATCAAGCCGGTATCGTAATTTTTTTCGTAGGCATCGCGTACTGATTTGCGTTGTTTCCACTCCTGACAGCCGGTTTTTTTCTCAAAGAGGGCAGGGAACTTTGAAAAAAGCCACTCTTTGAAACACTCATTTTTACGGTGATTGAAAGGAAAAGTGTTGAAAAATTTCCTTTTGACACGGTCGCAAAAAACAGTTTTTTCTGCGGTATCACACTTATCGGTACAACTCATAAAAAATTTATCCTGATAACGGTCAATATCCCAAAACAAAAACAGTACAATACACAGTCTATAACTTAGCATTAAAATGCTGATTTATCAAGTCGAAAAAAATTTTTATTCCTGTTTAATCACGGATATACTGTCAAAACAGTTTTTCAAAATTGACAAATCCTGCGACATGCTGTATATTAGAGTGAGCCAGGAGGTGCGGTTATGGAAAATGATTTGAATAAAAAAAGCAAAAAAACTGTTGTTATCACGGTTTTGAAAATATTGTTTTTTTGCGCAGTTGCTTTCGGTATGGTTTTGGCGTGGATGGTGGGATTGCTGATGATCTCATTTTCCAGTGTGAATCAAACATCAATGGGGATTTTCTATACTCTGCTGCTGCTTTCACTGCTGCTGGTGATTTATTCGTTGCTCTTGGATAAGGTAAGAAAATTCTGGCGCTTCCCTGCTGTTGCCTCTTTGCTTTTTGCGCTTGCTCTGGCGGCGATCCCCCTGTACCGCTGGTATACTGTGGAGCGTTTCAGACAACTCAATGACACTGTTTCATGGTATTACTATAATCCGTGGGGCAGAAATACCAAAGTTGTTGCGGTGGACGCTGAAGAAAAGTATAAAATTTCAAAGGAACTCCCGAAAATCGACGGAGCATACGCCCTTTATCCGGTATATTCCGGCGTTGTCCGCGCTCTATATGACCGCAAAGAGTATGAAACTGATCCGTATGAATATTTGAACACCAATGGTTCGGATGTTACATTCCGCAAGCTGCTCAACGACAAAGTCGATCTTATTTTCAGTGCGCCGCCGTCAAAAAAACAGATTGCCGATGCCCGGACAAGGGGATTGAGTTACGAAATAACTCCTTTTGCCAAGGAGGCATTTGTATTTTTCGTCAACAGCAAAAATCCGGTAAATGATCTGTCATCAGAGCAGATACGCAAAATTTATTCCGGACAAATCACCTATTGGTCGCAAATAGACCGCCGTTTTTCGGGAAAAATCAGACCGTTTCAGCGCAATCAGGGCAGCGGCAGTCAGACGATGCTTGAAAAAATCATGGGGTATACCCCAATCATGCCGCCGTTGAAAGAAGACCGTCTCGGCGGAATGGGCGGAATCATCAACGATGTTGCCGGATACCGCAATTATCAGGAGGCAGTCGGTTTCACCTTCCGTTATTTTTCCACCGAAATGTTCAAAAACGGCGAAATCAAACTGCTTGCGATAGACGGGATCGAGCCGACTGTGGAAAATATCCGCAACGGCAGTTATCCGTTTATCGCCGATTGCTGTATCATCACCGTCAAACCGCGGACTGAAAACATCAAAAAAATCGTTGATTTTATGTTTTCCCCTGCGGGAAGGGAACTTGTGGAAAAAACAGGATATGTACCCATTGAAAAAGAGGAAAAGTGATTATGAAAAAAGTTTTTGCGCCCATTGTTTTGATGATACTGATCCTTTGCGGATGCAGTACATCGCCGTATCCGGGAAATTTTCATAAAGTAAATGAAAATCTCTACCGTTCCAATCAGCCGGATGCGGCAGAGTTTGAGTATATGTACAAGACAAACGGTATACGCAGCGTGCTGAATCTGCGGGAAAACAACAGCGATAAAGATGCCGTGGATGCTGTAAACCGCAAAATCAAAAACGCTTTGACTCTCTATGAACTGCCGCTTGATACCGGGAATATCACGGAAGAAGATTTGTATAAAATCCTGACCATCGTCCGCGATGCTCCGAAACCGCTTTTGATCCATTGCTGGCACGGCAGTGACCGCACCGGTTGTGCCGTCGCTGCCAGCCGTATCACCTTTGAAAATTGGCGTGTTGAAGATGCCATAACTGAATTGATGACTCCTGCTTACGGTCACCACAAGTGGATTTACACCAATATTCCCGCCTTACTCCGCAAAGCGGACTGGAAAAAGATAAAGGCGGAAATTCTGATTCGAAAGGATAGGTAACCATGCTGAAAAAATTCTTCCGTAAATTTTTCTTCTCAGATGATCCGGCTGCAGGAGCAGTTTTCGGTTCTCTTCTGCTCATTGTTTCATCATTCTGTTTTGCAAACCTCATCTGCTTTGACGGCTTTCTTGCGGTATTGAAAGCAGGCACCCCGCAACGGGTAACTGCATCATTGGCACTTGTAATACTTATTGTTCAAATATTCATTGCTCTTTACGCCGCCATACTTTTTCTTTCGTTATTCTTCCATTTGGATAGAACCCGGCTGAAATTATTTTTCTGGAGCATTCTTGCCGTTGATATCGCATTGTTTCCGACACTATCTGAAATGGGGATGACATTTACTGGAGTTTCTCTGATTTCCACCGTTTTCATCCTTATATACAATGCGATATGTATCAGAAAAAACAATTATTGGTGGTATATTGCGCTGATACTTTCTTATTTACTGCTTATTCCTGCGGTAGCGGTGCTTGTCGATCTTATCTGTTCATGCGGGGCGATTTTCTTTTTCGGCACTCATGATCCTGTGACATTGTTTGATGCAAAATGGAGAATTGCGGCAGCATATTCAGGAGTAATTGTTTTTATCTTTTTTACCTTCTGCAGTTTCAAACTCTGGGCATCGGCATCTGATAAACGCCTGCGTGATGTGTGGGGGAACAGCTGTAATATTCTGCTGATAATATTGTTTGTCGCTTATGCAGGATTTGTCGGCGCGGCACTCTGTCAGCAGACAAAATGTGCCGGCGCATTTGCGGCGCTGGAAGAAAATTTTCAGCGTGAAATTTCTGCCGCCGCACTCAAAAATATCTATTACCGCGACAATCGTAAGAGTGATGAAAAATTTTATTCGGCTTTCAATGAAATATGGGATGATTTCAACCGTGATGACATTGACTTTTGGAATATATTCTCTGAAGCGCCACGTCTGAATAAATTATCGCCGCAACTCAGAAATAAATTTCTTGACACCAATGCTGAAGAACTCGGCAAGTTTTTTGATGCACCGCTTCCCGCAAGAAAACGGGATTATTCAGACGGTAAAATTTTTTCGATAATGATGCCTGATTTGAGTTCGATGCGCTTGATTGCAAGATTTTTCTCATGGCAAATACGCATCGCTTGTGAAAATAATGATCACGCAAAAGCGATGCAGGCATGGATACGCTCCGGATATATCACAGATTATTTGAAATACAGCACATCTCTGATCGGGACACTGGTTCTGGCAGCAGTGGAACTTAACCGTCTTGATTCGCTTGAGTTTATGCTTTCAAGCAATATTTTAAGCGATAATGAACTTTCTGAAATTCAGCAATATCTGCAAAAATCTGCTGATTTGGTACCACAGCTCAACCGTGATGCGCTCTATTTTGAAACGGTCATGTGGCACGATTTATTGCGCAGTATGGCTGACGGCACACTGACAGAGGCGCCGTCTGATCAGCCCTGCCCGGAAGGCGCAAAACATTACCGTTTCCTTTTACCCGGTTTGTGGTATATGGCTGTCTGCAATTACAATGATTTGATGAACCGTTTCAATGTCAAAGATCTCAGTTCGGTCGATGATAAGATCAACTGTTATTCATCCCGGACAATTCTTGCACGACTTTCGACACCGTCTTTGAAGTCAACAGGGAACAGAATAATTGAACTTCAGACCCGTTATCAAGCGTTTATCGCGCTGATCGAAGCGGAAAAAATCAAACGGAAAACCGGGGCATATCCTGAAAAACTCCCGCTGAATATTATTGATAACTTTACAGGAAAACCGTTGTGTTATAAAGTCGGTTCCCACACTGTCCGCGAATCAGTTTTGATCAAGTTTGAACAACCTGAAGGTGCTGTTTCTGCCGAAGGATCAACTATTGAACACCGTACAAAAACGGTTCAGGGCGTTGCGGTTTGGAGTTTGGGAGTCAATGGAATCGACGACAAGGGAATTTACGGCAACACCAGAAGTGAGGGCGATGATCTGCGCGCTTTGCTCAGAATCTCAAAGTAATTCCGGGGTGATAGTATGGAAAAATCACTGAAACGAAGTATCGTAATAACACTTATATTGATGCTGATTTCAGCATTGAGCGGAGCTGCGTTTATTTCTGTCGCAATCTTGAGTTCAAAGTATTCTGTCGGTGCAGGAGGAATACTTTTTATCATCTATCTGCTGAGTTTTTTCGTTACTCTCATATACGGCAGCGGACAGGTGATATTTCACCTGCCGTGCAATAAATTTCTGCGTACACTCTTTTTTTTCCTGTGGCTGATTTTTTACTCTGCCTTGTCGTATATGCTGTTGTTCTTCTGGTTCTATGTCGCAATGGAACTATCTGATATATGTTGAGGCGTAAAATGAAAGCACTATTATTAAAAATTTTATTTTCTGCATCACTTTTCCTCTGCGGTTGCATTCCTTACGGTTATAAAACTGTTTCAAAAGAGGTTATCGGAGTACGCAAAAATGCCGGAGGCAATGTCTGTGAACAAATCGTAAGATACGACAAAAGATTGAATTTTATCGGTATAATCGGTCACGATGGATTTTTCCGTCCCGGGTATCTTTGTTATTCGCGTTACTCTGCCTTTGTCCAAAGTGAAGAATATGCGATCACGGCGCTGGAACATTTCCCTGAATTAAAGTGGACAAAAATAACTGAGGCTCTCCCTGTTCCAAACAGTGATATATGGATAACTTGTGAGTACAAAATCGTTGATGCCCATACTGTTGAAGTTATTCTTACGATATTTTCCATTGAAAAAGGGAAAATCCTCCGTCATAAGTTTGAAAATGTAAAACGGAATCCGCCGCGCAATAAGCGGACTTGTTTCGGTTTTTACATCGAAGCCGATGCGGATTTGACTGTTTTGCAACTGCATGAACACGATAAAATTTTCAGAATAAATACTCTGTCAGGAAAAATCGTCGCAACGGAAGGATAAGGAAAATGCTCAAAAAAGTTTTTCTGCTTTTTATCTGTTACGGATTGTTTTTCAATGTTTATGCCCACGACCCGGGGCTGGTCAGAAAGATTTTCAAAGTGCTTGGTCTTGAAAAAAGGCTTATGGCGCTTACAGACTCCATAAATGAACTTGCTCAAAAGCCTCAACCTTTGGATGAACATATCATCCGACACGCAAAACAGCACTTCGGTAACTGGAGCAGGTTTGAAAAATTGTACTGGCTCAGTGCTGTGTTCCCTTATACCGATGCTCAATCGGTAAAAGCGCTGGTAAAAGTTGCTGTGGAGTATGATTTACTGCTTGACTGGGACGAGTTTGCAATAAAAGAAGGGCAAACGAAGATTCGGGAAGCTCTCAGCGGTGAAATTACACAGCTGTATTGGCAGTATACATGCAATACAACTCCGGATGGCACGATCACTCTCCTCTTGAAAGATTTACGCAATGGTTCAGCGTGTATATTTTCCGCCCCGTGCGGCAATATCATAAAAGGGGGACAGCTTGCAATTACAAGGATGGATTCTGACATCATTATCGGTATAAAAAGCGATGGTTACAAAACTCTTTTTACTCTCAGGCGTGATGCAAGAACAAACTTGTGGTTTGAAGCGGGCAGTTATCAGGAAGAGTTTGATAAAACTCCGGCAATAACCTCTTATAAAGAGATAAAAACAGCACCTGTCTGTGTGAAATTCAATTCACGCGGTATCAGGGAATACCGCAGATTCCGATTGAAAGATTCTGTCCGCAAGTATAAAATCTGGAAACTTACTACGGAAGTAATGAAAAAATGAGTGATAAATACTTTGACTCCAACGACTCTTCTCCATCGCAAAATGAGCGCCGCGGAATGATTTTTGTACTGATTGCAGGTTTGCTGCTGCTCGGCGGCAATCTGTTTTTGACATGGAAAATGCGGGCATGGGATTTTGATTCATGGGGTTTTTACATAAGCAGTACATACACATGGTGGCGTAGTGTTGGAAATTTTTTATTTTTCAATATCCTGCTCCATCTGCCGTGTGTTGCCGGGGGATGGATGATTATTGCCGTGGTAAAATATTTTTTCAGACAAAGGAAAAATCAGAAATGTCAAAAGAAACAATAAAATTTTTAGATAATATTGAAATATCCTGTTCTGAAAACACATTGATAATTCAGGAAAAACCGCTGAAAAATTCAGAATGGATTTTAATGCACCTTGTCTTGATCGGTTCGATACTTCTGGGAATTACTGCACTCTGTATTGCACTGTTTCTGCCATTCGCTGAAATATCCTTGCTGTCTATTCTTCTGGCACTCATGTTTCTATTATCTGCAATCGCACCATTGAATGGAATATTTTTCAGCAGTATGTTTATATTCGGATACCGTGCTGAAATTACATTCAAGGGTGATATGCCCCGATACCGTTTCAGAAGCGGTTTATTTTATTATTCCAAAATACTTGACGGTGAGCGGAATATTGTAATTGCGCCGGTGTCCAGCCGCGGAGATTGGGGATTTTGTGCATACATTACAGCAAAAACTTTTCTGAAATATCTGCTGCCGTCTGTGCCATGTCTGACGATTTTATCACCCCGTATGGTTGGCAGTAAACGGGCTGCCCGTAAAGAAGCCGATGAATTTTCAGCACTGCTGATACCGTTCAATGTTTCGGTGGAATTTCACCGAAACTGGCAGAAATGCTCCTGCACCAAAGGCTGAAATATGTTGTTGGAAAATTCACATTGAAGCAAAGAACTCCCTTTTTTCGGGGGAGTTTTTGCGTTCCATGTAGATTTTAATTGCTTTTACTTTGGCTTTTTCCAGCAAATCATCTTTCAAACTGCCCCAGATATGCTCAGGATTTTCCTGAAGCTGACTGACAGCAGATTTTATATTTTTTAACCGTTTTTCCGGAGTGGGATGGGTGGAAAGCCACTTCCCCCACTCAGCTTCTTCTGTTGTGTTGAACTTGTTCAATACATTTATTGCACCCTGAGTGTTGAACCCGGCTTTTGATACATAGTAAATTGCCAGGCGGTCAGCTTCATATTCCTGAGTCCTGCTGTATTTCAGATTGATAAAGAATGCGGCGATGTGACTGCCGATAAGTTTGAAAGTTTCTTTTTCTTTGTCAATAAAAGTATCAGTTGCCAGTTCCTGAATCATTGATTTTGAAATTTGTTCGGCAAAGTGGTGTGCTTGACCGTGAGCCAGTTCATGAGCGATTATCCAGGCAATTTCATCATCGTTGAATTGTTTCAGCGTTCCGCTGCATATAACGATAGTGCCACCCGGCAGGCAGAATGCGTTTACTTCCGGGGTATCGAGAATATAGATTTTTTGCGGCAGATTTGTTTTAGCCGGAATAACTTCACATAACTGTTTGAGAATATCATTGCACCGTTTTTCTTCTTTCGGGTCGTGCCGCAATATATCCAATGATTCCATTTTGCCGATAAATTGTTTACCTGTTGCATTCGCCTGTTGCGGAGTTATCAATATAAAACGTTTGCGCTTGTGCCGCGTGACCTCTTGCCGGTATGAAAGCGGATCCTGTTTGAATTGTTCCAATATTGCTGTTTTATCAATTCCGCAAGCGGCAATATCAATGTCTATTGAACAGAATTTATCCCAGTTGCTTTTGCGGTTACAGCTGAAATGAAAGAAGCTGAAAAATATCAATATTACCAACAGTGCGGAAACTGCATGCCAGACAGATTTGATGAGCCAGGTGAAAAATCTGCCGATCAGTTCCAGAATTGTGCCAATAAATTCAAAAACACTATCCATAATTTTTCCTTTCATGTCGTTTGGTTGAGTCTCTGTATACTTACTGTATCGAAAAAACTTTTTCTGACAGCATGATGAAAAATGTTTCCAAAAGGCAATCGGTCAGTTGTTTGATATTGACAGCTCGGTAAGATAAAAACAACAGCCATTCTGTAAGCATTACCAATAAATAGTGCCCCCTCTGATCCTTCGGGATCATCGGGCGGGGATACTATCCGCGGGCATAAGCAATAATAATTGCAATGACGATAAGAAAAATCACAAATCCGCAGCCGCCCGCGATTATCGGACTTTTGGTCAAAGGCTGACCGCCCTGCTGGCGCTGGGTCTTTTCCAGATCGTTATAGATCACGACTGCAATTATAATGAAAAAAATTAATCCAAGCATCAGTGTTACTCCCTGTTTCAATATATCACTGCTTTCATACAATGTCAAATCTGACCAATCAAATTTGACAGCTAAAACTCACCAGAGTATCTGTACAATTAGTTATCAATCAATATTGGGAACAGAGCGTTCCAAAAAACGCGGCAAAAAAACAGGGCAGGGGAGGCTGTAAAAATGGTGTTTGTGAAAAAAAATCACAAATCATGATAAAAAATCACAAAGGCATTTGCAAAAATGCTGTTTCGTGTATATATTATATGTTGTACGGATAAATGTGTAACACATGGGAGTTTTCCGCATCATGACGGAAAGACGCGAAGCGATTCTTAATTATATTGAGGATAAGGGGGAGATCTCCATTGGAGAACTCGCCGCTCATTTCGGCTCTTGGTCTGAAATGACCATACGCCGTGACCTCGCCGCCCTTGAGCAGATGCACAAAATCATTCTCACCCGCGGCGGTGCCCGTACTATCCCTTCACGTTACGGTCTGCATGAAGATATTTACAGCGCACGCGAACAGCTTAACGACGATGCAAAGCAGAAAATAGCCGCGAAAGCTGTCGAACTTGTCGAACCCGATACCGGAATATTTATCGACTCCGGGACTACCGCAATGGCGTTTGCCCGCCGTCTGCCGGATTGTCACCTTGCGGTCATCACTGCCGCCCCAAATATCGCGTTGGAAGTTGCCATGCGTAAAGCCAAACCCTCTGTGATCATGCTCGGCGGAACCCTTTGCCGTGATGAGATAGCGGTTGCTGACCCGGAAGTTCTGACCCATCTTGAACACCTGAATATTGATACCGCTTTTATGGCGGCATCGGGTTATGATGAAAAAGGCGGCTTCACCGTCGGCAGTCAGTTGGGGGCGTTGCTCAAACGTGCCGTTGTCAAGCGGGCAAGAAAAGTCGTGATGATGCTCGACTCATCAAAGATCGGAACACTGCTGCCGTTCACCTTCGCCAGAATGGAGGATGTGGATGTGCTTGTCGGTGACGGTAATATTTCTGAAAGTATAGTAAATCAATCATCTAAAGTTTTGTAACCCTTAAAATAGGAGAAAAGGTACAAATGGCTGATTTTATTCTGATGCCCCAGATGGGTGTCTCCGAAGAGAGCGCTCTGCTCGCTGAATGGAAAGTGAAGGAAGGCGATGTTATCAAACTTGAACAGCCGCTTTTCGGTCTGGAAACCGGTAAGTCTGCTTTTGAGGAGCTTTCCAAATACGAAGGTACTCTTTTGAAGATTCTCGTTCCCGCCGGCGAAGAAGTCGCTGTCGGTGCCCCCGTTGCCGTTATCGGTAAACCCGGTGAATCTTATGAAGTTCCCGGCGGTGCCGCTGCTCCCGCTGCCGCTCCTGCGGCCGAAGCGCCTGCCGCTGCTCCGGCTGCTCCTGCCGCCGCTGCCGCTCCCGCCTGCGACAACAAAGATGTCAACTTTATTCTGATGCCGCAGATGGGCGTTTCCGAAGAAAGCGCACTGCTTTCTGAATGGAAAGTCAAAGAAGGCGATGTCATTAAAATGGAACAGCCGCTTTTCGGTCTGGAAACCGGTAAATCTTCCTTTGAAGAACTTTCCAAGTACGAAGGTACTCTTTTGAAGATCCTCGTTCCCGCCGGTGAAGAAGTTGCTGTCGGAGCCCCCGTTGCAGTTGTCGGCAAACCCGGAGCCGCCTTCTCTGTCCCCGGAGCCGCCGCTCCGGCTGCCGTTGCTCCTGCCGCTGCCCCCGCCCCCGTTGCTGCTGCTCCGGCTGCCGCTGCTCCTGCCGCCGCTGCTCCTGCGGCTGCCGGTTCTGAAGTTCTGGCTTCACCCCGCGCCAAAAAACTTGCCGCTGAACTCGGTCTGGATATTTCCAAAGCGATTCCCACCGGTCCGGAAAACCGCATTATTGAGCGCGATGTGAAAACTCTGAAGTCTGCCGCTCCTGCTGTTGCCGCTCCGGTTGCCGCTGCTGCTGAAGCTCCTGCTGCCGCCGCCCCTGTTGCTGCTGCTCCGGCTGCTCCTGCGGAATATACCGAAGAAAAAATTTCCCGTATCCGCAAAGTCATCGCCGACAACATGCACAAATCCCTCGCTGATATGGCTCAGCTTACCCTCAACCGTACTTTTGATGCCACCGCGATCCTTGAGATGCGCAAGCAGATGAAGAACGCTCCGGAGCTTGGGCTGGATAAAGTCACGATCAACGACCTCGTGCTTTTTGCCGTTGCCAAAACTCTGGTGGAGTTCCCCGATATCAACGCCAATTTCATCGGTGACAAGATGCGCCGTTTTACCCATGCTCAGCTTGGTGTGGCGATCGACACTCCCAAAGGTCTGCTTGTTCCCGTTCTCCGTGATGCCGATATGATGAGTCTCAAGGCGATCTCCGCTCAGGTCAAAGAGTATGCCAACGCCTGCAAAGAGGGAACTCTTGCTTCTGACAAACTTACCGGCGGCAGTTTCACTGTCACCAACCTCGGAAATCTCGGGATCGAGAGCTTCACCCCGATCATCAATCCGCCCCAGACCGCTATCCTCGGTGTCTGTGGAACGACTCTCCGTCCCCGTCAGAAAGCCGATGGTTCCGTTGAGTTTTATCAGGCAATGGGATTGTCACTGACCTTCGACCACCGTGTCGTTGACGGTGCGCCCGCCGCGAAATTCCTGAAGGCTGTCGCGGATAAACTTGAGAAGTTCAATCTGATCCTTGCTCTTTAATCAACTAATTATATACAGGTGAAATCATGGTTTATGATGTACTCGTGATCGGCGGCGGTCCTGCCGGCTACAAAGCCGCAGAACGCGCGGGCCACAAAGGTATGAGTGTCTGCCTTTTTGAGGGTCGTTCCCTCGGCGGTGTCTGTCTCAACGAAGGTTGTGTTCCGACCAAAACACTGCTTTATTCTGCGAAAATTTTTGATTACGCCAACGGCGGCGGTGAACACTACGGTGTCACCGTTTCCGGTGCGAAGATCGACCACGCCAAAGTCGTTGCCCGTAAAGACAAAGTTGTTAAAACTCTTGTTTCCGGCGTTGCGATGCAGATGAAAGGCGCCAAAGTCAATGTCGTCAAAGCCAACGCCAAAGTCGTTGGCAAAGATGCCGCCGGAATCACCGTTGAAGCCAACGGCGAAAAATTCACCGGCAAAAAACTTATCATCGCTTCCGGATCTGTTGCCGCGGTTCCCCCCATTCCGGGATTGCGTGAGGCGGTCGCATCCGGTGATGCGCTGACCAACCGTGAGATCCTCGCTCTGACCGAAGCTCCGAAAAAGCTCATCGTTCTCGGCGGCGGTGTTATCGGTTTGGAAATGGCATCCTACTTCAACAGCATCGGTACTGAAGTCGTCGTCGTTGAGATGATGGATCGTATCGGCGGTCCCACTGATATCGAAATGTCCGAAATGCTCCGTGGAATCTATGAAAAACGCGGCGTGAAATTCATGCTCAAAACCAAAGCTGTCGCGGTCAACGGCAATACTCTGTCTGTGGAAAATGCTGAGGGCAAAGCTGAATTGAAAGCTGACAAAATCCTTGTCGCGATCGGCCGTCGTGCCAATACCGCTGATATGGGTTATGAAAACATCGGTCTTTACATGGAACGCGGCGCGATCAAAACCGATGATGAAATGAAAACCAATGTTTCCGATGTCTTTGCTGTCGGCGACGTCAACGGCAAATCCATGCTTGCCCATACCGCTTACCGCGAAGCCGAAGTGGCTGTCAACGTTATCGCCGGTGAAAAAGATATCATGGATTACAGTGCGATCCCCGCAGTTATCTACACCAATCCGGAAGTTTCCAGTGTCGGTGAAACCGAAGAGACTGCCAAACAGAAAGGTCTCAAATACCGCGTTGTCAAGATGCCGTTGATGTACAGCGGCCGTTATATTGCTGAAAATGACGGTGGTAACGGATTCATCAAAATGATCCTTGATCAGGATGATATCCTTATCGGAGCCTGCATTATCGGCAATCCCGGATCTGAAATGATCTTCGGTCTGGCGATGGCAATCACCCGCAAACTCAACTGTGCCGAGATCAGCAAAGTGGTCTTCCCGCACCCGACGGTCGGTGAAGTCTTCCGCGAAGCAGCTCTCAATGAAGCATAATAAACACTTTTCAAACTATTAAAATAAAGAAAAAGAAAAATGCCGAAAAGTCAATTTATTGACCCGAAAAAGGTCCGTAAGGCCGGGGTCGTCGATCTTGGTAAGATCGAATTGAACCAGTACAAGAAAAGTTTTGCAGAAGAAAAGAAAATCTTCGGCAAAGATGCTTTGCTGGGTATCTACAAAGATATGCAGTTTATCCGTGAGTTTGAAACCATGCTTTTCCAGGTTCGTACTCAGAAACATTACAACGGTGTCGATTATCTCTATACCGGTCCTGCTCACCTCTATACCGGTGAAGAAGCTCAGGCGGTCGGTATGGCTTATACCCTGACCCACGACGATATGATCTTCGGTTCACACCGCAGTCATGGTGAAGTGCTTGCCAAAGGTTTCAACGCCATCCGCAATCTGCCCGAAAAAGAACTGATGGAGATCATGGAAGGTTTCTTCGGCGGCGATCTGCTCCGTGTTGTTGAAAAACACAACAAGAGCGGCAATGTCCGTGACCTTGCTCTTGACTACCTGCTGTACGGCTTTATGGCTGAGCTTTTCGGCCGTGCCAACGGTTTTACCCGCGGTCTGGGTAACTCAATGCACGTCTTCTTCCTGCCCTTCGGTATCTATCCGAACAACGCTATCGTCGGCGGTTCCGCCGGTATCTGTGCCGGTGCCGGACTTTACAAAAAGGTCAACAAGAAACCCGGTCTGGTCGTCTGCAACTGCGGTGACGGCTCCATGGCGCGCGGTCCGGTCTGGGAAGCGTTGAACTTCGCTTCAATGGATCAGTATTTCAAACTGTGGGATGATGACCACAAAGGCGGTCTGCCGGTGATCTTCCACTGTATCAACAACGGTTACGGAATGGGTGGTCAGACCTGCGGCGAAACCATGGCGTATGAGATCGCTGCCCGTATCGGTTCCGGTGTCCGTCCTGATTGTCTCCATGCTGAACGTGTTGACGGTTATGATCCGTTGGCTGTTATCGACGCGTTCAAACGCAAACGCGAGATCATTGAAAACCGTCAGGGACCGGTCATGCTCGAAACTGTCACCTACCGTTACGTCGGTCACAGTGCAACTGACAGCTCCACCTATCGTACCCCGGAAGAAATCGAAGCATGGCGTGAACAGGATTCCATCGCCGCCTTCCGTGAAAAACTGGTCAAAGGCAAGATCGAATCCGACGGTGCATTCGACGGTTTCAACGAAGATATCAAAGAGCGCATCACCCGTATCATGAAGCTGGCGATCGACGAGCAGGTTTCCCCGCGTATCGACCCCGCCAACGAGCCGGATGCAATGCGTAAATACATGCTTTCCAACGAGCGCGTTGAGAAGTTCGATGACCGCGAACCCGAAGTGAACATGCCGCTGGAAGAGAACTCCAACCTCAAGAAAATCAAAACCAAAAAACGTTTCGGTTATGATGAAAACGGCAAAGAAGTTTCCAAACTGGTGGCTTACAACGTCCGTGATGCTCTGTTTGAAGCGATCATCAACAAATTCTACACTGATCCGACCCTGATCGCCTTCGGTGAAGACAACCGTGACTGGGGCGGTGCTTTCGGTGTTTACCGCGGTTTGACCGAAGCGATCCCGTATCACCGTTTCTTCAACGCTCCGATCTCTGAAAGTGCGATCGTTGCGGCGGCTTGCGGTTACGCTCTTTGCGGCGGACGTGCGATTCCGGAACTGATGTACTGCGACTTCCTCGGCTGTGCCGGAGATGAAGTGTTCAATCAGCTGGCAAAATGGCAGGCGATGTCTGCCGGTGTTCTCAAGATGCCGGTCGTCCTCCGCGTTTCCGTCGGTGCCAAATACGGTGCCCAGCATGCTCAGGACTGGACAAGCCTTTGCGCCCATATCCCCGGTCTGAAAGTCTGCTTCCCCGCGACTCCGTATGATGCCAAAGGTCTGATGAATGCCGCTTTGAGCGGTACTGACCCGGTCGTCTTCTTCGAGAGTCAGAAACTTTATGACACCGCCGAATTGTTCCACGAAGGCGGAGTTCCGGAAGAATACTATGAAATTCCTATCGGTGAACCGGATATCAAACGTGCCGGCAGCGATCTGACCATCCTTTCCATCGGTGCTTCACTCTATCCGGCAATCAGTGCCGCCAAAGAGATGAGTGCAAAATATGGTGTTGAAGCTGAAGTCATTGACGCCCGTTCACTGGTTCCGTTCAACTATGACAAGCTGATCGAATCCGTGAAAAAGACCGGTCGTCTGATCCTGATTTCCGATGCTTGTGAACGCGGCAGCTTCCTCAACGATGTCGCCGCCAACGTTACCCGTCTGGCGTTCGATTATCTGGATGCTCCCCCGGTCGTTGTCGGTGCGCCGAACAGCATTTCACCGTGTCCGGAGCTGGAAAGCTTCTACTATCCGCAGGCGTCCTGGATCCTCGATGCAGTCAACGAAGCGATCCTTCCGCTGCCCGGTTACAACTCAAAGATGAACTTCACCCGCGTGGAAAAACTTCGCCGCGCCAAATTGGGAATCTAAGCTATGAAAACTACTGCTGTAAGACTCTACGGCAAGGAAGATCTCCGGCTCGAAACTTTCGAACTGCCGGAGATCACTGAAAACGAGATCCTTGCGAAAATCACCAGTGACAGTATTTGCATGTCCACATTCAAAGTGGCGGAGCAGGGTGCTGCACATAAACGTGTTCCGAATGACGTGGCTGAAAAGCCCGTCATCGTCGGTCACGAATTTTGCGGCGAGATCGTTCAGGTCGGTGCCAAATGGCAGGATCAGTTCAAAGCCGGACAGCGTTTTGCCATCCAGCCGGCGATGAACTACAAAGGTTCAATGGCGGCTCCCGGATACAGCTATCAGTACATCGGCGGTGATGCGACTTACATCATCATCCCGGAAGAAGTGATGCTGACCGGCTGCCTGCTGCCCTACAACGGCGAAGCGTTCTTCCACGGTTCTGTTGCTGAACCGGTTTCCTGCGTTATCGGAGCGTTCCATGCCCAGTATCATACGACCAACGGCTGCTATGAGCATAAAATGGGTATTGTAGAAGGCGGAAAAATGGCGATCCTCGCCGGAGTCGGTCCGATGGGACTGGGTGCGGTCGATTATGCGATCCATGGACCGCGCCGTCCGAAACTGCTGGTTGTCACTGATATCGACAATGACCGTCTTGCCCGCGCGGCAAGTCTGTACACGGTTGAAGATGCCAAAGCCAACGGAGTTGACCTTGTTTATCTGAACACCGGTTGTGATGATCCGGTTGCCAAACTGATGGAAATTTCCGGTGGAACCGGATATGATGATGTCATGTGCTTTGCGCCGGTGCGTCCGGTTGTTGAGCAGGGCGACAAAATTCTGGGAAAAGACGGCTGTCTGAACTTCTTCGCCGGTCCGTTGGATCCCCAGTTCAAGGCGGAATTCAACTTCTACAATGTCCACTATGCCTCGACCCACATTGTGGGAACTTCCGGCGGCAACACCGATGACATGAAAGAAGCGTTGAGCCTGATGGAGCAGGGTAAGATCAATCCTGCCTGTATGATCACTCATATCGGCGGTATGGATGCGGTTATCGAAACCACGCTGAACCTGCCCAAAATCAAGGGCGGCAAGAAGCTGATCTATACCGGAATCAATATGCCGTTGACCGCGATCGCTGATTTTGCGGAAAAAGGCAAAACTGATCCCTTCTTCGCCAAACTGGCGGAGATAGTTTCCCGTTACAACATGCTGTGGAATGCAGAAGCGGAAAAAGCTCTGCTTGAACACTTCAATGCGTAATCTGTAACGCGCAGAAATTCCGGCAGCTGCAAAACGAAATGTTTTGCAGCTGTTTTTTTGGGGGGTATGCGCGGCACGCGCATCGACTTGTCGGAGAAAGTCCGATACAGACCTTGTCAGGTTGAGAAGTCAGCAGAGGTCATAGTCCGCAGAAACGGGGAGGACCGAACAGTAACAGTTCCTTTCTGAAATGAAAGGTGAAGTATGTGCCAAGAGCAGAAAATCACGCAGGCGAACTGCCCGGAAAAGGTCAGGCAGAGGGTGAAACTTTGCGACACATGAGTCGAACCACCACCACACGAGCATACAACTTGCCAGTACAAAATCCCGCATACGCGGGCGCCAGGGGTGCAGGGGGCGTCCGTCTTCGTTACACTACGCCGTGACAAGTCGTTAGCACCCCTGCAAAAAAAACACAGGTTTTGCGCTCAGCCCCCTGTTTTTTTACATTCAAGCTCCGCCATACATGGCGGAATGATCGTTATGTACGGATATGTACTGATATGAACGGATGGGTACGGAGCCGATAAACGGCAGAATCAGCTCCGTACTTATCTCGTATCAGCTTACGAGAGCAGAGCAAAGGAGGTATCCCACTCTTTACCGACACTCTGGAAATATTTCCATGTGGTATCGTCGGCGCCGTTGACGTAGAGAACGCCGATATCGCCTTTTTCGGTGCGGATACGGAGGTCATCGATTCCGTCACCGTTGAAGTCTGCGATCTGTTCAATGGTGTTTTTGTTGTTGCAAATACCAATGAAGGAGTCAACTCTGCCGTCTTCAACAAGCCATGCTCCGACCCAGCCGTTGGATTTATTCTGCAAGAGGACATCGTCCACGCCGTCACCGTTGAAGTCGCCCGTTCCAACGATAGTCATATCACTTTTCAGGGTATCGAGACTTGACCAGGTGATTTTTCCGTTTTCATCAATCATGTAAGCGCCGGTGAATCCGGCATCATGACGGACGATCACATCGTCGCATCCGTCGCCGTCAAGGTCGCCGACAGCGGCGATTTTCCACTCTTTGCCAAGACCTTTGATATAGTGCCACTTGTTGTCATCTCCGGTGACATAGCCGAGGTCTCCGGCAGTTGAACGCAAGAGATAATCGGTTACACCGTCACCGTCAAAATCACCGATGCCGAGCATATTCATGTTGGATTTCAGGGTGTAAAGCTCTTTGTAGCTCTTGACTTTGCCGCCATCAGTGACCCATGCGGCAACGGTGGTACCGATCTTCATGATGATATCGGAACCATTGGTAGAAGTGCCTTTGACATTACCCATTCCGACCAGTTCAACTTTGTCATTGACATTGCCGAGATTGCCCCACAAAATAACAGATTTAGTTCCAGTGGTCATCCATGCTCCGGAGTATCCCTGTTTGGTATTGACCAGAATGGTATCGGCATAACCGTTACCGTCAAGGTCGCCGTCAGGGTGAGTATTTCCTGAAACGGTAAGAGTCAGATTGCCGCTGACATTATCCAGTGAGTAAGTTACGCCGTTGTGGACAACGTGGATATGCGCTGATTGCGGCGAAGCGGTCATCATGGGGCGGGAATGCCCCAAGTGCGGAGCGAATTATGCCGACCAGTTGAAAGCCGAACACCGCAAACCGGCAAAACCCCGGCAGAAGTTCCGGGAACCGGCAGAGGAAAGACAATTTACCGAAAGTTATTATTTCAAAAAGAAAGGAAAAAGAAAATGATTTACAACTACTCTTTCGCGAATCGTAAGCGTGACCTCTCTGACATCCTCGGCACAGTTATCAAGGATGAACCTCGGTTTATCTCCAACTTCCGCCACAGCTCCGATGCGGCGAACTCAAAACATGAGTATTTTGAAGATAATCTTTACGCAAAGGGCTTTGTTGCAGTAGATGGCAGTGAGGGCAAATTGCTTGTTCCCGACACCGTTGCAAATATGCTTAAAACCGGTGTGCTGTTGCGCTCCGCAAATGCCCCGGCACTTTTTGAAATCAAAGAGATTGACGGCAATAAAATCACTTTGGAATTGGTTTGCCAAAACGGTTCGGCGATGAGTACCGCCAGTGATTTGAAGCCGGAAGACAAAACATTTCACTTTGTTTCTCCGCAAAATGGCGATGATGATAACGATGAAATTATCAGCAGTGTTCAGTGGAATGCCACACAGATCTTCCGCAAAGAGATCGTGCTTTCCGGTGCTGCTCTTACAATGAATCTTTACGGCAGTGTTGATAATCAGCTCAACCGTCAGACCGCTTGGGCCCTTGCCGACCTCGCCCGTGACCTCAACCGTGTTGCTCTTTTCGGCAGACGGGTAGAGAAAACCGATAAAGTGCGTGGCGAATCCGGGGGGCTGTACTACTTCGCCGCCGAAACTAACGCTCCGAAAGTGGATGCCAAAGGTGCAATGCTTGACAGTTTTATGATAAATGATGCCAGTTCACAAATCGTCTTTAACGGTGGCGAACCTATGCAGATACTTTGCTCTCCCGGTCAGGCAAGAGTGCTGACACAGGAATACAAAGACCTTATCCAGATTTTGCGTTCCGATGACCGCCGCGGAGCTTACGTCGCGGTGATCGTCAATGAGATCAACGGCAGGGGTATGACCATTATGGCTGACCCGGATGTGCCAGATAATGACGTGTGGGTACTTGACACCGGATGCTTTGCCCTTGCCAACCTTCACGGCGGAGCGATCACCGATATGGATGCTACACCCAATGGCTTTGACGGTATTCGCCGTGTCGCCATCGGCGAACTGACTTTTGAGTTCCGCAATGTGCCGCAGAGGTGTTTCCGGTTTACCAACTTAAAAAGCAGTGCGGAAAGTCTTGCGGTGTTGCTTTCAAAGTAAAAAATAAAGGTAAGAAAAAATGAAAATTAAAAAGTTGATATTCTGGCTTCGGGAGTTGTTCCGCAGAAAGCCGAAAACGAAAAAAGCGGAGCCGATGTTTCACGCTCCATTGAATGAGCCGTTTGCGACTATGGAAAAACAACATTTAGCAAATCAGTGCCAGAGTACCGCCGATCAAAGAGAATGGATGATATGCCGCAATGCCCAAACACTGACACCGCCGCAACCGCATAAACTCCATGGGCGGATATGGCATGTCCCCAAAAGCACCGTTGGCAGAGTGGAGATTAAAGAGACAATCCCCTTTGCGATCCATTCCGCCATCATTGATGCGCTGGACCACGCAAAAACCAAACATCCGCACTTTGCCGATACGGATGCGGAAGCCGGAACGGTCATTGCCGAGGAACTTTTAGAGGTCAATACCGCCGCTTTGAAAGTAATGCAGGGTATCAACGATCAGGCAGACCGAGATAACCTCTTTGTTGAGCTGGCACAGCTCAATGCAACAACAATCAGAATGATGGAGAAACTGTTGAAATGACACTCAATACCAAAATCATCAAAAACTCTGCAAAGGAACACAAATGTGTGTTCTGCGAGCGGACAATGCCGAAAGGCAGTATGTATGTCTCCGCTCCGCACAAAAGCGATGTGGACGGCAGTTTTCAGGAATTAAAGTTTTGCGCGGAGTGTGCGTATATCCTACGCAACGCTGACCGCCAGAGTTTCAAACATGGAAACTTTACCGAGCATGACAGGCTGCTTTTTTTGATCATTTTTTTTTGCATCTTCGGCTGTGTCTGAACTCCCAGCTCCCAACTCCAGTGATATCCGTCTCGCCCAATGCTGTTCATTTTTCGCCAGAGAAATCATTTCATGACGGATCTGTTTCGCTGCATTCGCCCAGCCAATTGCGCGAATGGCTGCAAGTTTTGCACAAAGTTTTTTCAATCGTCCAATACTTCCGGGATCATTTTGCAAGAAGCGGATTCCGGCAAGCCCTTTCGCGAGTTCGGCGAGATACTTTTTTTCTGTCGCATCGAGAGCGGCGACAGTCATAGCCCACCAGTTGGCAGCGATAACTTGGATCCTTGCCTGATGGTCGGCAATCTGCTTGGCAAGGCGGGCGATCTCGCCCCGGTTACTGGTCGGCTTCTTCTTCGCCATCGGTGAAACCTATTTTATTTTGGGGAGCGTTCTTGTCTTCTTCGCCGCCGTCAGCGTTTCCGGCATCATCCGTCACCACCGGGGGAAGGTCAAAGCCGGTGCCGATTTCCGACAACTCTTTTTCGGCATCCAGTTCCGCTTGAAGCTCCTCCCAGTCTTTGTGTTCAATATCAAAATTCTGCTCCAGCCATTCCCGCAACTCCCGCCGGGTAACGCTGAATTTTTCAGCGATGTTGGCAAAGGCGGCAAGTTCGGTGAGTGTCGGTTTGACTTTGGCAATATCCGCGGAGGGAGTATACTTGATGATCGCATTGGCGGCATCCCGGTCGATGCCAAGCAGCCATGATCCGGCACGGCGCAGCTGCTCTTCAATCGCTTTAGCACAGGTCTGATTAACAATCCGGAGTTTGGCAGTCTGGGCGTTCCGCAGAATTTCCAACGCCACTCCGGAGGTGTTGGCGGCACCATCCATACCGGAGATATTCAGCCCCATCTTTTCGCCCTGTTCAATCATCTGGGCGATATTCTCCGCCTGCATTTGCAAACCGGCGGTCGGAGCGGAAACAAATTCAAAGTTGGCATCCCCGGAAAGGTTGAGAAATCTTTCCGCAGACAGCGGAACGGTCTTCCGTTTATCCATCCCGGTAAACTTCGGTATCGGGTCGGTGGTGAGATAAACCGCCTGCTGGTGATCGCAATCGGCATTGAGGACATGGAGACTTTGAACACACAAATCAAGTATTGGCGGCGGCGAAAACTTCATAAAATTAAGGCTGGTCGGATTGACCACCGTGAAAGGAATCCGGTTTACCGGCTGTTCAAATTTGGTCGGGTAAACCACCAGAGCCGGATCGGGGTTGTCAATGTCAAAGCGTTCCAGTTCGGCAAAGACCTCATCCATCGTGGCTTTGTAATTCCGGGAGTTTTCCCAGACCGGGGAGCCGTTTTTATATGCCGCGATCGGCACTTCACCGGTGCCGAATTTCGCTTGATAATAGAAGCCGTTGCCGTCAAGGGCAAGGATCGTTATCTGCGGGCAGTAAACGTCTTTGTGCCGCCGGTAGTCAAAGCGGATATTTGAGGTGTCAAGATAGATCACCTTCGCGTAAGAATCGCCGCCCTCTTCGACCGGAACCACCCGCAGAAGTTTTTCCGGACGGAATTCATTGATGTGAAAAAGGTCACCGTCAGCATCCGGCTCCAAGAGTAAGCAGTAGCGACCGTATTTCAGAACATTTTCCACCACTCGGGCAAAGAGAGCATCGAGACCGTCACCCTGCGGCGTGGCACGTTCCCGGAAAGATTCAAGACGGCTGGCTTTGCCCTCAAGCGTGAATACCGGAGGTTTGGCACAGATAGTGCCTTGCATCTTTTCAAGGTTTTCGGCGGCAGTTTTGGGGAGTTTTCCACGGCTTGTATAGGCTTCCCAGCTCATCCACGCTTCAGCGGTATTCCCCCGCTTCGACATGGGGCGGTAGATATATTTGTCGGCTTTGGCTTTGACTGCCAATTCGCCATCGACCACATCATCAACCATCTGCCAATATTCGCGGAAGGTCGCCCATTCCGGAGTGGCAAGTTGGCTGATAGTGGTAACGGCAGACTTTTTCCGGCTTACGGCATCGGTTGATTTTACGATCATAAAACTTTGATCTCCTGCGGTGTTGACTTTTCAATAATTCCTTTTTTCAATCAATGAAAAATTGTCAACCGGCAGCGGGAAAATGTGATAAATTTTGAAAAATAAAAAAATTATCACATTTTTACACTCTTTCACTTGACATAAGCGGATTATGTGATATATTATAGTGTTGACAGAAAAATAACTTAAAAACAAGGAGAAAAAAATGACAATCGAAGAATTCAAAAGTTATCTGGAAAACGCAAATGTTGAAATCAGCAACGCCGACTTTGATAAAATACACACCGTGTATCAATTTCACCCGGTCACAAAAACAAGATTGGATGTCGCAAAACTGTTTGATATGGGCGGTATGATTCTTATCAATGACATGTACTCCCGTGCAAAAGCAATCGGTCGGGCTGAACGCGAAATGCTGGCAGCGAAGCGCATGTATGAAGAACTTAATGAAAAGTACATGGAACTGAAAAGAGCGTAACTCACAACCCCGCCCCGGAGCAATCCGGGGCGTTCAAGTTTTGGAGGTTATTATGAGCGAATGCCAAATGTGCGGAAAACCATTTGCACCAAAGTTTTCTTATTCACACCCAAAGTATCAAAGGCTTTTAACACCACATCTGTTTTGTGAAAAGTGCAATATGGCTCGATTACTTGCATGTCAGACTTGTGCTTATTATAGCCCTGTTGCAAAACCTGATGCGCCTGATGCTTTTGCGTACAGGCGGCGTGGAGCGCATTGCCGACTGACAGAAACTGTAAACCCTCTCAAGAGCAAGTTGGCTCAATATTGTCCAAATTGGAAAATTAAAAGTAACATAAAGAATAAATTTTGACAAAAAAGCAAACTCGAAGTATTTTAAACAAAAAAAGATAAGGGATAATAAAAAAATGGAAACTTACGAAGATCATAACTCTTGCCATTGCCACACTTGCAAGCATTTTCAAACCGATGTTGCTCTCAGCAACGGCAAACCGTGTCGTTTTGTCGGGAATTGCTTGCACCCGAAACGGTTTGGCTTTCGCCGAGATGCTGACGATCAATGCCCTGACCACAAATTTGCAGACTGGACTAAAGCAGAGGTGGTGGAATGATTTATCTTATCAACAAACAGAATTTCCGAACGGAGGGTATTCTGGAAAAGCGTGGCGTTTGTGCTGATCAATGTCCATGGAATCCGCTTCCGATATATCGCACCCCACGCCATAGATGCGCGTTGCATCTTGAGGATATTACCGATAACAAGCAATGTAACGCTTGCAAAGAGTACACCAAAGACCATAAAAAGGCGCAATAATATGGATAATTTGCACCGTTTTTTCATGTTTATAGGGGCAGGCAATGCGGAAAAGAGATGCTAACACGCATATTGTACGAAGAGCGATTAAAAGCACTGGAGCGATTTGAAAAAGAACACGCTGGCAGTATTGCGATCATTGACAGAGTTATTACTCAATCACAGGAAAACAAACAATGGAACTCAAAGAATTAGTACCGCCACCTGAAGTGTGCGCGAAGATCCCGATCGGGGAATTTAAGGATAGTTTTGCGGTTTATCTGGTTACAGCGGTCAATATGGATAAACCCCTTGACATATCCAAACAAAGCTTTGAGCTTATGCCACGGGGTACAGCAGAGCGATTGCTCAACAGCGGATGCGAAGCGCAAGTGCTGCGGGCGATTTGCCCTGCACCGACATTACAGGAGATTATGGCAGAGTTACCAGCGCTGTCCGAAGTGTTTTGGAGCGACTTCAACGATGGCAGTAAATTATGGATGGTAGCAAATAGCAACTATGAAAGCAACCCAAACACAGCCGCCCTTGAGCAATGGCTGTTTGAGAAAGGATATAATAAGCTATGACAAAACCCAAACACATCTGCCCGCATTGCGGAGGTGATCTGTCGGAGTTTGTGTCTGACTTGCAACGCAACCGGGGGAAAGTCGGGGGATCGCAGCGGACAACGGCGAAACTTGCCGCCCAGCGTGACAACATGGCGAAGTTAAACGCCTTATACACGCTGGAAAAACGCAAAGCCGCCGCTGCCAAACGTGCCGAAACAATGCGAAAGAAAAAGGAAAATTCTTTTGCCCCGTCGCTCAGTAAGTAAACGCTGCTGCCCCTCCGTCTGATGCTTCGCCGCTGCCGCCGTCAGCAAGTTCGGCCATCGCCCAAACAAGAGCATCAAGCCGGTCAGGGGATTTTTCGCCGTCCGAGCCGGTAAAGTTGCACATCTGATCTTCGAGCAGCTGAAATTCTCCGGCATGGTGTACTCTGCCTTTTTCATACAGTGCCGCCACTGGTTCAGCCCTGAGTATCTTGCCTCTGGTTGCCCGGACCGCAGAAAAAGCGACCTGATCATCAATATTGCGAATGACCGTTTCAACCATATCGCCGCCGTTGTTGACTTCGGCAATGATCCGGTCGGCAGAGTAGTAATCATATACCTCTATTGCCGTGTTCGCCCATTCAGTCGGAGATCCTTTCAGTGAAAAATCATCCAGCACATAAAAATGATCGTCCGCTCCGTTTCTGCCATACTTTACCCCGGCGGCAATGATGCCGGTTTCATCGCTTTGGTCGGTGGAGGTAACAGCCGGGTCAATGGCAACCACGATCCGGTCGAGTTCATCCGGGTTGATATTATGCACCCGGTACGGATTGATCATTGTTGAGCGTTTCCAGAGAGCATTTGCGCTATCGTCTTGCCAGTCACCGTCAAGGAAACGAGCGCGTTTGCGTGCAGAGAGGGATTGAAGTTGCGCAATGTATGTATCGGAAAGGTTGGCAAGGTTATCAATTGGGTTCATCCGCATCGAGCAATAATTCTCCGGGTGAAGCAATGGCGTATTGTCGGCGGGGTTCAAACCTTCGACAAAAAGTTTATAAGACCAATGCGTTTTCCCGACGGGGTTTTCATCGTAAAAAAAGCGGTTGCGGATGCGGATGCACTTTTGAGCGTTCCGGCTGTATGCAGTTTCAACCTGATCGTAACTCAATTCCGATATCTCGTTAAAATACATTGTTGCATATTCGTTGCCGAGAATTTTATCTCCTTCGTCAAGACCGCCAAACCATATTTCAGAGTTATTGGGGATTTTTGCGTAAAAAAGCGACTTGTTGAGTGTGTACGGAACTTGAGGAAAACAAACTTTCATCACCTTTGGAAAGGTGTCGTTGATTATGGATTTATTTGCCATTGCGAAAAATTTCCGCAGAATACAATGACGGCTCTCCGGTTCGAGAATTGCCCGAGCGACGATTGCCCAGATGTTGATAAAGGTTTTTCCGGATCGTGAACCGCCAAAAAGAAGAGTGTGCAAAGCATCCCCGCCAAGCAAAAGTTTAGCTTGCTGCTGAACCGGGGTCGGTCGAAACGTACTTTGCGGAGGTGTAATCATTTGTCACCCCCAGCTTTCATCTACTCCCAGATTCACGATAATCGGAGCCGCCAGAGGTGAGCCGTCTTTGCCGGAGAGTTCCATCGATGCCTTGTCAGAATATTTCCGTGGATGCAGCTTACCGCAAGCCCACTTTCTTGCATCGATTTGCAACCGGGTGCGGTTGCTGTCTTCGAGTGAGCCGGAGCAGTTGTCGGCAAGTTCGATGACCTCGTCTGCGTAAAAATCTGCTTGCCTTTCCCGCGCCCGCGCGTACCTCTCCGCGAACTCTTCATCTTTCGATAACTGCGAATATACCGAAGATTGCACAATCAGGTTATCCCGACAAACAGCAGAAAGGGATTTGCCCTTGGCAATTTCTTCGCAGATAAGGTCTTTTATTGTTTCAGTAATAATTCCGGAGCAGATTGCACTTTGTCGATGTTTGCGCTGTTTTTTGGCGGGAGTTTTTACAGCCTTTTTTCTCTCTTTCTTCGGCTGGTATTGGTCGATACCTTCGACTGCTTCGCCGTTGGCAAGGTGCATAGCGGATTGAGCGATTGACATGGTGACGGTGTTCCTTTTTTGGGTGATGTTGATTTTTTCTTTTCCACCGAATGGAGATTTGTCAACCTCCCGCCTGTTTTGTCTATGTGTATTTTAATAACATAACTGTAATACACATCCCTCACCCTATATCCCTCTCCCTTGTTTGTTTTGAAATAAAAAGTTGACAATTTACCATTGAACGGAAAGAAAGGAGCAATTTGGATTATGGCGTGTGACGGAAATTGTGCCAAATGCCCGGTACAATGCGGGGCAAGCAAAATTATGGAAAAGATCAACAGTAAACCGGAAGACGTGAATCCGGATAAACCTCAAATCGCAAAGGAACAAAAGACCATGAGTGAAGAGATCGTAAAAGCCGCCGGATGCGGCGCACCGAAAGAGCCGGAAGAAATCAGACAAAATGCCGCAATCTTGCGCCTTGCCGAAAAGGTTGAAGGGCTTGGTAAAGGAGATGCGTTCACAAACAGCCATAAGGCAACAATGAACATCACGATGGCACTTGCTATTTCAGCGATGGTGCTTGCCGGAATTGCGATCGGAATATGCTTGTATTTGGCGAAAGGTATCTCCGATGCGGACAAAAACGCCGCCTGTGCGGTCGATCTGGCGACCAAAGCCAGCATCAGTGCCACCGCCGCCGAGGATCGCGCAAACAAGAACTTTGTTTATCTGCGTGATATGAAGCGTGATTCCCGCCATTGATCACGAGATGTCACGTGACGACACGTGATGCCACGTGACCACACAGTGAAAGACAGTGATTCACCGTGCCACAAAGCACCCTCCGGGGGCGGAAAACAGGAAAACCAGAAACCTATCTGCTCCCCGGAGGGTAAATGTTACATACAACATTACATACAAGCAAGTCAAAATAAATCCCGCTGAAATTTAAGTTTTCAGCGAGAAGTTACAAAAATATTGGTACCGGAGGTGGGACTTGAACCCACACGTACTGGGTACACCAGATTTTGAGTCTAGCGCGTCTGCCATTCCGCCACTCCGGCAAAAAAAAAGATGGTAGCGGGTCCCAGACTCGAACTGGGGACCTGCGGATTATGATTCCGACGCTCTAACCAACTGAGCTAACCCGCCACATCATGTGTATAAAATACATGCTTTTTTGATTTTTTCAAGTTATTTTTTGAAAAAAATCAGCTTTTTTTCGTTCAAACAGTGTTTTTATGCCCTGTACGGTGGAATTTTCTGAACGCAGTCGGGGTTGAACCGTACCGGCGGAAAAATATTCTTCTGAAATATGCCGGGTCATTGAATCCGCATTCATTGAGTATTTCTTTTATGGAGCTATTCGTGTTTTGCAGCAGTTTTGCCGCATGTTCCACCCTTGTCCGGTTTACTTTGGCTGTAAATGTTTCCCCGGTGTGATGCTGAAATATCCTGCCGAGATATTCCGGATTGCAATGCAGTTTTCCGGCGGCGGCGGCAAGGCTCAACTCCTCCGGAAAATGGAGTTTTATCAACTCTTCCGCCTGCCGTACCAGTTGCGGACAGCGTTTTTCCGGTGACAGCGGCTGTGTCGTTTTCGCAAGTTCCCGGAAAATCAGTTCCAGCAGCAGTGAAAGGATTTTTTTATCCACCTCTACCGCATCCTGCTCCGCAAGAAAACTTTGAAAATATATTGCCAGCTGTTCCGGATTTGCCGTATGACCGGATGACGGAAGGTTTTCCGGCAACTCCTCTTCTGTGATAAAGTGCAGCCAGTAAAAAGTCAACCCCGGCGGATAATCTCTCACGCCTCCGTGTTTTCTTCCTTTGCGCAGCAGCAGATAATCACCCGGATGCAGTTCAAAAAGTTTTTCTTCCTCGAACATTGTCAGCGAACCTTTGATGCAGAATATCAGTTCACTGCTTTCAATGGTGCGCACCTCATGACGGCCTTTGCCGCGGGATATGAAACGTCCGCCGTTGAGCGGTACAGCGTTAAAATCATTCATTGTCGGTTTTTGTCTCCTTTTTATATAAAATAGTCTTCTTGCAGAAAAATGCAAGCTGTGCTATGTTAAAAATAAGGCAAAAATGGAGGTGCCCGCTATGAGAAAATTCAAAAACGTTCCTATCACCGCTGTCAAACTGCATGATAAATTCCTCGCGCCCCGCGTGGAAACCTGTATAAAAGTCACCATTCCTTCCGCTTTGGCAAAGTGCCGCGAAACCGGCCGTATCGATGCTTACAAACTCGATTGGAAACCCGGCAAAGGAGACTGCCCCCATGTTTACTGGGATTCCGATGTGGCAAAAGTTCTTGAAGGTGTTGCTTATTCACTTGCCCAGTCCCCCGATGCGGAACTTGAAAAATATTATGATGAACTTGTCGATCTTATCGTTTCCGCCCAGCAGCCCGACGGTTATTTGAATGTCCACTTCACCGTTGCCGATCAGGATAAACGCTGGAAAGATCTCATGCTCAAACATGAATTGTACTGTGCCGGTCACCTCATGGAAGCCGCTGTCGCCGGTTTTGAAATGCTCGGCAAACGGAAATTCCTCGACGCCATGTGCCGTTTTGCAGACTATATCGACTCTCTTTTCGGCGAAGGTGAAGGCAAACGCCCCGGAATCCCCGGACACCAGGAAATCGAACTTGCCCTTATCAAACTCTACCGTGTGACAGGTAATGAGCGGTATTTGAAACTTTCCAAATATTTTATTGACTTCCGCGGGCAGGATCCTGATTTCTTCCAGAAGGAAAACGGGATCGGCGAACCCCCGGTCATGAAACAGGTGCATCTGCCGGTCCGCGAACAGACCAAAGCCTCCGGTCATGCGGTGCGTATGATGTATATGCTTTGCGGAATGGCGGATGTCGGTGAGGAAACCGGTGATGAATCTCTGCTTGATGCCTGCAAAACTATCTACAACAATATCGTCAACCGCCAAATGTATATCACCGGCGGGATCGGTTCCAACTGGTGGCATGAAAACTTTACTTCAGACTACGATCTGCCCAACGGTTCCAATTCCTACTCCGAAAGCTGTGCAAGCATGGCGTTGGCACTTTTTGCCCGCAGAATGGCGTATATTACCGGCGAAGGAGCTTATGTCGATACCATTGAAAGAGCGTTGTTCAATACCGTTCTTGCCGGAATCAGCTTGCATGGCGATGATTACTTTTACTCCAACTATCACGAAATCAATGATAACTACATTCCGTATCACAGCGGTGCCAGAGTACGTCAGAAGTGGTTCTTCTGTTCCTGCTGTCCGACAAGTTACTGCCGTTTTCTCACCCAGATACCGCAATTTATCTGGAACGAAGATAACAATGGCGGTGTTTACCTGAATATCCCCGTTGCCAATACCCTTGATTACGGAGATAAACTTATTGAAGTTTCCGGCGGATATCCTGAATCAGGAAATGTTAAGGTCACCGTGAAAAAAGGCGGCGCTTTTGCTCTGAATATCCGTATTTCCGGATTTGCAAAATCTGTAAAATTCCGTTTGAACGGAGCAGAGGTTTCTGCACCGGTTCAGAATGGTTACGCTCTTTTTGAACGCAAGTGGCAGACTGGCGATACCGTTGATTATGATATGGATATGCCTTTTGAACTTATGCGCAGCAACAGCCGTCTGACGGAAAATCTCGGCAAAGTCGCCATTACCCACGGCCCTGTTGTTTATTGCTGTGAAAATACCGATAATATTGCCGATGTCCGCGATCTTTGTATCGACAGCGAAACAGAGTTTGTCCTCAAAGAGGTCAACGGTTTGGGAAAATGTGCAATGGCTGTTGAGTGCGACGGCTTTGCCGCTGAAGATCGCGGAGAAGCTCTTTATGATTCCGCTCCCCGCCGTTTGAATCGTTGCAAAATCACCGCCATTCCCTACGGATTGTGGCAGAATCGCGGAGAAACGAATATGGCTGTCTGGATGGTTGAAAAGTAATCAACATTATCCGGCATAATGACTGCCGCAAACAAAAGAAGCGCACCCTGTTGTCGAGAGCGGGGTGCGCTTTGATTTTTGCAATTATTTCTTACTTTATTACGCTTTGTTTGCAGAGCCGAAGAATTTGATTTTCTGACGGATGACTTCGCGCATCGCATTATCCGGTGCCGGACGCAGAATACACGGCCATGCCGCCATGTGCGGCTGTTTCTGCAATTCGGCAAGCATGTTGCTGTTCCAGGCGTTGAGCAATTCGGAATAAATATTGATTTTGCAGATACCGTTGGCAATAGCTTCAGCAAGTTGATCTTCAGGAGTTCCCGAACCGCCGTGAAGGACCAGCGGGACATCACTTGCCGCAGTGATTTTCTGCAAACGGTCAATATCCAGTTTCGGAGCTTTGATATATACTCCGTGTGCTGTTCCGATGGAAACCGCAAGGGCATCGACTTTGGTGCGCTCCACAAATTCTGCGACCTTGTCCGGTTCGGTAAGTGCATCTTCAGCATTGGGATCGCTTTCGCCCACTCCGGAGCCGACCCAACCGTTGCCGACATGACCGAGTTCCGCTTCAAGAGTTATTCCTTTGGGCAGAACGATGCCTGCCGCTTCGGAGGTGAGTTTGATATTTTCTTCAAACGGCAGCGCGGAAGCATCCAGCATTACAGAAGAAAATCCGTTGTCTGCCGCCTGTTTTATTTTGTCGACAGTCAATGCGTGGTCGAGGTGGATGCAGACGGGAACTTTGACCTTTTCTGCCGCAAGACGGGTAAGGGCGATCCAGTAGTCGAAGCGCGCGCCTTCCAAATCCGGAGCGAGAGCGCCGAGGATGACGGGAGAGTTGAGATTTTCCGCCTCTTCAACGACCGCGCGTATCATTTCGAGATCGGACACATCAAACATACCGATGGCATATTTTCTTTTTCTTGCATCGGCGAGCATTTCTTTCATATTTACAAGCATGATCTACCTCCTGTTCAAGATTGCTGTTCTGTGTATAATATATCACTCAACGGACGTTTTTGCCAGTTTTTTGTTTCTGGAATCACTTTACCATATTTTTGCATTCTTGGAATCACTTTCCTTTGTTTTTATATTGACAAAGCAATTTGAATGTGCTATCTTAAAATCAGAGTATCTTGAGGCAATTTCAAAAGTTCTCAAAAACTCTTGAAAATTCCCGTTGCGATCTGAAACTGGGGCGTTTTCGGGCGTTACCGCTTTGGGTAGCGCCCCTTGTCCCGCCATAGCCCGAAGGGCGACGGCGGATCAAACTGCCAGCTTTCATCTCCTCAACGGTCTCTTTTCAATCTTTTTTTGATTGACTTTTGCAATCACCTCATCTTCAAAAGAAAAAAAGGAGAGTATCTTTATGAAAATCAAAAAAATGTTTATCTTTGCCGTGCTTTTTGCGGTACTGGCAGCGATGCCGCTTTGGGCGGTGGACAAAATGACCTTTTCCCATGACCGGAAACTGCCGGTGTACAAGTGCGGAGAAAAAGCTGTGCTTGCTTTGAGCGCCTGGGAAAAAGGAAAACTTGTTTCTTCCGGGGAATACAAGGTCGAATTTCTTTTCTGCGGAAAAAAATCAATCAAAACTGTTCCCGTTGATTTTTCCAAAGGAAATCCTGTAAAACTTGAGTGTACTTTGAATGAGCCGGGGTTTGTCCTCATGCGCGTCCGTGATAAAAATAACGGATCGTTTCAGGTCAATAAAAAGACGATCCTTGCCGGTGCAGCGTTTGAACCCGAAAAAATCCGCAAAAGTTACGATATGCCTGCCGACTTTATGGCTTTCTGGGAAAACAACCGCCGGCTTCTTGAAAAAGAAGAGTTGAAACTCATTGAAAACAAAAAGTTTTCCACTGATCAGTATATCGCTTACAATATTTCCCTGAAAAGTTTCAACGACCACGTCATTTCCGGATATCTGACCGTCCCCCGCAAAAAGGGTAAATATCCTGCTTTTGTCACGGTTCCCGGAGCCGGTCCGGGAATCAGTTCCCCCTCCGGTTACGCAAAAATGAATGTCATCACTCTTGCGGTTAATGTCCTGAACTTTCCCACGGCTGATAATTCCGCTGAACAGAAGGCGCGTTACATTCAATATGCCAAAGGTGTTGCCTACTCCCATCGCGGTGCAGGAAATCGCGACACTTATTTTTTCCGCAATGTTTATTCCGCCATTGACCGTATGATAAATTATGTTGCTTCCCTTGAGGAGTTTGACGGCAAACACATGGTCATCGACGGCAGCAGTCAGGGCGGAGGTTCGGCGCTTATCCTTGCCGGATTGAACAAAAATATCACCGCATTGGCGGCAAATGTTCCGGCGCTGTGCGACCACGGCGGCTACAAAGCCGGCAGAGCCCCCGGATGGCCGAATCTTGCCAGCCGTCCTGATGTGGATAAGTTTGCTCCTTACTTTGATGCGGCAAACTTCGCATCTCTGATAAAAGTTCCGGCATTTGTCAGCTGCGGATTTATTGATACTACCTGTTCTCCCTCATCGGTCTATGCTGCATTCAACGAGCTTAAAGGCGAAAAAGAGATGTATCACATGCCGCTTGAAGGTCACACCGTGACCGGCGGATACAGCAGAGCCAAATCCGCCTTTGTAAAGAAACATTTGGGGATTTGAATTATAATTCGATCCAATCGCCGCCGCTGGCTGCACTTTCACAGATCGCAAAACATGCTTTGTGGGAGTTGACCGCCGAGGCGGCGTTGTGTTCGGAATCTCTGTCTTCTTTCAGACAGTTTACAAAGTGTGTAACTATTGCGGGGAAGGGGTGATCGTAAACATCGCCGCTCTTTTTTACTCCCGTGTCGACTTGAAAGAAATCTTTCTGTTCCCTGAAACGCTTCAAAAAGAATCTGTCATTGATGATTGAACCGTTTTCGCCGATAATGCTGAGATTGGCGGTGTAGGGAACAAATCCGGCAAGTGTGCAGGAAAATACTCCTTTTGCGCCGTTGGCAAAGCGTATTTGTGCCGTTTCTACGGCAGGGTAGTCATACCATGAACCGGTTTGCAGACTTTCCCCCCTTACGGCGATAATGTCACTGCCGAGGACAAAACGGGCAAGGTCAACGCTGTGACAGCCGCCGAGGACGAAGGCGCCGCCGGAGCGTTTACCTTCCTTCATCCAGCCGTTGCGTTCCCTGCCGAACCAGTAATCAACATTGGCAAGCAGAATATTGCCGAGTTCACCTTCGGCAATCAATCGTTTCTGCATGATGCTCAACGGATTGAAGCGCAGCACCAGTCCCATTACGGTTTTGGTATGATATTCATTGATGACATTTATCAAGTCATCAAGTTCATTTGAAGATATTGCCGCCGGTTTTTCAAGAAAAATCTGTTTGCCTGCCTTCGCCGCCAGCATCGCTTCTTTTGCATGAAGGTCGTTGGGGGTACAGATGGAAACTATATCGACGCGGTCATCGCTCAACAGAGCTTCCAAATCAGGGTAAACGGTTGCGTTATCAAGCTGAAATTCTGCGATTTTCGCCTGTACACTTTCAGTTCTGCGACTGCCGAGTCCTATAAATTCACAATCTCTGTTTTTAAGATAAGCCGCAATATGACCGCTTGCTACCCAGCCGCATCCCCATACGGCACAACCGAATTTTCCGTTACGCATGGTATATTCCCTTTCCGGATAAGATTTACCTGTTCACACCGGATAATATACTGCACCAAAAAGATAATTTCAAAAGCTCTCAAAATAATTTTGAAAACTTTTGAAATTCAGGCAAAAAAAGAAACGGGGCGGCGGCTCCGGGGAGAAGCCTTGATGCCGCCCCGTGGGTGTGGGGGGCTACTCGATTATGCAAGGGACATGATAGACTCCGTCGATCACGGTCGCTCCTTCTGTGACATGTTCAAAACCGGGGAATTGTTTATCCCATGTTTCAAGAGAGTGCAAATAGGCGATATGCGGATTTTCTCCGTGTCCGAAACGTTCACCTGACATTACCATCGGGATCCCCGGCGGATAGGGGATCACCGCATTTGCCGCTACCCTTCCGGCAAGTTTTTCCACGGGGATAAGTTCTGTTTTTCCTTTTACACTCAGCATATACGCCTGACGCGGAGTCATCGCCTGTTTGGGCAGAGTTTCAAACGCATCATTCAAGCGTGCATCCGGGCGGAAGGTTTTAAGGTGTTCAAACATCTCTTCACCCAGATCACGTATTCCGGTCTTTCCGTAACGTTCCGGCGCAAGAGCAGCAGTCTCCGGAAGAACTTCTGAAACCGGATCATTGTTGTCATAATGTTTTTTGAAACGGAGCAGGGCGTTGAGTAAAGTAACCCACTTTCCGCGTGTGATCCCGATGGAAAAGAGGAACATCAACTGGAAATCGGTTGTCCTTGTCGGAACGATTCCTGCATTATATATGAAATTTGAGACCAGGGCCGCGGGGACTCCGCTGTCAAGGATATCTCCGTCATCTCCCATTCCCGGAGCAAGAATACTCACCTTGATCGGGTCGAGCATTACCCAGCTTTTTTCCGGCAGATTTTCAAATCCGTGCCAAGTCTCATTCGGGCGCAGCTGCCAGCAGCGTTGATCTTTTATCAGCAATTCCGGGGGAGCAGAGGCAAAGCTGTATGTTTTCCCTGATTCATGATCGGTAACTTCCTGAGGGTTCCACACCTGAAAGAACCATGAATTTTTCCGGGCAAACTCCTGTTGAAGTTTCGCCATTGCCTGACGGAAATCGACCGCTTCTTCGATCACCTGCCGGGTAAGTGCCGGACCGTTATCTGCCATCATCTTTACTGCAACGTCATTTGAACCGCAAATCGCATATAACGGAGAGGTCGAGGCGTTGAGCATATATCCCTGATTCAGCTGTTCAAAGGAAACGGGACTTTTGCCGTTGCGCATGTGGATAAAACTTGCCTGTGAAAGTGCGGCGAGCAGTTTATGTGTGGAGTGGGTCGCAAAGACTGTTGCTCCCCGGTGATCGTCCGGATTGCCGCGCATGGCATAGTGATTTTCATAAAGTCTGTTGAATCTGGCATAAGCGTACCATGCTTCATCAAAGTGGAGCCGGTCACACGATTCGGCAAGCAGTTTTTCCGCTTTAGCCGCATTGTAACACAATCCGTCATAGGTACAGTTGGTGACAACTGCGTATGCGCGGTGATTGCCGGAAATTTTCAGCGGACAATCGGCGATCTTGCGGTTTATTGCGCCGTGACTCATTTCCTGCGGTAAAATCGGACCGATTATCCCGTAGCGGTTGCGGGTGGGCTTCATATAGATCGGAACCGCTCCGGTATTGATAAGTCCCTGTTCAATGGATTTGTGACAGTTGCGGTCGCAGATGGCAAGATCTCCTTCGGAAAGTACTGCCTGCATTATCGAACGGTTTGAGCCGGAAGTTCCGACGATTCCGGAAAATGCGATATGGGAGCCGAAAACTTTTGCGGCAAGTTTTTCACTTTCGCCGAATGCTCCGGTGTGGTCGAGCAGAGAGCCGATGCTTGAGCGTTCTATGCCGGTATCGGTGCGGAAAAGATTTTCACCGTAAAAGTCGTAGAAACTTTTGCCGGCCGGGGATTTGGTGAATCCTCTGCCGCCCTGATGTCCCGGTGCCGCCCATGAGTATTCGTGATTGTGTTCATTGTAGTCCAGTATTGCCTGCATCAATGGCGGCATGAGCTTGCTGCGGTAACGGGCAACTGCGGCGGAGATACGTCCGGCGATGAAGGCTGGGGAATCTTCAAAGATCCAGATGAATTCTGTTGAGTTGCTCATCAATTCAATGGATATGTTGTGAGTTGCATTTTCCCTGTCCGCGAGCATGAAAAGCGGGATTTCAGCCTGCCATTGCCGGATAAGTTTTATCAGCAGTTTCATTTCCGGCGGCGGCGGGAGTTCCGGAGAAAGGTCAACTGCCATCAACACCGCGCAGATATCCATATCCGTTGATGCAAGCGGCATTGCTTCGGAGTACGATGCGGTACGGACAACGGTACATTCATCTTCTTTGAGAAAATTGCAGAGGTTGTCCAGAGCGTAGCTCATCACTTCGCTTTCACTGACAGCGGGATCTTCGACGATCATGATTTTTTTCCGATTCATGCTGAATGCTCCTTTTTTTCCGGTTCAGAGAGTGATTCTGCCATTGATCACTGCGATCATTGAGAATATTGCCACTGCAAAAATCAGTATTGCACAGCCGAGTTCTTTTATGGAAAACGGTGGTTCTTCCGCGTCGGAGTCTCTTCGCGCCCAAAGGTAGAAGGGAACACCGATTGCGAGAAAGATGAATGCCATTGCCAGATATTTCAAGCCTGCTGCGTAAATCATCCAGAGGGCGTAGAAACTGCCAGCCAGACCGCAGAGAGAGGCGATTGAAAGTTTTACCGAAGCGTTTGCCGGATATTTTTTTATTGCGCAGATCTTCCAGAGATAGAGTGTGCAAGCCAGATATGCAGGCAGGATCATCACACTGGTTATGGAAAGCATTGTGTTCCATGCGTTGTTGGCAAAGTAGACAAGGATCATTGTCAGCTGCATGATGGCACTGGTGACGAACAGAGAGACATCCGGTGCGCCGTGAGTGTTGACATGGGCAAAAACTCTGGGGAAAGTTCCATCTTTTGCCGCGGCATAGGGGATTTGTGCGATCATGATAGTGAATGCCAGCCAGCTGGTGAGAAGAGCGATTATTACTCCGAGATTCATCAGCACTCCGCCCCATTTTGCGTGTACTGCACTTTGGAGCAGTTCTGCGGTTGATGGATTGCTCAAAGCGGCAAGTTCACCCTGACTTTTGAATCCGAAAGGAAGAATTGAAAGCAAAACGTAAATTATAAGACAACCGAGAAAACCGATTATTGTGGCACGTCCGACAGAGCGTTGGCTTTCTGCCCCTGAAGATATGACGACCGCACCTTCGATACCGATGAATGCCCATAACGTTACCATCATAGTGGATTTTATCTGAGAGAGGAAACTCCCCAGAGGGTGAAGTTTCAATGCCGGTAGAGTTTCAGTACCGGACATATCAAGGGTAAACTCTTTCCATTTGAAAACAATGCACATTACGATGATGAACACGGCAAGCGGCAGCAGTTTGCAGATGGTGCCGATGGTGTTTATTGAAGCCGCCTGATGAGTTCCGCGCAGGACGGCGAAATTCATCAGCCAGATGACGAGTGAACCGCCGATTATCGACCAGAGATTGTTACCTCCGGTGAAAACTCCGGGGAAGAAGTAATTGAAAGCATCCATGAGCAGTACGGCATAGGCGACGTTGCCGAAAATATTGCAGAGCCAGTAGGACCATGCGATCTGAAATCCGGTGAATTTTCCGAATCCCATTCTGGCGTAGGCGTAGATACCGGTTGTGGCATCGGGGCGGACTTCGGAAAGTATCCTGAAGGTACTGGCAAGAAACCAAATCCCGATACCGGAAATCACCCACGCAGCGATCACTGCCATTACCGAGGCGCCCTGAGCCATGTTTTGCGGCATACTGAATATACCGCCGCCGATCATGGCGCTTACGACGAGAGCGGCAAGAGCCATAGTACCGAGTTTTTTGTTGTTTTGCGACATATTTTTTTCCTTTCCTATGAGAGCAGTTGTATGCACTCTGTTCTGCCGTATTCTCTGGCGAAATCCAGAGCGTTTTTTCCCCGGATATCGGTTTGATCAGGATCAGCTCCGAGCTGGAGCAGTTTTTTTACAAGATCAGCTTTCCCTCTGAGTGCCGCAAACATCAGGGGGGAACGGTTTGCGAAGTCACTTAAAGTTATATCGGCACCGTGTTCAATAAGGAGCCCTGTTGCAGTTTTGTTGTCGTAATATATACTGTATATCAATGGAGTCCAGCCGTCCGGCTCATCCTGATGATCTATCGGGGTACCGTCAAGGAGCAGTTTAAGCATTTCCTGATTGTCGCCGCGTAAAACAGCCATGCAGAGTTTTGCTCCGTTGACTGCTCCGGGTGGAGCGGAAATATTATCCATTCCGTAATTCCTGGCGGCAAGAATAGTTGCCAGCGGCAGGCGCTTGAGTTTATCCAGTGCGATATCCATATCGTTTTTTCTCCGTTGAAAGTTATTCTGACATACATTATAAGTCGATGACAGAATAAAACAACCGGTAAATTTAAGAAAAATAAAAAATTTTCAGAAATAAAATTCATATATTGCAGCGGTTATATTATCAGAAAAGGTTTTTTTGACTTTTTATTCTGCGGCGGCTTGAAAAAATCACATAGAGGAGTTACATTATAAGAATTGCACGGTATTCCGGGCCCCAATTGTTTTGTGGCTTGACACCCGGAGTACCATAAATAACATAATAGAAAGGGATTGGTTATGCCAACCGCAAGTCGAGCAAAACACAAATTCTGCCGCCGGATCGGCCAGTGTCTCTGGGGTGATCCGAAATGTCCGAGCGTCAAACGTCCTTACGCCGCTGGTCCTCACGGCAAAGGCCGCCGCAGCAAACTTTCCACCTACGGTGAATTGCTGATGGAAAAACAGAAATTGCGCAACTACTATGCGATCAGCGAAAAGCAGCTCCGCATTGCCTTTGCGAAAGCGAAAAGCGGTGAAGGTCAGACCCACGAAAAACTTTTCCGCAGCCTTGAACAGCGTTTGGATGCGATGGTTTACCGTGCCGGTTTCGCGCCGACCATTTTTGCTGCCAAACAGATGGTCAATCATGGTCACATTTATGTTGACGGCAAAAGAGTTGACCGTTCCAGTTGTCAGGTGAAAGAAGGTCAGGTCATCACCATCAATGCAGAAAAATCCCCGAAACTGGCGGAAGTTGCGAAAAAGAACAACGCGACTGTTCCGGCTTATATGGAAGTCGATCTTGACAACCTGAAAGCCACTCTGGTCCGCGCTCCGCAGGTCGAGGAAATTCCTGTTTCAGTCAAGATCATGAGCGTTATCGAATACTACGCCCGCTGATTTTTCCGACATCAGGAATCTGAAAAGTTCCCGGAATCTTGTAAAGAGGTTCCGGGACTTTTTTTGTGTCTGCAAAATTGCACACATACTATATTTGTTTTTCTGTCTTTTCTGTAATCTACCGTGTCAATCCGAATCTCTCCATATCTTTTTTGTGTTTTTGACTTTTGAAATTGCCTCAATAAGGTTTCTGGTACATTTTCTGCGAATTTTTTTGAAAAATAAATTATGTTTGCCTATTTGCTTGTAAGAAATGTGTCAGATTTGAGAATATAATATATAGAACGAGGTAATTTCAAAACTGATTCAAAAAGAGATTAAAAAATCAGCGTTGATGAGATAAAAGCGGTAGTTTGAGCGTGGCTATTGAATAAATAACCACCGAAAACGCTCCGCTTTAAGATCGCAGCGATGATTTTCAAGAATTTTTGAGGAGTTTTGAAATTGCCTCAGAATAAGTTTTTAGAATTTTTGAAATTGCTTCGAAATTTCAATTTTGAAAAATTTTCAGTGGGTAATATATAAAGTTGATCATATGTAAATGTAACAATATTCAGAAATGAAAGGGATTGGCTATGGCAAGGTATGATATTTATTCGGGAATCGTAAGCAGTGGGATAATATTATCATCTTGGGAGCAAATGTATATATCGTCTGGAGGTGTTGCAAACAATACAACAGTTAATTCAGGTGGCAGTATGCTGATTCTTGCCAATGGTTCTGCTGATAATACAACTGTTAATTCCTATGGCGTCATGTACATTTCCTCCGGCGGAACGGCGAACAACACCACCGTTAATTCCTATGGCTACATGCGCATCTCCTCCGGCGGGGTGGCAAACAGCACAACTGTTAATTCCATGGGCTCCATGTTCATCTCCTCCGGCGGGGTGGCAAACAGCACCACCGTTAATTCAAGTGGCGTCATGTACATCTCCGGCGGGGTGGCTAACAGCACCACAGTTAATTCCAGAGGCTCCATGTACATCTACTCTGGCGGGACGGCGACAAACATTGTTGCAGAATCGGGAGCTAAACTTACTATAACCGTTGCCTCCAATACCTATATTCAGGGAACTTATGCCGGCTCTGCCTTTGAGATGAAAAATGCGTTTATTTCCGGTTACACCGTTAATTCCAGCCGCTGGATGTACATTTCCTCCGGCGGGGTGGCAAACAGCGCCACTGTTAATTACGATGGCTACATGTTCATCTCCTCCGGCGGCACCGCGAACAGCACCACCGTTAATTCCGTGGGCTTGATGTACATCTACTCCGGCGGAACGGCGAACAACACCACCGTTAATAAATGGGGCAACATGAACATCTCCTCCGGAGGGACGGCAATCAGCACCACCGTTAATTGCAACGGTCGCATGTTCATCTATTCCGGCGGAGTACATCGCGGCAGTTTGCAGATTGAAAGCGGAGCTGTCGTTTCGGCATCTCGTTGCAAAATTGACTTTACCGTATCTGGCAGAAGTGTAGAGGATAACTACTTGATCAACGATTTGTCTTTGATTAATGGTACGCCGACTTATACCGTCACTGTATCAGCAGAACAGGAATTTGGAACTTACAAACTTGCTCAAGGTGCAGGTAATTTGACTGGTACTCTTTCCATTGGTGATGGAACAGTCGATTACGGTTCAATCACCGTCAATGGCAATGCTTTAGAGTATAATCAAATACAATATACCCTGACCCAGACAGACGGCAATTTGCTGCTGGATGTGCAAGCCGCGATCGTTCCGGCGGTATTCATTTACAGCAGCGGAACTCTCACATCTTCCGGTGCTGAAATAACCGGCGCCACCATTTCAGGCGGCAACAACAGCATGTACATTTCAAACGGCGGAGTGGCTAACAGTACTACTCTTTTAAATAAAGGTACTATGATTATTTCCTCCGGCGGTACGGCGAACAGTACAACAATATATTCAAATTGTACAATGACGGTTTCCAACGGCGGTATAGCGAATCAAACTACCGTCAATTCATTGGGAGCAATGCACATCTCCAGCGGCGGTATTGCAAACTATACAACCATCACCGGTGATCTTTACTGGGGACTGGGCAGTATGACTGTTTCCAGAGGCGGGGTAGCTAACAATACTACTGTTAAAGGTTTTATGTTCATATCTTCCGGCGGGGTGGCTGACAGTACCACAGTTCATTACTTGGGCGACATGTACATCTCCAGCGGCGGCGTAGCGAACAACACTACCGTCAATTCCGACGGCAAAATTGATATAAGAAGCGGCGGTACGGCAACAAATATTGTTGCTTCAAATGGAGCAAGACTCTCTATTGATGTAGCTTCCAACACACATATCCAAGGTACTTACAATGGTTCAGCTTTTGAGATGAAAGATGCTCATATTTCAGGGTATACCGTCAATTCATGGGGAAATATTTTCATCTCCCGCGGTGGAACAGCTGACAATACTATCGTTAATTCCGGCGGTTACGTAATTATCTACAGCGGCGGTACTGCAAGCAATACCACTGTTAATTACAGCGGATGTATGAGCATCTCCGGCGGCACACATCGCGGCACTTTGCAGATAGAATCTGGAGCAACAGTTAAGGTTTCTGCTTATACCGGCGGCGTTATTGACTTTACAGTTTCTGAACGCACAACAGCCGATGGTTATTTGATCAATGATCTTTCTCTGATTTCCGGAACACCTACCTATACGATTACCGTTTCGACGGATCAGGCGTTTGGTACTTACAAGCTCGCTCAAGGCGCAAGCAGCTTTACCGGCTCGATCTACATTGTTAACGACAGGGGAACTTTCGGTTCAATAACCGTCAACGGCGGAGCATTTATCTACTATGGCATTGGTTATCTGTTAACTCAGGAAAATGGCAATCTTGAGCTTACCATTGGCGACTTCACCCCGCCTAAAATTCCGACTGCAACGGCAAATATCACCGCGTTGACCAATCAGGATGTGGTTGTAACCGTACTTTACAGTGAAGATAGTTTCGTAAAACAGTACCGCATCGGTGAAACCGGCGAGTGGCAGAATTATTCTGAAGCATTCACCGTTACAGACAATACCACCATCTATTTCCGTGCTGAAGATGCCGCCGGAAATGAACGCACAAGTCAATTCGTTATTGATTACATCGACAAGGTTGCCCCGACTCTGGAAATTTCCGGCAACGCTACCATTTGGACCAATCAGGATGTGGTGTTGACTGCCGCCGTCAGTGATGGAGTCGTCGAATACTTCGACGGTGCAAACTGGGGCGCCGGAAACACCATTACCGCAACCGAAAACGGAACTTACACTTTCCGCGTGACTGACCTTGCCGGTAATGTTACAGAAAAATCCGTCACCGTTGACAAGATCGACAAGGTTGCGCCGACTTTGGAGATTTCCGGCAACGCGACCGAACCGACAAACAAAGACGTTATACTTACTGCAATCGCCAGTGACGGTACAATAGAATATAGGAATGGTGCGGAATGGATTGAAGGTAACAAACTTACCGTTTCTGAAAATGGCACTTACCAGTTCCGTGTCACCGATGCGGCTGGAAATGTCACCGAAAAATCGGTCGTGGTGGATATGATCGACAAGGTCGCTCCCACTCTTGAGATTTCCGGAAATGTGACCGAGCCAACAAACAAAGACGTTGTACTTACCGCAACTGTCAGTGACGGAACTATCGAATATTATGACGGAAAATCTTGGGTTGAGGGTGATAAACTTACCGTGTCAGACAATGGAACATATAAATTCCGTGTCACTGATGCGGCAGGTAATGTCACTGAAAAGTCAGTCACGGTCGATATGATCGACAAAGTTGCGCCGACTCTTGAGATTTCTGGTAACGCAACTGCGCCTACCAATCAGGATGTAGTTTTGACTGCAACCGCCAGTGATGGAACTATCGAATACTTTGCAAACGGCATATGGAATATTGGCAATTCTATTACCGTCACAGAAAACGGCACTTATCAATTCCGTGTAACTGATGCGGCAGGCAACATTACCGAGAAATCAGTCACCGTTGATATGATAGATAAAGTTGCCCCGATACTTGAGATTTCAGGTAACGCAACTGCTCCGACCAATAAAGATGTTGTATTGACCGCGACCGCCAGTGACGGTACAGTGGAATACTTTGCCAACGGCAAGTGGAATAAGGGTAACACTATCACCGCCAGCGAAAATGGAACATTCAATTTCCGTGTTACCGATGCAGCGGGCAATGTTGCCGAGAAATCTGTTGTCGTTAACATGATCGACAAAGTTGCGCCGACTTTGGAAATCAACGGCAATATCGATACTCCGACTAATAAAGATGTTGTATTGACTGCAACTGTCAGTGACGGTACAGTGGAATACTTTAACGGAAAAGATTGGGTTGAAGGTAATTCTATCACCGCAACAGAAAACGGCACTTACCAGTTCCGTGTTACCGATGCGGCGGGTAATGTCACAGAGAAATCTGTCACGGTCGATATGATCGACAAAGTCGCTCCGATACTTGAGATTTCAGGTAACGCAACTGCGCCGACCAATCAGGAGGTGGTGTTGACTGCAACCGCCAGTGACGGTACGGTTGAATACTTTGCAAACGGCAAATGGAATATAGGCAGTTCGTTGACCGCCACCGACAATGGCACTTATCAATTCCGTGTAACTGATGCGGCAGGAAATGTTACCGAAAAATCGGTCATTGTCGATATGATCGACAAAGTCGCTCCCAGTAAGCCTGTTGCTTCTGCAGATGTGACTTCTGAAACAAAAGATCCAGTTACCGTCAGTGCCGCATTCAGTAACGATTCCGCTGTAAAACAGTACAGCTTGGATAATAAAACCTGGTATAATTACACTTCTGGTGTGGTTATGGAAAGCAACGGAACGGTATATTTCAGGGGTATTGATGCCGCCGGAAACGTTTCTCAAGTTGCGGTTTACGAAGTGAATAACATTATTGCGGCTCCGGATGTCATTGACGGCGACCTTGACGGTAACGGCTTGGCGGATGTGATTTTGCGCCACACCAAGCAGGGATATTCTGGCGCATGGTTGACTACAGGAGATAAAAAGATTATCAAGTGGGGAAGTCTCTCTGATATCAAGTCTGGAACTGAAATCCTCGGAACTGGTAAACTTGTCGGCTCTGCCGATGATGGGCAGGATATTTTCTTTGCTGACAGCAAAACTGTCGGAGCATGGAATGTCGTTGACGGTAAAGTCACTGGTTACAAGAGCATTATGAGTGTCAATGCGACTACTAATGTTATCGGTCTTGGAGACTTTAACGGAGACGGAGCAACCGATCTTCTGCTCCGCTCAACTTCAGGTGACCTCGGATTCTATGGAACCGATGGCACTGGCTGGGAATACCTCATCGGTCTTGGTAAAGAGTGGAGTGTTGCCGCTATCGGCGACCTCAACGGTGACGGGCTTGCTGATACCATTGTCCGCCATGATGCTGGCTTTGCTGGAACTTTCCTAACTCAAACTGATGGAACTGTCAAATGGGCTAACCTTGACACTTTGAAAAGTGATATGACCATTGTCGGAACAGGTGATTTCAACGGCGATGGTGTCGATGATGTCCTCTTGCAGAAAGATGACGGCTGGGTCGGAGCTTGGCTCGTTGAAGACGGCAGAGTTGACAGCTTCATTGGTCTTTGCACCAATAAGAACACCATCGAACAGATCGCGGACTTCAACGGCGACGGAATCGACGATCTGCGTGTCCGTGACGGCAACGCAATCGGTGTCCTTTATGTCAATGGCGAAGACAATACCACATGGCAATACTTCCAGAGCGTCGGAACTGAATGGGATACCTCATTTTCAGCTCTTGCATAAAATAAATGGGGCTGAACGCAAAACATCAGGTTTTGCGCTCAGCCCCATTTTTTTCAGTTAAAAATTATTCAAGATCACCCTTGCGGTAGTTTATTGATTCAAAAATATGTTCGTCTCCGATATTTGCCGCTCCGGCAAGGTCGGCAATGGTACGCGCCACTTTCAATATTCTTGTGTACGCCCGCGGACTCAACTTGAAACGGTTGATCGCATCTTTCAGCAGTTTTTCCCCGGATGCTGGCAGTTCGCAAAACTCCTGCAATGCTTTCGGGGTCAGCTGGCTGTTGCAGTAAAATCCGTATTTTGCATAACGCTCCTGCTGGATTTCTCTTGCCCTGCACACCCTTGCGCGCATGACTGCACTTGATTCACCATCCGGAGCTTTCAGCAGCTCCGCTTCGCTCAGCTGGCGTACCGGAACCCGCAGGTCGATCCTGTCCAGAAGCGGACCGGAAAGTTTTTTCAGATATCTTCTTTTTTCTTCGGCTTTGCATTGACAGCCCAGTTCTATTTCTCCTCTGCCGCAAGGGCAGGGATTCATCGCGGCACAAAGCATGAACCGTGCCGGAAAGCGGCAGCTGCCGGAGGCTCTGGAAACTGTCACGATCCCGTCTTCCAACGGTTGCCGCATTACTTCAAGAACATTTCTTTTGAATTCTGGCAGTTCATCCAGAAAAAGCACTCCGTTGTGTGCCATGCTTATTTCTCCCGGACGCGGATCCCTGCCGCCGCCGATCAATCCGGCATCGGAGATCGTATGGTGCGGGGAGCGGAAAGGACGGGTGTTCATCAATGGCGTTTCGGATGAAAGCAATCCAAGAACGCTGTAAATTCTGCTTGTTTCAAGAGTTTCTTCCAAAGTCATCGGCGGCAGAATGCCCGGCAGACGCATGGCAAGCATTGATTTGCCTGTTCCCGGAGGACCGACAAGCAGAGAGTTGTGGCTTCCCGCGGCGGCTATTTCCAGCGCCCGTCTTGCGGCAAGCTGACCTTTAACTTCGTCAAAATCACAGTTCCTGCCGACATTTTCCAAATCACCCAATGCCGCTTTCACCGGAGTTCCATGCCCGCGGTTGACCAGTTCCACCGCCTGGATCAGGGAACTTACAGCAAATACCGGGATTTTGCCATTAGCGGCAAGCGCCGCTTCTCTGGCGTTCACTTCCGGAACCAGCAGCGCGGAAATCTTCTTTTCTTCCGCCAGTTTTGCGGCAATCGGCAAAGCTCCTTTTACCGGACGGACGGAGCCGTCGAGTCCCAATTCTCCCAATACGGCGATTCTTCCGAGGCGTTCGGTATCGACACTGCCGCTTGCGCCGAGCAATCCCAATGCGATACCGAGGTCGAATGCTGCACCTTCTTTACGCAAGTCAGCCGGAGCAAGGTTTACTACTGTAAAACCTTTGGGAGGCATGAAACTTGAACTTACGAATGCCGAATAGATACGGTCGCGGCTCTCTTTGACAGCCGCATCCGGCAGTCCGACGATGGAAATTGAGCTTTCTTTGACCGATATCGTGCTTACTCCTGTCAGATTCACTTCGATTTCAATCGGATAGGCATCGACACCGATAACTGTTGCTGAATAAAGTTTTGCGACCATTCTGAATTATTTTCCTTGCGTGATAAAAGGGAGGATTGAAACTTTTTTCAAATCATTGAGTTCCGGCAGCGGGGCAGTTCCCTGCCGCCAATCGTCCGTATCGGTCGTTATTCCGTAAAACTCAACTCTTTTGATCATATCATTGACATTGGTAGTGTCTGCTTTTACCGGATTTTCTTTTGCCAGTATCACCGTTTGTGACTCCGGGAAAAATGCCAATGCTTTCCGGTGGGGTATCCGTATCTGGTCGAGATAAAAATGGGAGAGAAAGAGCGTTGCTCCGGGATCGTTCACCTTTTCTCCTTCTGCAATTTCTTCCGGTGCGGCGGTTGAGTCAAAGATGACTCCGTTTTCATCTGTCCGGGTAAATTTCGGATATCCTGACAACACCTGAACTCTGCGTCTCTGCCAGTGGCGGCGGATATATTCCGCATTACGTTCCAAAGTTTTTTTCAGAAAACGCTCCGGAGCTTTTACTCCGGCATTTTCAAAGAGTTCCAAAAGCTGTGAATCATTGAGTATTGCCCGGAACTCAGTTAAAATGTGGAAACGTATTTTTTGCGGGACAAGCGGTACCAGAAAACGGGGAATACGGCAGATCGAGTCAACATCCACCAGTGAAAAAAGTTTGTTTTCCGGTGAATAGAGCAGATTTCCAAGGTGAAAATCTTTATGTATGAATCCGGCGTTAAGCATATTTTTCAACAATCCGGTCAGGGCGGTGAAAAATTCTCTGCCGGGCAGAGTTGTTTTGAGCAGTTTTTCAAGCGGAACACCTTTGAATTCCCGTGTCGCCAGATAATTGCCGGATTCCAACTTTGTGAAAAAAAGCGGTTCAGTTACAGGAATGCCGGCTTTCTGCAAATCCTTTGCACAGGCAAACTCTCCGGCAAAAGAGTGATTTTTTCTGCGGTCAAGTTTTATGAAAATATCTCCGCTTTTGCGTACTTCGCGGATTTTGCCACTTTTGACGACGGTTGCTGAATTGAATATTTCTTCAAGATTTTCCGGAATGTTCATTTTATCACTCCGATAAGAAATATTGTACTGCCGAAGCGGCGGAACTGCATTTTATCCGGAAAGTTCGCGGAAATAAATTCTCCTGCCGCTCCGGGAGTGTCGGGGATTTCCCAAATAAGTGTGGCTCCCTGCTGCATCGAAGTAAACTCCTGATTTTCCGCAAGAGAATGGAAAAATTCCGCCGATTTTGCATAGGGCGGATCGGCAAATATCAAATCCGCTTTTCCCTGAATATGATGTTTGTAGCGGCTGAAATCACGCAGATCAAATTCCGATATGACCATATCTGCCTTGACTCCGGCGGCGGATACTCTGCGGCAGTTTTCTTTTATGCACTCAATGTGCAGCGGATTATTTTCCACCATAAAGACCCATTTCGCACCGCGGCTGGCTGCCTCAAGTGCCAAAGCTCCGGAACCTGAACACAAGTCGATCACACCTTTGCCTTCAAAACTCCCGAGACTGTCAAACAGCGCTTTTCTTGCCCTGATGGCGGTCGGACGCACCGCACTGCCCGGAAGATCGGTCAGCAGCAGATTGCGTGCCATGCCTGAGATGATATTCATTCGTGAAATCCTTCTGTTACTCTGTTCCTCAGGTTAAAATAGCATCAGAATGCAGATATTTCAAAGAACTTTCTTTGAAATAACGCAAAATGATGATATTTTATATGCAAGGCACGCTTGTTCAAACTTTTTTGTCAGTTGCCGATGCAGTAAAAATGGAGAGTTTTTTATGACAGATGATTTGCTTTTTGCTATTGATTTGGCTGATCCCAGCGGCGAGTTTGAACCTGCTTCTGAGTTGCTCAATGCTCTTGAAATGGAGTTCAGCAGTTTTTTTGACCGTGAGAACTGCACCGTCCGGCACACCGTTTACGCGTTGACAGAAGAAGAAGCTCAGGAAAATAAAGTACGCCTGACTGACGCTCTTGTCCAATGGAAAGAGTTCGGTGTGGAACTGGAAATGGGCGATATTTTCACCATTGCCAAATCCGATTGGAGCGAAGCATGGAAAAAATATTTCAAGCCGGTGGAAATTTCTGATAAACTGCTTATCCGGCCTTCATGGCTTGACGATGCTCCCAAAGCGGGACAGAAAGTTTTGCAGATCAATCCCGGAATGAGTTTCGGTACCGGTCAGCATGCCACTACAAACTATTGCCTCAAATGTATCGACCGTTTTGCCGGAAGTGCAAAATCTCTGCTTGATGCCGGATGCGGTTCCGGTATCCTTGCCATTGCCGGAGCTTTGCTTGATTACGGTCCGATTGATGCTTTCGACTTCGATCCGGAAGCTGTTGCTGTCGCTGCGGAAAATGCGGAACTCAATCAGGTGAAAGATTTGATCAATCTTGAAGTCGGCAATGCCGCAGACTGGCAGGGCAGGGCGGAGAAGTATGATCTTGTCTGTGCCAACATTCTCGGTCATCTGCTGATTGCGTTCCGTTTCAATATCGTCAGCTGGGTGGCGCCAGGCGGAACTCTTGTGCTTTCCGGCATACTTGATCGTGATTTTGACAAAGTTTGCGCCGCATTTTCTGAAGCCGGAATGGTGGAAATTGAACGCTTCAAAGATAAGGACTGGACAAGCGGAATATTCCGTTTTGCTTGAGCATACGGACGTTTCAACGAAAAAATATCCGGCGGGGATTTGAAAAACTGTATCCGGTAGATTATATTATATCATATTATAATGTAAATATATTACAGTTTTTTCGTGAGGTGATTGAAATGAAAGAGGTAAAACCTGCCCGCCGCAGGATGGTCGGTCTTGAGTACCGGGATGTTGTCGGCAGGAGTGTCGCTGTTGCCGGTTCATTTTCCGACTGGTCTCCCCGGACAATGAAAGATAAAGACAATTCCGGTGTTTACCGCTGCCGTCTGCTTCTTGAGCCGGGGGAGTATCAATACAAGTTTCTTGTCGATGGTCAGTGGAGAACTGATTCAAGTAATCCGGATTTTGTTCCCAATGAATATGGTTCGCTGAACAGTGTGCTTGTTGTGGTAAAACGTTAAAGAGAAAGATTTGATCAATTATGGAACTTCAGCTTTACAATGTCGCTCCCCGGATCCCGGCGGAATTGTCGTTTCTTGAAAAACTTGCCGGAAATATCTGGTGGTGCTGGCACCATCCGGCGATTGAACTGTTTATGCGGATAGACCCGAACTTGTGGCGGGAAGTCGGCGGAAATGCGAAAATGTTTCTGCGTACTGTTTCCAGCAAACGGTTGGAAGAACTTGCGCATGATGCTTCTTTTCTGCGTAATCTCAAAGCTGTTCAGGGTGAATTTGAACGGCAGATGAGTAATGTGTTTACTCCGGATAAGAGAAATGTTGCTTACTTTTCCCTTGAATACGGTATACATGAGAGTATTCCGATCTTTTCCGGCGGACTCGGCGTGCTTGCCGGAGACCACCTTAAAGCTGCCAGCGATATGAATCTGCCACTGGTTGCGGTTGGTCTGCTTTACCGTCAGGGATATTTCCGTCAGGTGCTTGACCGTACCGGATTGCAGACGGAACATTATCCGGTTTCAGAAATACATGATCTGCCGCTTGAAAGAGGCTGTAATCCTGCCGGAGAACCGGTCACGATTTCCATGCGTCTTGCCGACAGAGTGCTTTATTTTGCGGTGTGGGTGCTTTGGGTGGGAAATGTGCCGCTTGTTCTGCTTGATACTGAACTGCCGCAAAATCCGCCTGATTTGCGTGAAGTCACCTGGCGGTTGTACGGCGGGGACAAACAAATGCGTCTGCATCAGGAACTTTTGCTCGGAATCGGCGGAGTCAAAGCGCTTCTTGCTCTCGGGTATGACCCGGAAGTCTGTCATATGAATGAAGGTCATGCCGGATTCCTTTCTCTTGCCCGGCTGGAGCATCTTGTGCAGGATTTGAATTATGATCCCAATGTTGCCCTGGAAGTTGTCTGGCGTTCAAATATCTTTACTACCCACACTCCGGTTCCGGCAGGAAATGAAGTTTTTGATATCAATCTTGTCCGTCCTTATCTTGCCCCGTTTGCGGCATCGGCGAAATTTGATCTGGAACGGATCATCCGCTGGGGAGTCCCCATTTGCGATCGCGGTCATGCTTCAGAGATGTCGATGACCGTTTTCGGATTGCGTATGGCTGCAAATTACAGCAACGGAGTCAGCCGTCTGCATGGAGAAGTTGCCCGGAATATGTGGAAACACCTCTGGCCGGAACGTTCCGAAGCAGAGATCCCCATTGGTCATATCACCAACGGTGTGCATATTTCATCGTGGATATCATCACGGCACAACCGGCTTTTTGAACGGTATCTTTCTTCTAAATTCCTGAATAATCCGGATATGGTACAGCTTGTTTCCGATCTGGCAGGTATTCCGGATGATGAATTGTGGACTGTTCACGAGCTTTGCCGTCAGAATCTTGTCCGTTACGCCCGCCGTCTTGTCCAGCATAACTTCCGCTACATGATCGATGGTTCAATCGGTGTGGATAAGCGGCGTCCGGTGCTTCAGCCGGATGTTCTCACCATCGGTTTTGCCCGGCGTTTTGCGACTTACAAGCGCGGTACGCTTCTGCTCCGCGATCAGAACCGTCTGCTTGCGCTTCTCAAAGATAAGAATCACCCGGTCCAGTTTATTTTTGCCGGCAAAGCGCATCCGGCGGACAACGGCGGTAAACAGCTTATCCGTCAGCTTATCGAGTTTGCCCAGCGGGAAAATGTTCAGGATAAACTGCTTTTTCTGGAAAACTATGATATCGGTATGGCGCGTCATCTGGTGCAAGGCGTCGATGTCTGGCTCAATACTCCCCGCCGCCCGCAGGAAGCCAGCGGAACTTCCGGTATGAAAGCGGCTATCAACGGAGTTATCAACTGCAGTATACTTGACGGCTGGTGGGCGGAGGCCTATGACGGCGAAAACGGCTGGGCGATCGAAGGCAATGATTATTACACCGCTGACGAAGACCGGGATAATTTTGAAAGTCAGCAGCTTTTCAACCTTTTGGAAAATGAGATCATTCCCTGCTTCTACGAGCGTCAGGGCGGTGATCTTCCCCGGCGTTGGATTGCCCGTATGAAAGCATCTATTGCCACCGGACTCGGATTCTTTTCCAGTGCCCGCATGGTCGGTGATTACAACCGCAAATTTTACCAGCCTGCATCTGAGGCTTTCCGGACTCTTACCGCAAACGGTGCCGCCGAAGCAAAGAAACTTGTCGATGATAAAAAACGGCTGGTCGAAAATTTTGAAACCGGCAAACTTTCTATCAGTAATCCGATCGTGCAGTGTCCATTGAACAATCTTCACATCGGCGATAAAATTCCGGTTACAGTTGAGGTCAATCTGGGGAATCTCCGTCCGGATGAAGTCGAAGTTGATGCCTACACCGGCAGTGCCAATGCCCACAATGAGATCGTGGACAGTACCTCTACTGAATTGAAACTCATTGAGGAGCGCGGCAACGGTGTTTATCTTTACGGCGGAGATATCGAGTGCTGTATCGCCGGCAGATTCGGACTTACCGCCCGTATCAAAGCCGCCGGTAAAGCGTGGGATAACAGCGTTCCGGGATTTATGTGCTGGCCGGAATGAAAAAATATCAGAGAACAGGTGCGGAGGTTTTGAAATGCGGAAAATAAAGAAAGCCAATCCCCGAATCCTTATGGTGACTCCGGAGATAACTTCGCTCCCTGCCGGGATGAGTGTAATGGGCGGATACCTCCGGGCTAAAGCCGGAGGTCTTGCCGATGTTTCGGCGGCGCTTGTCGGTGAACTTTACCGTCTGGGGGCTGATGTGCATGTGGCACTTCCCCATTACCGCAAAATGTTTCATATAGATGTCGGCAAGCTGATCAACGATGAATTGCGTCTTTATATGAGCAATCTGCACAACAGCCGCATCCATCTGGCTGAAGATCGTATTTTTTACTACCGTGATTCCGTTTACAGCGGCTATGACAATGATACCTTTTTGCAGAGTCTTGCTTTTCAGCGTGAGGTCATCAACAATATCATTCCGTCGGTCAAGCCGGATTTGATCCATTGCAACGACTGGATGACCGGATTGATTCCGGCGGCGGCGCGCAGGATGGGAATACCATGTCTTTTTACTGTTCACAATATCCACACTCAGAAACGGACTCTGGCGCAGATCGAAGATCGCGGAATCGATGCGGCTCCTTTCTGGCAGAATCTTTATTACGACCGTCCTCCATTCAACTATGAGGAAAGCCGGGATAATAATTGTGTTGATTTTCTTACCAGCGGAATTTTTGCCGCACATTTTATCAACACCGTAAGTCCCACGTTTCTCAAAGAGATTGTCGATGGTCAGCATTACTTTGTTCCGGAAAATATCCGGCGTGAAATATCCGGAAAATATTATGCCGGCTGTGCCGCAGGCATTCTCAATTCTCCCGATACAAGCAATGATCCGCGCAGTGATGAGTTCCTTGAAGTTAAATATGACAGTTCAAGCTGTATGTCGGCAAAAAAGGTCAATAAGATTGCCTTTCAGCTCCGCACCGGTTTGAAGTGTGACCAGTCCGCTCCGCTCTTTTTCTGGCCGCACCGTCTTGATCCGGTTCAGAAAGGTTGTCAACTGCTTTCTGATCTTGTTTATGAAGTAATTCACCGCTATTGGGACAGCGGCTTGCAGATTGCCATTGTTGCCAACGGTTCCTATCAGCAGATTTTCCGGGATATTGTTGCGCATCACAACTTCTATGAGCGGGTCATGGTGTGTGATTTCGATGAATCTTTGTCGCATTTGGGATTTGCCGCGTCTGATTTCATGTTGATGCCTTCACGTTTTGAGCCATGCGGATTGCCGCAGATGGCATGTCAGTATTATGGTTCCCTGCCGGTTGTTCATGATACCGGCGGTTTGCACGATACTGTTGAACACCTTTCAGAAGACGGCAAAAGCGGTAACGGATTTGTTTTCCGCGACTACGATCACGGCGGATTGCTTTGGGGTATCGACGAGGCAATGCGTTTTTACCGGCAGGATGAAAAGTATAAAGAAACGGTCATTGCCCGAGTCATGGATGATGCGCGTTACCGCTTCAATCTCAGTGTGACTGCGGGGAAATACATTGATATTTACGAATCAATGCTTGAGCGTCCTTTGGTGCAGAATTGAGCTGTCAAATGAAATTTTCTGAAAGAAAAAATCTTCCGGTGAAATTGTCGGATGATGCCTTTCTTGCTCCTTATTCAGAAATACTGGAATGCCGCCGCAAAGCTGCGGAGAAACGTTTCCGCCAACTCAGCGGAAAAAAGAGGAGTTTGCTTCCTGCAGCGGCAGACCATAAATTTTTCGGATTGCACCTTGAGAAAAATCAGTGGGTTTTCCGCGAGTATGCTCCTTATGCACTGAGTATTGTTCTTACCGGAGATTTTTCCCAATGGCAGATTGATAAGAAATATCAGCTTGAATCTGTCGGAAACGGTATCTGGGAAGGCCGGTTCTCCCGTGAAATTTTTTCTGACGGCATGCATTACAAAATGTTCGTTACCTATCCCGGCGGATGCGGTCTGAGGATTCCGGCTTATGCCCGTTATGTTGTGCAGGACAGTGGTACTAAAGAATTTTCCGCGGTTGTCCGGGTTGAAAAAAAGTTTGTTTTCAAGCATCCGGTTCCGCCTCCGTCAGCTCCTCTGATTTACGAATCCCACATCGGTATGGCTCAGGAAGAAGGCAAGGTAGGTTCTTATCAGGAATACCGGGAAAAAATCCTGCCGGTGATTGCGGAAAAGGGGTATAATACCATTCAGCTGATGGCGATCATGGAACATCCTTATTACGGCAGCTTCGGTTATCATGTCGCCAATTTTTATGCGGTATCCAGCCGCTTCGGGACTCCGGAGGATTTCAAATCGCTGGTCGATGAGGCGCATCGTCTCGGATTGCGGGTGATTATCGACCTTGTACACTCACATTCTGTGAAAAATGTTTCAGAAGGTCTGGCGGAAATTGACGGCAGCCGTTCCACATATTTTCATGACGGTGCCCGCGGGGAGCATACCGCATGGGATTCACTTTGTTTCAATTACGGTGACGAACATGTTTTGCGCTTTTTACTTTCCAACTGCCGTTATTTTCTTGAAGAGTTCAACATAGATGGTTTCCGTTTTGACGGTGTCACCAGTATGCTTTACCTGCATCACGGCTTGAACCGGTGTTTTACAAGTTACGATGATTATTTCAACAGTGAGATTGATGATGATGCCGTCACTTACCTGACACTTGCCAACAAACTTATCCATGAAGTGCGTCCGGATGCACTGACGGTTGCTGAAGATGTCAGCGGTATGCCGGGATTGGCTTCTGCTGAAGGTATCGGCTTTGATTACCGTATGGCGATGGGCGTTACCGATTTCTGGTTCAAACTGCTTGATATTCCCGATGAGAAGTGGAACATGTTTCAGCTTTACGGCGAACTGCTCAACCGCAGAAAAGATGAAAAAAGCATAAGTTATGTCGAGTGTCATGATCAGGCTATCGTCGGCGGACAGAGTGCCTTGTTTCGCATGGCGGGGGCAGATATTTATTACGGAATGCACAAAAACTCCGGCAATATGAGGATCGACCGGGCTGTTGCTCTGCATAAATTGATGCGTTTGATAACTGCCGCCACCGCAGGGAACGGTTATCTCAACTTTATGGGCAATGAATTCGGACACCCTGAATGGATAGACTTGCCGCGTGAAGGCAACAACTGGAGTTATCATCACGCCAGAAGACAATGGAGTCTTGAACGTGATCCGGATCTGCGTTTCGGCGGATTGTCTGCATTTGACCGGCAAATTACGGCAATCGCAGGTGAAAAAGGATTTTATGACCGTCCGGTGCAGACTTTGCGGATCGACGACACTGCGAAGGTGATTGCCTTTGAAAGAGACAATTACTGGTTCTTTTTCAATTTCCATTGGCAAAATGCCTATTGCGATTATGAGTTTGAAGTCCTGCGCGGCAGTTACAGCACTGTATTGGACAGTGATGAACTTTGTTTCGGTGGATTTGACCGCCGGACAGCAGAGCAGGAATATTTTACGATGGAAAGGGAAGCGGGGGAGGTCATCAGTCTTTATCTTCCGCCGCGTACTGTACTGGTTTTGCAGAGAAAGCATGAACTTTTATGAAAGATATTACGATACGTTTGCTGGAAAAATCTGAACAGCATCTGGTATTGCCGCTGTTGGGAGCAGCATTCCCCGATTATTGGGAACAGCTTGCGTTGAAACAGGGGAAAATGCCTTATGAAGAAATATCCTTTGCCGCATTTGACGGCAATACCGTTGCCGGTCACTGCGGGGTGATTCCTTACTGTATATGGTGTGACGGTGCAGTTGTTCCGATGGCGGGAATTGCTTCTGTTGCCGTTGCTCCGGAGTACCGCAAGCAGGGAATTGCCCGTGAATTGTGCCGCTTTGCCGCACAATGGGCAAAAGAAGAAAAATTTGTTTCACTGCCGCTTTATACCGCTTTTTGCCGTGTGTATGAAAGTGCCGGATGGCAAGTTAGAGACACCCCATCAGCGAAAATTATCGTATCCGGAAAAAAGACTGCCGCGCTCAGTTGGGAACGGGGGATATTTCTTTCTGACAGAGAGAAGGAAAATATTATCCGTCTTTACAATGATTCTCCGGAATTTTCCGGCAAGGTTCTGCGCGATGATTCCGGCAGACTGCACAGTTGGGAACGGATTTTTGCCGAACCGGAGTTCCGCTTTGCAGTTGTTCCGAAAATGTATGCTGTGAAAGCCGGTGATACGATCATCGAAATTGCTTTTGACCGTCAGGCCACATCTGTTGCTGACCGGAAACGGCTTTTTTATCAGCTCGGTGTGCAGAAACTTTATCTGCCTGAAACGGAACAGATTCAGGAACTTTTGGAAGGCGTGGAGCTTGAAGATATCACTTCTGATGAAGTTCTGCACGGTGAAAAAGTGATGATTCTTGATATCGGCGGGCATGATTTTCAAAATTCAAACCGGGTATTTTTCCCGGTGACGGATAAATTCTGATAAAATACAACACGGGGAAGGTTATTATGGCGGATATATATACAGCTGCAAGGGTGGATTTTTCTCAGGTGACAGGTAAACTCAAGCATGAACTTCATGCTTCAAACAGCGCTCCGGCTCTTTGTTACAGATATCACTTTCAGTTTGATGATGAATACCGGAAAATGAATTTTTATTCCGCCCGGAATCATGATTGGGCATTATGGGATGCCGGACAGCGTATCGTTGATACACACTTTATTTTTCCGTTGGAGCATCTTGATCCGGAGAATCCTGAGAATTACTTTTTCCGTGCCACGGATGCGATCATCAAACTTGCCCGTGATTGCAATATGCGGGTTTTCTACCGTCTGGGAACCAGCATCGAGCATACCACTCATGAAAAAAATCCGGATGCTCACTTCAATACCCTTGTTCCCCGTGACTTTTCCCGTTATGCCGAAATCCTCGCCGGAATAGTCCGCCATTACACCCGCGGCTGGGCAGGTGGCTTTGAGTATAAAGATATGGAGTATTGGGAAATCTGGAATGAACCGGAATTAGGGCAAATGTGGGCGGGCAGTGAAGATGAGTTTGTGGAACTGTTTGTGACCGTACTGAAGCGGCTGAAAAGTGAATTTCCGGAATTGAAATTCGGCGGACCGGCATCCGCATGGTTCAATCTGCCTTTCACTGAAAAAATCCTTGTCCGGTGCAAAGAAGAAAATATTGCTCCTGATTTCATCTCATGGCACTATTACGGCAGCAGTGTGAAAACTCTCGTTCAGCAGCCTGTGGATATGCGTAACTTTTTGGATGAACGCGGTTTTACACAGACGGAAATCTGTATAAATGAATGGCATTATCTGCTGTCGTGGGATGGTGTCCACCTGTCATCCACTGCCGAAATGCGTAAACGGGCAATGGATGGTCCATGCGGACTTCACGGAATCGACTCCGGCTGTTTCAATCTGGCGGTACTTGCCGCATGGCACGATACACCGCTTGACTCCGCATTTTATTACGGAGCCGGTCTGGGCGGCACTTGGGGATGGCGTGATGCAAACTGTAAAGAAAGTAAAAACTCTTTCTCGATGAAGATGATGGGGCGCCTTCTTTATGAGGCGGATGAACGGGTGAATACCGAAAATCTTCAACAGCGGCAAAGCGTTTATATTCTTGCTGCCAAAGCCAGGAACGGCGATGGCGCAAGGATGATCGTTTCTGATTATCGGGGAACAGCTGAAATGATCGAACTCGAAGTTTCCGGCATGGAAAATGCCAAAGAGGTTTCGGCAACGATCATGGATGACAAGTTCGATTGCGTTCCTGCCAAAGTGATCTGGAACGGGAGCAAACTTACTCTGGTTAAAAACTGTTCAGGTTCTGCTGCATTTTATGTGACAATGCGCTGATTGGTTTCAGTCGGCGATATGAAACAATTTGCAAAGCAGGTCGCACTGTTCAACAATGTCACTGCTGTTTGCGGTAAAGCATCTGCCGCGCTTTCTTGTGTAAGAATCGTTATCCTTGATTTTTTCACAAATGGCATCAAAATATTCTTTTTCTTTGCCTTCGCAGAAAAAATCGACGATGCGGTCTTCGCATGCTCCAACTCTGATTTTTCTGTTGCTTGAGTCTTTCCAGAACAGGATCTCACCAATTCTGATACCTTCGGTCAAACCTTTTTCACGCAACCGTTTTTTTGCTTTTTCAACAGCTTCTTCCCTCGGACTCATTGCATACTCCTTTTTTTATTCTTCCGCTTTTGTTTGCGGAACAGTCATATCAATTTTTATACCGCCGAATCTGGCTGAACGGAAGGTCAGCAGATCGAGGATCGCCGCAGGACGGGCGAGGAATTCCCTTATGTACCGTCTGACTCTCCAACGCCATGCAGTTATATCTTCTGCAGCAAAGCCGCAGACATCCAAACCTTTTATCTTCGCGAGAAAAATCGCTCTTTCACAGTGGAACGGCTGTGAAACAACAATGAATTTCTGCTGACCGAAAATTTGTTTTGCTCTTATGATCGAATCCAGTGTGCTGAATCCGGCATAATCGCAGTAGATATCGCTGTCTGGTACTCCGCAGGCAATGAGTGCCTGCCGCATTGCTTCCGGTTCATTGTAGCCTTTGCGGCCGTTATCGCCGGAAAGAAGGAGTTTTTTCACTTTTCCGCTTTTATAAATCTTTGCCGCGGCGTCTATGCGTGTAAAAAAATAGTAATTTGCCCGTTTGTGAACTGTCGGGGAACAGCCAAGCACCAATGCCGCATGACACTCTGGAATATTCTCTGTTGAAAAATGTACCCGGTCTGACTGCGCCATTATCAGCAGATTTGATAAAGCAAAGAAAAGTACTCCCGAGATAAAAATAATAGAAACAGTTACCGCAATTTTCTTTTTTCTGCTCCACTTCGTTTTGATTTTCTTTTTGCAGGGCAGGGGATGACAGTGTTTCGCAAGTTTACGGATCGACTCTCTGATCGTGGAGAAAAAAGTTTTTATCTTATCGGGTATTTTCATGTGACACATCATCCTTTCAAACCCTTAATGTAGCACCGGGATAAAAAAAAATCCACTGAACTTTTGACAGTTCAGCAGATTTTTTTTTCAGGAATTTTTTCAGCAGTGGAAATATTTTTCCACCAGCTCAAGGATCTTTGACTGATCGTTGCCGATATCCTGACGCAGGGTGCGGTCATCGAACTTGCGCAAAGTTGCGATCAAGCCGTCGATCATTGCCGGAGCAAAGATGCCTTCCTTTTCATAGAAAGCACGCTGAGCTTCCAGACAGTCGGCAGATGCCGCACAGCTGTCGGGCAGGACGTTGAGCGAATCGAGGATCGCTTTGTTTTCGTCTTTGTGGATATTGACGTTGACATAGGTCTTTTCTGCAACAGTCAGAGCATCGGGATTTTCAAAACCGCAGCGGCAGGCAACTGCCAAACCGGCAAGCAGCAGGAAGATATCCGCGGAGCCGTCAGGGGAACGCATTTCCACGGTCTGTTTCTGGGTGGTGTCGTAGGATGAGGATTTTTCTCCCGGATTTGCCTGAATGCAGAGATCTTTTTTGCTGGTCCAGCCGAGCGGAACGCGGACAAGCACTGAACGGTTGCGGTCACCCCAGCAGATATTGGTCGGCGCTTCCTGATGAGGAACGAGACGGAAATAGCTGGTCGGATTGGTGTTGCCGAAAGCAGTGATACTGGGAGCCAGAGTCATCAGACCGGCGATGGCACGTTTCGCATCATCGGAAAGTTCTCCGTTTTTGAGCATCTGATTGATTCCGTCTTTGACTACGCGGAAATGTATGTGCATACCGGAACCGGCTTTGCCGACAGTGATTTTGGGAGCAAAGGTGACATCCAAACCTTCCTGATAAGCAAGGTTGCGGATGATCCATTTGGCAATCAGCAGCTGTTCCGCAGCTTCTTCGGCGTTGACCGGGAGAAACTCGATTTCGTTCTGTTCGTAGATTTTTCCGTCGAGGGTGAAGTTGCCGACTTCAGAGTGTCCGTATTTGATCTGACCGCCGGTACGGGCAATGTAGTTCATGCAAAGCTGACGGAATTCTCCGAATTTTGCATAGGGGGCGGATTCATGATAACCTTTCTGATCGACTGCGGGATAGCACTCATCATCAGGAGCGATAACGTAGTATTCCAATTCACCCATTGCCTGAAATTCCATACCGGTGGATTTGCGGAATGCTTCGCACGCCTTGTGCAGGGTGTATTCCGGAGAACTGGAAAGCGGTTCGCCGTCTTTGTTGAAGAAGGAGCAGAGGAAGTTCACCGTCGGCAGTTCACTGAAAGGGTCCATATAAGCAGTGCGGAAACGGGGAACCACATAGAGGTCGCTGTTGTTAGCTTCGATGAAGGGGAAGAGACTGGAGCCGTCAACACGTTCACCGCAGGAAAGGATCTCTTCCAGATAAGCGGCATCGTTGATAACAAAGTTGAGGGTTTTGATTCTTCCGTCACCGGCGGGATACTGGAAGTTGATATGACGGATCCCATCGGCGATGATGAAATCAATGATATCTTTTTTGGTGAAATCTTTCGGCAGTTTGCCGATACGGTTTGCCAGTTCATGACTGGTATAGTTGAGTTTATCCATTGTTATCTTTCCTTTATGTAGATATTGGAACAATTATTTCATATTTCCGATCCAGCTTGCCAGATCAGTTTCTTCCATACGGCGGGGAACATCTTCAAATTCGACTTTGATGACAGTTGCCAGCGGATCGGGGGCGAGGGCGGGCAGACCGGTGATGACCAGTTTGCCGTTTTCCGCATCCCATGAGAAGGGGAGTTCTTCGCCGGAAACGAGCATACTGACCCGTTTGACCGGGGTCGCAATCCGGACAGCGGTTGCAACGTTGCCGGGCCAGCGGAAAATGCACCAGTAACCGATATTGCCTTTGCGTGTCCACGGACCCTGCAAATTGAGATCGACCACACCCGGCTGGGTGGAACCGATCAATTCACAGCTCTGGGAATTGCGGATCGCTTCATCGTTGCGGCTGAGCCAGTTGCCGACCGCTTGCAGACGTTCAAGTTCCTCGTTCCGGATATGCCCGTGCGGATCAGGACCGATGTTGAGCAGATAGTTGCCGCCGAGCTGTGCCGCCTGTACGAGATGCTGGAGCAGCTGTTCAGAACTTTTCCAGTTGGGATTGAAACGGGTGTAACCCCATGCGCAGGAGTCACCGATGCACATACAGCTTTCGGTCATGCGCTGTTTACCGGCGCGGACGACCTGTTCGGGAGTTTCAATATCTTCATCTTTGCCGGAGCGGTCATTGATGATGATCTGCGGCTGAAGTTCGCGGACCATGGCGTTGAGTTCTTCGGCGTTCCAGAATTTTGCCCAGCCGTCGCGTTTGAGCTGAAGTTTTGCATCCCAGCCGCCGTCATATTCCAGAATGTCGATCTGACCGTAATTGGTCATCAGTTCGCGCACCTGAGTGAAAATCTGCGCGATAAGGGCATCTTTTGATTCGGGATATTTTTCCGGTTCAAAGTAACCGGGGAATCTCCAGTCGAGCAGAGAGTAATACAGACCGACTTTGAGTCCGGCTTCTCTGGCGGCATCGACATATTCACGGACGATATCACGTTTACAGCCGTGTTTCACACTTGTGTAATCAGAGCATTTGCTGTCAAAAAGACAGAATCCCTCATGGTGTCTGGTGGTCAGAACCATATATTTTGCTCCGGCGGCTTTGGCAGTTTCCACCCACTCTTTTGCACAACCGGGATCGGGATTGAACTGATCGGCAAGTTTTGCATATTCCGCAGCCGGGATACGTTCTGAATACATTGTCCACTCTCCGCGACCGAGCAGTGAGTAGAGGCCGAAGTGGACATAGATACCGAATCTTGCCTCATTGAACCATTTCATTTTTTCTTCGTAAGTCATTTTTTATCCTTTCATTTAAGGTTAATCTATCAAATTTTTTCCAACCGGCAGAGTGTTGTCCAACGCCGCCCGGAATGGCGGAATTGCGATACCGGAAGTTGCTTTCAAGCCGAACCCACGCGGATTTTCTGCCCACGCATACCATACGGCGAAAGGTTCACTCACCGCGTTCGAGGTCAATTTTATGGTATCGTCAGATACAAATTCAGCTGTCGCTTCAAATGCTTCAAAATCTTTTCCGGCAATGACAAACGCTTCCGCAGAAGAATTTTTGTCCAGCTTCTGATCGAACTTGAGAATAAGAGCATTGCCTTCAGCTTTGATCGACAACAGCTCCGGAATTTTTACAGCGCTGCCGTTCAATCTTGCATATTCATAATCCGCGATCCTTTCGGCAACTTCTTTTTTGTTGCGCGGATGGATATCGGATACATCTCCGGTGCCGATGGTGTTTATCAATGTACTGCCGGTCGTTTTTGCCGCCATAGACTGTGCTTCGCGGAGCAGCGGCCAGGTGCCGAACGGGGCAAAACGGTGAACCGGCTGGAAATCCGGCAGCTGGATAATATAAAAATGCAATTTGCTGTCAAGAAAATTTCTCCGCCAGTCCGCAATCAGCAGTTCCATAAGCTCCTGATAAATTCCTGCGGTGCAGATGGCATTGGCTTCTCCCTGATACCAGAGCGCTCCGGCAAGGGCTGTTCCTTCGATGGGACGCAGCATGGAGTCGAAAAATCCGTACAGACTGTTGCAGCCGCCCTGACCGAAGTTGTGCATGCAGGTCATGCCTTCGGTTCCGGCATCGAAAGTTTCTTTGAATTTCCATTTGCCGGTGATTCCGATTTTTATGGAACCGTCTTCAGACTCCAGATACATATCTTCGGCAGGTCCGGTCAAACCGCCGTCAGCGCAGATCGAATAAAGTGACAATACCCGTATGGCAATGGTGTTTTCACCGTCACGCAGAATATTTTCAGGAACTTCGTAAACTCTTGGTGTGTTCCAAAATTCCATTGTGTAGGCATCGCCGGTGGAACCGATTTCAATACCGTTGACAAAGGTGCGGTCGAATTTGTCGACCGCTCCCAGATGAAGGGTGAAATGGTGGCTTGAAGCGCCAGATGGAAGTTTGATATTACGCCGGAAATAGAAGATCCCCGCATGGTTATGTCCCGCCTGAGTCCAGCTGTCGGGAATAAGCATCGTATCCCAATCGGAGTCATCGAATTTTTCAGTGCAGAATCCTGCTTCGATGCCGCCGTCGGCGGGTTCTTCCGGGAAAATATCTCTTATTGCACGGTCAAGTTTTCCTGATGGCGGAAATGTTTCACAATCAAGGTCAAGAGAACAGACTTTTTCATTGTAACGGGCGGTTTCTTCAGCATAAGCGGAACTGTTCAAAAGAGAGTATTCGCTGATAAACGACTCAATATTGACTCCGCCGTATGTCGCTCCGATGATACCGATGGGGATCCCGGTCTTTTTGGCAAGGGCAGCTGCAAAAAATCCGCCGATCGCAGAAAATTTGCTCAAACTTTCTCTGCTTGCGGTCTGCCATGAACCCTCCGGAGATGACACCTGACCGTAATAGGTATGCACCGGAATCGGGAAAAATTTGACAAGATGAAGAACTGATTCATCCAACGCTCCGGCATCGGGAATCGCATTTTCCATGGACAGTTCCATATTGGACTGCCCTCCGGCGATGTAGACATTGCCGAACGAGATATCTTCAAAGACAACTTTTTCTCCGGCGGCGGCAACCGTCAGCTGCAATCCGTATGCCGGTTTCATCGGGGGGATTCTGAATGTAAATTCTCCGAGAAGATTGGAGAAAATCGCCAGACGGCAGTCGCCCACGGTCAGTTCCACTTTTACTGCGGGGAGTGTTTTTCCGCGCAGAACAGCAGTCTTGCCGTGCTGGAACACCGCATGGTCACCATAAAATCCGGCTATTTCAAGCCGGGATATTGTTCCGGAGTTTTCTTCCGGAAGATTATTGTCTATGTCTCTTAACGTAAGCATTTCTTAATATAACTCCAAAGTTGCTTTCATACAAATGTTTTTCCTGCTTTATATGTAAAAATCAATGAAAAATCACACCTGACACAGCAGTTGTGTTTTCAACCTTCTTTGAAATGGACTTTTATCGCCTGCCGCAGTCCGGCGGATGAACTCCTCCACTCCGGCCCGGAACAGTTCCATCGGCTGATGGAGCATGTGCAATCCTGCTGTCGGCGGCATGGAGTTGCTCTGGATGAAAACAAGTATTTCATAATCTTTGCCCAATACGAGATTGTGTTTTGAAGCAAAAAGTATAACTCCGGTAAGCAGTTTTTCATGAGGAAGGAATATTTTGCGGGGAAATCCTGACGTTTTGTAAAGTTTTTCAAGCCGGGTGTCCAGTTCACCGGTTCCATCTTCATCGTGTTTTACTATCCAGCCGGCGGGGATAGTTGCCCCGCACTTGAAACATCCTTCGTAAAAAGCCATCAGCCGGTCTGTAAGATATGGGGATTTTTCGTTGGGAACGGGAGTTATTACAGCAATTTGCTTATCACCTTTCTGCATGACAGCTTCCAATCCTTCTGCGATACTTGTCCAGTAATCGGTGCAAATGCTGTCAAAATCTCCGTAACTGCGGTTGATCAAAAGCTGGGGGATCCCCCTTTGGCGGAGCAGGTGCATCAGCATGATTTGCGACTCTGCCGGCAGTACCCAGATCACTGCCTGCCCCGGAGTGAAAAAATGTTCGGAGTTGCGGGATATGAACTGCTGGTTTATCCAGCGAACTGGAATATCCGGTGTGTTGAGATTGCAGAGTATCCCTGAAAATGGATAATAGTTGGCATTTGCCGCATACTCGCTGATGACGATTATCTCTTTGAGTGTTGAACCGTAAGGTCCCGGACGTACAAATGTTCCGCTGCCTCTGGATGCTTGCAGAAATCCGGCATTGCACAGCTTTTTCAACACTCTCTGTACTATTATTCTGGAACAGTTGAATTGCTGCATCAGTTTGAATTGCGAAGGAATTTGCGAAAAGGGGGCAAACTCTCCGGAATTTATCTTGCTGAGCAGATATTGTTCCAAACTTGCAGTTTTGGTTTTCATATCGGTCCTCTTTTAATCTGCACCTGATACAATGTAGCTCAATATATCAACTATTTCAAGCGGCTTTTTTATCTAATGCAAAACAAAAAAGTGTTTTTATAAGTCATTATATCAAGTTTTTTCATGGATATTTGCTCTGTCAGGTTGACAAATGCTGAAAATGTTGGTATACTTATATGCGTGGTACATCATATTTGTACCTCAATTTATAAATTCACCTTAAACAAATCAAAGGACGTGTTATTATGGCTGGAAAAGTCAAATTCGGTATCATCGGTATCGGCAACATGGGCACTGGACATGCCGAGATGATGGAGGATATTAAAAATGTGGAACTGGTCGCGGTTTGTGATATCAAGCCGAAAGCTTTTGACCATTTGCCGGAAAAAATAAGAGAGAAGGTCGTTTGCTATACCGAAACAGAAAAATTTTTCAAGCATGAAGGTCTTGAAGCTGTTCTGATCGCTGTTCCCCATTATTTTCATGTCGATCTGGCGATCGCCGCTATGGAAAACGGCAAGCACTTTATCGTTGAAAAACCCATTTCTGTTCACAAAGCCGAAGCTCAGCGCCTGATTGACGAGGCGGCGAAATATCCGCATCTTGTCCGCAGTGCCATGTTCAATCAGCGCACTCTGCCTGCCCACCGCAAGCTCAAAGCGATGATTGACAACGGCGAACTTGGAAAAATCAACCGTGTCAACTGGATCATCACTGACTGGTTCCGTACCCAGCGTTATTATGACTCCGGCGACTGGCGTGCCACCTGGGCAGGTGAGGGCGGTGGAGTTCTGCTCAATCAGTGTCCCCACCAGCTTGACCTGATGCAGTGGCTTTTCGGTATGCCCGTTCTGGTCAGTGCCCAGGCAAAGATCGGTAAATATCATGATATCGAAGTCGAAGATGAGGTCAATGCTTACCTTGAATACGCCGATGGCTGTGTCGGCAACTTTATCACCAGTACCGGTGAAGCTCCGGGAACGAACCGTTTGGAAATCACTGCCGAACGCGGCAGAGTCATCCTTGAAAACGGAACGATCAATTTCCTGCGCAATGAGATCGAAACCAGTGTGCAGATCAGAGAAGCCACGGTCGGCTTCAAAAAGCCTGATACATGGGATTGCACCGTTTCCATTCCGCACGAGCCGCGTCCGCAACATGCTGTTATCGTGGAAAATGTTGCCAATGCCATTTTGAACGGTGAAAAACTTATCGCTCCGGTCGAAGAAGGTATCCGCGGTCTTGAGCTGGGCAATGCCATGCTGATGAGCGGATTGACCAAAACTCCGGTTGAGTTGCCGCTTGATGCTGCCAAATATGCAGAAATGCTCGCCGGACTTGCCGCAAATTCCCGTTTCGGCAAAAAAGAGGTCAAAGAAGCCGGTAAAACCGATATGAGTACAACTTACTGATAAAATACGAAGGGAATAGATTATGTTTCTTACAGGATTTGCAGACGAAGCCGGCAGAGATTTTGCCGTTCAGATCAAAGCTACCAAAGAACTGGGCTGGAAATTTATAGAGGCGCGCAATATCAACGGAAAAAATCTTGCCACTCTGACCGATGAAGAATTTGACAAAGTTTGCGAACAGCTTGATGAATCAGGCATTTCCATCAACTGCTTTGGCAGTGGAGTCGCAAACTGGGCGAAAGATGCCCGTAAAGAAGAAGATTTTCAGGCTTCTCTTGATGAGCTTAATGCGGCGATTCCCCGTATGCAGAAATTGGGTATCAAACTTATCCGCGGAATGAGTTTTGTTTCTCCTCCGAAAGACGGCGCCTGCCCGGATTCACCGGAAATCGAAGCGCAAATCTTCAAAAAAGTGCGCCGTCTGGTGGAAATTTGCGCCGATAACGGCATTGTTTACGGACACGAAAACTGCATGAATTACGGCGGACTTTCCTACAAACACACCCTCCGTCTGCTGGAAAATGTCAACCATGAAAATCTGAAACTGATTTACGATACCGGAAACCCCTGTTTCAACTACCGCTGGATCGGTGAGCCGCCCTATGCGCTGCAGAGTTCATGGGAGTTTTACAGCAAGGTCAAAGAGCATATCGTCTATGTTCACATCAAAGACGGTATCGCGGTGCCGGGAGATGACTGCATGGTTCGTCCGCCCTGCAAATTCACCTACGCCGGTTTCGGCAACGGCGACGTGCGGGCGATCGTCAGCGATCTTCTGGCTTCCGGTTACGATGGCGGATTTTCCATGGAACCGCATCTGGCAGTTGTGTTCCATGAGGCAGACGGCGTTATGAGCGAAGCCGATGTGATGTACCGCAATTATGTTACTTACGGTCAGAAGTTTGAAGAATTGCTCCGCGACTGCGGATGGAAATTCTGATACAGCAAAGGATTGTTTTTATGAAACGTTTTTTGAGTTTTCTTCTGCTTTGTGCAGTGCTGCCGCTGCCGGCTGAGGTGATGCTTGCTCCAGGAGCTTCCGAAACTGACGGAATTATGAAATTTCAGAATGAGGAAAGTTTCGCACAGGAACGCAACAGTAACAAGTTCAGCGTTGAAAAGGGACTTACGATAAGTGCCGCTGTCCGTTTGCGCAAGCGTCCGCCGATTGCCGGCAGCGGTTTTGATGAAAACAAAAAAATCGTTTTTCAACATGATATCATTGCCGGAAAAGGTAACACATTTGTATTTGGCAGACGGAGTGACTCCTGGGTCGATCAGATGTATATCAACTTTTTTAACGGCAATAAGTGGTGTGTGCCGCTGACCAAAGCGGCAGCCACACCTCCTTATAATCAGTGGGCGATTTGGGCGGTCACTCTTGAACCTCAATTCCGCAGGGAAGAGGGGCGCAAATTCACGACAGTAACGTTGTTTATCAACGGTGAGCCGCAGTACCGTGCCGAAGTTGACGGTCATCCGGCATCCTGCAATGAGCCGGTACGCTGGGCGCAGGGAGTCGGCATCAACGGTAAAAAATGGGGATTCAACGGCAATCTGGCTGAGGTGAAAATCTTTGACCGGGTACTTTCCGATGATGAAATACTTGTCCTTGCCCAGAAATCCAAACTGGTGAAAGTCGATGCTCAGGGATTTACTCCGGTTTCACCGGAACTGGAAAAACTTCTTGCCGGTTACTCCGGTAAAGGTGGTTCCGGAAGTTTGTGGGTTTGCAAAAGACTGGAAAAAGCCGCAAGAAACGGTTTCGACCAGCAGGCTCTGATCAGAGCAGTTAGAAAACTTGATGCGGCTTTGAAAAGTAAGAATATGAATGATTTTATCCGGCTTTTCAATCAGACAGGAACTTTCCTGAAATTGATAAAACATGATGATACTCTTACCTTGATCGCAACCGGCAAAGGGGCAGGGGCATTCCCGCTTCTGGGTATGCTGGAGCTGCCGGGAAATGGCAGAAAAACCGCCAGAGAGGTTTTCGGCAAACAGAGTATCGCATGGTCTCTTGCCGGTGTCAAAGGTAAAGATAAGTGGCGGATGAATTCTTACGCTCCGTGGAGTTGCCGTGAAACAGGAAACAACTCCTTTGAAGTCGTTTGGAAGCAGGATAAACTTACCGTTGCGTCCAATTTGACTGTAGAAAACCGCCGGGTCACTTTTGACTTTGCCGCAGATAACAAAGACAAGACATTGAGATTGGAGAATTTGAATTTTCCCGTAATCCGTCTGCATGAAAAATCCGGTGACGGCAAAAGCAAACTGGTGCATCCCTCCCAGACCGGTGTGCTTTATGATGATCCGGTCCGCAGTACTCTGCCTTCTGCGTGCTGGTATCCCAGCGGCAGATTGAATATGCAGTTTGCGGCATATTATGATCTTTACAGCGGTATTTATGTTTCACCGGAAGATCCTGAGGCAAAAATCAAAGAGTACACTGTCCGCAGCCGCGGCGGTGATCTGGAAATGAACTGGAGCAACCCGGTTGCATTTGCCAGAGACAAATCCGGCGGCAATTCCATTGCCCGTATGCCCCGCGCCGCTGTTGAAACGTTTGAAGGCGACTGGTTCGATTCCGCAATGGTTTACAAAAAATTTGTGGAAAAATCCGCCCGTTGGAACCGTCCCCGCTTCCGTCCCACACCGAAATGGTTTGAGGAAAATCTGCTTTGGTTCTGCCATTGGACATTCAAAGAGGCGGATATGAAAGCCATGCCTTCAATAATGAAAAAATTGCGTGATTATTTTGAAGTTCCCTTCGGAGTTCACTGGTATCGCTGGAACGACGGCGGCAAAAGCGGCTTCCCTCACAGTTTTGCTAAAGTTGGTGTGGATAAACTCAATGCCGAAATGATAAAAATGGGTGTTTTTACCAAATCATACATCGACAACCGTCTTTGGTCTGAATTGGATGGTCCCCACCGTAAAGTGGATTTTGAATTTCAGAAATACGGCAAAAAATATGCTGTTGTCAATGCAGATAAGAGTATGAATTATGAGCGTTACAGCAAGGCCTGCCGTGATGTTGTCATGTGTGCCGGAGTTCCGGCGTGGCATGATAAAATGACCTCAGTCACTGATCGTGTCGCTGGATACGGTTTTGCGGCGATCTATCACGATCAGGTGAGTGCTTCCCGTCCCTTTGCCTGTTTTGATCCTGATCACGGTCATGATTTGAATGATCCTGCGGCATGGGGGGATGGTTACTGGAAAATGTTTGAAAAAATTGCCAAACTTCAGGCAAAATATCCTGAACTGGCGCATGATACGGAAGATGCCTCAGAGGCACATTTACCTTTCTTTGACGGATTCCTCACCTGGCGCTGGACAGATCAGAATCAGATTCCGCTTTTTGCCGCTGTTTATGCGGGCAAGACCCAGTTTACCGGCAGACACTTTGACAATACCAGTTCCGGTGATGAAGCAGGTTTTATTGCAAAAGTTGCGCTGCAGCTGGTTCAGGGAGAACAGATCGGCTGGTTTACTTACGGTATGCTGATGAAGTCGCAACAGCGGATAGTTTTTGCCAAACAGATGGTGCATTTGCGCAAACTGCTTTTGAGTTATTTCAATGGCGGAACTATGCTGAAACCGTTCAGTTTTGATCCGGCTCCGCCGATGCAGACGTCAAGCTGGGGAATCGCCGCGCCCAAGCCGCATCCGGTAACTCTGCCTGAAATCGTTCACAGCCGTTTCCGCAGAGCTTCTGACGGAGCAGAAATGGCGGTATTTATCAACACCGCCAACCGTCCTTCCAAAGCCGGAGTCGTTTACACTGACAGTTGGAGATCCTGCAAAATGGATGGCTCTGTTTCCGCGTGGGAATCGAGTAAAAAGATTTTTAGCAACCGTGAAATAAAACTTGCTCCTTATGGGGTTGAGGTCTGGACGACCGCTTCTGATGCCGAGGCACGCAAAATTGCTGAAGGTTTGAAGAAAATCGCCGGATTCAAGGCGGGCAATCTTCTTTCCCTGTTCGGAACTCTTGCTCCGCACAGTGGTGACAGTGCCGGATTGAATTTTGACGATGCTTCCGGAAACGGTGTCAAAGGCGAAAAAGAGATGCTTACGATCACCGGCAACGGCAAAAGCACCTTGCAGTATAAGGTGAAGATGTCGCTGAAAAAAGGTAAAACTTACATGCTCAAAGCCAGGATCCGTAAAGATAAAGGCAGTCAGGGATATATGGCTGTTGCCAATTATTCAGAAAAAAGAAAGCTGAAATTTTACGGAAGTGCAGGAGCTTCTGCTCCTGCTGACGGCAACTGGCATGAAATCGCAATCAAAATCACTCCCGATGGAGAATTGTATAATTGCGGGTTGTTTATCTACAATCAAAAATCAACCGGCAGTATATCTGTGGATAAAATCTCTCTTAAAGAGCTTTGATAACCCCTAACCAAAAAGGAAAAAGAAAAATGAAATTCTTCGCCACACTTGCAGCCGTATTCGGCTGCGCACTGATGCTCCTCGGAGCGCCGAAATTCATGACTTTGGAATCCGGAAAATACAAAATCATTTTCCGTGAAATGCCGCATCGCTGGAGTATCGTCCAATTTTTCTGCGATGGAGTGGAACTTGGAACTCCGACCGGATTTTACAGCAATGTTATGTCTCCTGCCAGCGGCAAATATATCGGTGCCGGTCATACTGAAGGCGGTTTGGAACAGTTCCTTGAAGGTTCTGTTTCTGTCGACGGCGGTGAAGCGGTTCCGGTTGCCGAAGGTGTCTATAAAGGCGAAAAAGTGGTATTCAAGAAAACCTCCACGCTTGCCAATATCAAACTTTCCTGTACTTACACTCTTACTCCGGAAGGTTTGCGTGCCGACAAGCAGTTTACCGCTCTCAAAGATCAGCCTGTACACCAGTTCTATATGTGGCAGTTCTGCTGGAATAAAAAGACCACTGATTATCTTTTTATCCGCAAAAGCGGCAATGTTGTAAAAGGCAAATTCATCAACGACAACAAAATGCGTGTCTACGGCGAACCCGAAGCGTACTTCTTCAGCCAGTATCTTCCCGAAGGCAAATATGCTACGGTGAACTTCTTCCCTGAATTCGGTAAATTTACCGGTAAAAACCTGCTCTGGGATGTCGGCAAAGCCTATCACAAATACTATTTCTGGGTCGATCTGCCCAAAGTTGTCAAAGCCGGTTACACCTCTCCCGTGTACAGTATGATTGCCAAAGCGTTTCCGGCTGAAGATCTTGCAGACTGGGAAAATAAGGCGAAAGCCGAAGCTGCCGCGCTGCTCAAGCAGTATCCTTTTGCTCCGACCAAAGTTGAAACTGCTGAAGGTTTGACTGTTGAATCCTCTGATAAGTTCAACTGTGTGAAATCAAGTTTGCCTGTGGAAATGGGCAGTTCTTACAATATTGAATTTGAAATCTGCAAAACTGAAGGGATCAGCAGCAAGGTTTCCGATCACTATGTGCTGGTAGGTTATTATGACAAGGCAAGAAAATTCCATATTCTTGCCCAGCTCGCCGATAAGATCAAAGGTGACGGTGAGTATCATACTGTTAAAGGCGGTTTCAAAACTCCTGCAGAGAAAAATGTCATTTACCTTTATATGTATAACTCCCGTTCCAAAGGAACAGTCACTGTTCGCAATCTTAAACTGGAAAAGTTTTGAAAATTCCAATAGAAAGGAAATGAAAAATGAAAAATTTCCGCCATGGCGGAGTAAAGCAGTGCTTTACTCTTATAGAGCTTCTTGTTGTGATTGCAATCATCGCCATTCTTGCTTCTATCCTGCTTCCAGCTCTCAACAGTGCCAGAGAGCGTGGACGCAGTGCCAGCTGTATCAACAATCTCAAACAGATCGGCAGTGCTTCTGCGATGTACTCTGACACCAATGATGGGTTTATCGCGGGATTCCACTTGTTCTCCGGAGCAAACCAGAAGACCCGCTGGGTCGGCAGATTGTATGCGTATGCAGGAAACAACCCGTTTATATGGATTTGTTCTTCCTCGCCGCAGATAGATCATCCCCGTTTCGGTGGATTGAAAGTCGGAACATCTTATGCCGATGCCGAGGGCGCACTTGTACGCGTACAGGGATATGGTATAAATGTATACAGTCACTCTGTCGTTTCTGCTTCGGGCGGTTATGATGAGGAAAAAATAAAAAAGACAAGCAAGGCTTTTTTCTGGACCAATCATAAGGTTGGCAAGATGAAAAATCCAAGTACTCTGCTTTACTCTGGTGATACAGTTGCCAATAAAGTCTCAGGAGAAGCGGATTTCTCCCCAGGGCTTGGAATTGGAATTCAGACATCAGGAATGTATTTTTCAATTTATATCTGGCCATCAACAGCAGGACCGAGTCTCCGTCCTGTTCACGGAGGAGAAAAAATGATCAATGTCCTTATGACTGACGGTCATGTGGAAACTGTCAGTAAAGATGTTGCCAAAACATGGATAAAAGAAGGTACTGATCTTCACAAACAGCATTTTACAGTTCAGTAAAAGTATTGATTTATTCATGGTCTGCTGCAAATTTCTGCCGCAGACCTTGTTTTTTGTTTTTGTTTCATTTTTTGTGAAAAAATCAAACCTGCGGCGGCGTGCAACGCTCGCCGCAACTCTTACGGCGTAATAGACCGCCGCAAAACATCAGGTTTTGCGCTCAGCCCCAGTTTTTTTTATTTGAATAACAGGCGGCACACCGACTTAATCCGTAATTGTCCGTATCTGTCCGTTAAAAGCGCCGCAAACTCAACGCCTGCAAGCCGCTGAAAACACACAAAAAACAAAAAAATCACATTTTTCAATCATAAGCGTTTGAAAAATATAAAACTTATGATAAATTAACCCCACAAATATATTTTTTACAACATTTTTCATAAAGGAACAGTTTTTATGGCAGAGTATTATATCTTTTCAGGCATGGTCAGCAGCGGGTTGACACTATCAAATGATTATATGTACATCTACTCGAGTGGAACGGCGAACTACACCACCGTTAATTCTGGCGGCTACATAAACATCTACTCAAATGGAGAGGCCAATAAAACTATCGTTAATTATGCTGGCTCAATGCACATCAAGTTGGGTGGAAAAGCAAACGATACCACTGTTTACGGAAGCGGTAAAATATACATATCCTCTGGTGGTACGGCAAATCGTACTGGCATTAGCGGGGGCATGATGTGCATCTACTCGGGCGGCACAGCGAACAGCACTACTGTTAATTCCTATGGCAGCATGTACCTATCCTCTGGCGGTACGGCAAACAGTACTACTATAAATCACGGCAGAATGTATATCTCTTCTGGTGGAATAGCAAACAAAACTATCGTTAATTATGCTGGCTCAATGAACATCAACTGGGGTGGAATAGCAAACAACACCACTGTTTATAGCGGAGGCTGGATGCACATCTATTCTGGCACGGCGAACAGTACGACCGTTTATAGTGGAGGCAGAAAGCACATCGGTCCAGGCGGAACGGCGAACAGCACTACTGTTAATTCAAGCGGTTACATGCACATCTCCTCGGGCGGAACAGCGAATAACACTAAAGTTGATTATGCTGGCTCCATGGACATATACTCCAGCGGTACAGCGAACAACACCACTGTTAATTCAGGGGGTGAAATGCTCATCTACTCGGGCGGCTCAGCAAAGACATTGACTTTATCTGCAGGTGGATATCTCGGCGGATTTTCTTTTAAAAAAGATAAATATTTCGATAATGTTTCCAACGGTTCTGCTATTATTGATGAAAATGTGTATATTCTTGGTTCGAGAATGGATATTTTAGCAGGCGGAACGGCGAACAATACGACAGTTAATTCAAATGGTTACATGCACATATTCGCTGGGGGAACAGCAACTGACATTGTTGCTAAATCCGGGGCACGCTTTGGTATAACCGTAGCATCTGACACCTACATTCAGGGAACATACAACGGTTCTGCTTTTGAGATGAAAAATGCGTATATATCTGGTTTCACCATTCATGGTGGCGAAATGGCCATCTCATCGGGAGGAACGGCGAACAATACAACTAACAACGGTGCTATGTACATCTTCTCAGGGGGAACAGCAAACAACACCACTGTTAATGCAGGGGGCTACATATACATCTCCTCTGACGGGACAGCCAGCAATACTACAATATACGCGGGGGGAAGTGCCGATGTATCCATTTCTGGAACATTAAAAAACACAAGAATAAATTCTAAAATAAAAGTCTATGGAACAGCCAGCAATACTGTTGTTGAAGAGCAAGGGGAATTATTCATCTATAGTCCTGGAATCCATAAACGAAGCCTGTGGATCGGTGAATTTGCATATGTCTACGCTGACCCTGGTTCAGTAATTGATTTCACTGTTTCAGAATGGACAACATCAGCTGGTTTTATGATCAACAACCTCTCTCGGATAAGTGGATCGCCAACTTATACAATTACCGTAAAAGATTATCAGAAGTCTGGAACATACAAACTCGCTCAGGGTGCAAGCAATTTCACCGGCACGATCACCATCGGCAACGGAACCGTCGATTACGGCTCGATCACTGTCAACGGCGCAGACTTCGTTTACAACGGCACGACCTATTCACTGGATAACGTCAGCGGTAACCTGACTCTGACTGTATCCGGAGGAAAATCCGCCGCAGTTGACGGCGACCTTGATGGCAACGGTTATGCTGATACGATTCTGGTTCACACCAAGCAGGGGTATTCCGGAGCGTGGCTTACAACAGGAGATGCTTCGGTTATCAAGTGGGGAAGTCTTTCAAATGTCAACGCGGGAACGGAAATTCTCGGCACCGGCCGACTTTACGGAAGTGAAAATGACGGTCAGGATATCTTCTTTGCCGACAGCAAATCCGTCGGCGCCTGGAATGTCGTTGGCGGCAAAGTTACCGGATACAAGTCAGTTATGAGTATAAACTCCACCACCAACGTCCTCGGACTCGGTGACTTCAACGGTGACGGTGCAACGGATATCCTCCTGCGCTCGACTAATGGCGATTTGGGATACTACAACACTGACGGAACCGGGTTCACTTATCTCAAAGGTCTGGGTAAGGAGTGGACTGTTGCGGCAATCGGCGACCTCAACGGCGACGGCTTGGATGATACCGTCCTCCGTCACGATGCCGGATTTGCCGGAACGTTCCTTACCCAATCCAACAACACCGTCAAATGGGCGAATTTGGACACTCTTTCCAACGATATGACTATCGTTGGAACGGGTGACTTCAACGGTGACGGCGTTGATGACGTTCTCCTTCAGAACAAATCCAACGGCTGGGTCGGAGCTTGGCTCGTTGAAGACGGCAGAGTTGACAGCTTCATTGGTCTTTGCACCAATAAGAATACCATTGAACAGATCGCAGATTTCAACGGTGACGGGATCGACGACCTCCGCGTCCGTGCCGGAGCCGATATCGGCGTTCTCTACGTCAACGGTGAAGATGACACCACATGGCAATACTTCAAGAGTGTCGGAACTGAGTGGGACACCTCCTTTTCCGCCCTTGCGTAATTCTTTATAAAAGCAAACGTGCCGTACTCCGGTTTTCAGAGTGCGGCACGTTTTGTATATTGCGTAAATTATTTCACAATATAGGCTTTTCCGCCGTTGCGGGCAGATTTGTGGATCGCAAAGCAGGCGCGCAGGTTGCGCAGTCCGTCTTCAGCATTCAGCGGTTTGCCGTCGATGATCGACTGAGCGTGAAGCTGGATGATCTGCTGGTAGATGTTGGGGAACTTACGCGGATGCAGAGGTTTGATTCCTTCGCTGTTTTCCATTTCCAGACGGATGGCGTAAGGCTCATCTTTGTAACCGGAAAGCTGGAACATTGTTCCATAACCGCGCAGAACTGCGGCATCACCGTAAATCTCATAGCCGAGGTTGGAAAGGGTTCCGACCAGACCGCCGCGGTTTTCGCAGAACGCAACTTTGAAAGAACCGGTCTGTCCGTTTTCAAGAGTAAAGCGGATATATGCGCCATCTTCAGCTTTGATATTCATGGTTTTCGGCAGATAAACCGCCTGAACCTGTTTGATCTTGCTGTCAAACATGAACTCCGCCATGTAGATACAGTGTGACGCAACGTCTCCGATTGGACCGCCCATTTCATCAACGTTGTTGCAGCGCCATGATGCTGCTTCCGCAGGATCCGCACCAAAGAGAAACTCCATGTGGAAGCAGCTGTCACCGATATTGCCCAGTTTGCCGTTTGCAACATATTTGCGGGCAAGCTGGTTAAAGGCATTGTAGACCATCATGTGGTCAACTGTCAGACTCAGATGTTTTTTCGCCGCAACTTTGACCATTTCCGCTCCGTCGGCAACGCTGGTAGCCAACGGCTTCTCACTCATGACGTGTTTGCCGGCATTCATCGCTTTGATCGCGATAGGGGCATGACTCATGTTGTTGGTGGCGATATATACGGCATCGATTTCCGGATCCTCGAAAATTTCATCCATATCCTTGTACCACTTCAGATTGAGTGCTTTGGCAGCAGATTCGCGGGCAGGGTTCATATCGGTGGCACCGACCAGTTCCGCATTGGGCAGACCGTTGAAGCGGGTAAGGTCGCAGCCGAAACCTTCTTTGGCGATACGGTTTTCCGCGATTCCGCCGAAACCGATGATAGCATATTTGACTTTTTTCATTTTCTGTACCTTTGTAATGTTGATTATTTCATGTAGGCATCAGCAACTTTCTTGAACGCATCAATCATTGCCTGAGTGTGTGCTTCAGTGTAGACCGGATGGGTGAAGAAGCTGATTGTGCGGTCGGTCATCCAGTTCGCCATTTTGCAGTTGAACTTGGAATAGTCGATCTGGCGGGCTTTGGGATCGTTGAAGGGATACTTCGCAGTTCCGAAACCGTTGCGGTCAGTATAAGCCTGTTCCTTGTACATTTCCGGCCAGAGAACACTGTAAACAGGAACACCTTCAGCGGCAACAGCTTTGATGAAGTCGGCAGTGGAAACGGTGAGTTTATCAGTGTCAAGCACAAACGGTGCCCACCAGAAGGAGTTCTGACGTTCTTCGGTATCGACCGGGCAGTATTTGATCAGCGGATGATCTTTGAGCTGGGCGATCAGCATTTTTCCGTTGCGGATACGGGCAGGCAGGTTCCAAGTGTCGAAACGTTCAAGTTCGCACAGACCGATCTGGCTCTGCATTTCCGTCATGCGGAAGTTGAAACCGACGCGGCGGTGGATATACAGCTGTTTACCTTCCATTTCCAGCAAATTGAGTTTGGCTTTGACATCGTAGCCATGGTCGCGGAAGGAGCGGCATTCCCATGCAAGATCATCGTCATTGGTGACGACCATACCGCCTTCACCGCCGGTGGTGAAGTGTTTGCTCTGGCAGAAGCTGAAGCATCCGACATTACCGATGGTACCGGCTTTTTTGCCTTTGTAGACACCGCCGAAGCACTGGGCACAGTCTTCCACAACATAGAGATTGTGTTTCTTGGCGATTGCCATGATCGGATCCATATCCGCAACCATTCCGTAGAGATGGACAACGACGATCGCTTTGGTGCGTTCGGTGATAGCTTCTTCGATTTTGGTCGGATCGATCAGGTGGTCAGTGCCGACATCGACGAATACGGGGAGGGCACCTGCCTGAAGCGCGCAGAAACTTGAGGCAATAAAGCTGTAAGAAGTACAGATCACTTCATCACCGGGACCGACTCCGAGACTGGCAAGCGCGGTGTGCAGCGCACAAGTTCCGTTGGCAACGCTGATAGCATTGGCAACGCCGAGCCACTGAGCCCATTTTTTCTCAAATTCCATACCGACTTTACCGGTCCAGTAGTTGACTTTGCCGGATTTGAGGATGTCGGTGATTTTGTCATAGACGGCGGGGTTGAACTGCGGCCATGCGGGGAAAGCATCGTTGTAAACTTTGCTTCCACCGTTGATTGCCAACTCTTTAACATCGATTGCCATTTTTTTTCTCCTTTGTTATGGGTTGATCGGCAAGATTGATATATTTCTACTGAACCGGTATAAAACGGTATGACAACTTTTTGTTTTCCGGAGTTATTCCCCGGAGTGTATCCAATAACAGATTAACTGCCATTGCGGCATATTCTTCGATATCCTGACGGAATAAAACCATTTTGTCCGAAGGGTATTTTTCTTCAAGTTCACTGTGAATGATCGTTGCTATCCGTGGCAGGTAGGAAATTTCAGGCAGCTGGGAACTTATCAATTCTGCAAGCAGCCCGCTTACGATCGTATCATCATCGCTTACGATTCCATCCGGACGTTCTTCTTCCGGCAGAGCAAGGAGTTTTCCGGCAATTTCCACTCCTCCGGAATATGAGTTGCCCACAAGTGCCGGTAATTCGCAGGATGAACGCAGAGCCAGCTGATCCTGTGAGGCACAAAGCTGGATGAGTTTGCTGCATCCTGAGTTTTTCAGCGTATTTACTGCATCATTTATAAAACGTTTGACTTCGATCACCACACTTAAAGGCATAGTTTCATGGTCATCGTCTCCGATAAAACAGCAGGCGGTGGAATACTTTTCCAGAAACTTTTGTCCTTCTGCGGAAAATGGACACAAGGTGATTATTCCGTCACAGCGGTGTTCCGAAACTGCCTGCTCCAAACCGGGAAACTCAGCAAGGGAAGGGCAGGGGGATAAATACGGATCGGTTGTTTGGAAAAAAGTCAGACAGCGGCAATTTTGCTCATTAAGCAATTTTTGGATGAAACCGGTCAATGTGGCAGAGTAGGCACTGCCGGCAAGGTTGCGGACGGCAACGGCTACTGTTCTGCCGGTCAAACGTCCTGCATGGGGATCGGCAACAAAAATTCCGACCTTGTCCCGGACTTCCAGAACTCCGAGACCGCACAGAGAATCGACTGCTGCGGCTATCGTCTGACTGCCGAAACCGAATTCAGCGCGCAACTGTGCATAGGCAGGCAAACGGTCACCTTGAGACAAACCGTTGTCATGTATATAGGTTATAAGCGCATTTCTGGCGCTTTCCACCCGGCGCGGCAATTCCTCTGTCGATTTCATAATTTCCTGTGAAAACAGTTTTTTTACACTGTAATGTATACTGTTTTTAGTATACTACCTATTAATATAGCTTGTATTCAGACGATTGTCAACACTTTTTGCAAGAAAAATGATTAAAATCTTTATTTTAACCGCAGATCGTTTCATTGTCAGGAGAAATGAACAAACCGTCCGGACAGACTGACTTGTGTGGGGGGGGATCGATCGTGTCTGCCCGGACGGTCCCTGTTCACTTCTTAATATAGTATAATTTTAATAAAAATCAAGTGAGTTATTTAATAAAATTAAGAATTTTTCAAAAATAACTTAATTTTATTAAAAAATGCGGATGCTTGACTTTTTTATCAATCGGCAGTAGATTATGTGAAAAACGTATTGGAGAGTGTTTTTTTATGGAAAACAACGATTTTTTGAAAATATATTTTGCCGGTGATCTTTTTGATGCCAAAGATCTCGGCGGCAATCTGATGCTGGCTGAGGCAATCGAAGAAATTTCCAATGGCAGATATAAGGTCAGTTTGCCGCAGGATGGTGAATGCGAAGTTAAAGAGCGTACAGCACAGAGCATCCGGGATCAGGATTTCCGTATGCTGCTGGAAAGTGACGTGCTGGTGGCAAATTTTGATGGAACCGATCTTGATTCCGGAACTGTCGTGGAATTTTGTTTTGCCAAAATGATGGATATTCCAACTGTATTGCTGAGAACAGATTTCCGTGACAGCGGTGATTCAACTTTGCCGGATACGACGCCGTGGAATCTGATGGCATCGCATTTCCCCAGAACTTCGATACTTCACCTTAACGCGATGGTACTGTATCACGAATGCAGAAAAATTGAAAATGTTCCGGAAAGATTGTCTTTGTATTACCGTTCGATTGCCGGAGAGGTCGTTACTGAGTTGGATAAAGTGACTTCGCAGCGGAGCTGGCTTGAAAAAGATAAACTTTACAGTGTACTCTGTAATACTGTAAAGAGTATCGGCGGCGGAGACAGAGCGATTTTTTCAGAAGAAGAAATGCTTGATACCGTCCGCCGCAAAAACTCATCCGGACTTTATTGAGGCAATTCTAAAACTCCTCAAAAATTCTTGGAAATCATCGCTGCGATCTCAAAGCGGAGCGTTTTCGGTGGTTATTTATTCAACAGCCACGCTCAAACTGCCGCTTTGATCTCATCAACGCTGATTTTTCAATCTCTTTTTGAATCAGTTTTGAAATTGCCTCTATTGAGAAATAATTTCCACCGGCGGCAGACCTTTGAAGGTTCGGAGTTCTCCGCCCCGTTCAAGTTGATAGTGGTCGAGCCACATGGATTCTTTTTCCGCTGCCAGCTGCCGTTCCCCTATCAGATGCAGCTTTTCCTGTAAGCGCAGTATCGCCAGCGTCTTGTTGCGGAGTTGAGACCGCTCCTCACTGGCGCTTGCTTCAACGCCGCTGGGCAGATGGACGACTCTTACTGCTGAATCTGTTGTGTTGACATGCTGACCGCCGTTCCCGGAGGCGCGGCAGCTTTCTATTTTCAAGTCTTTCAACTTGAAATCAGCATTTTCTCTGGTGTCAAAGTCGAAAAAAGAAACTTTGACAAACCAGTTTTTTCGCTGCCATCCGGGGCGGATGGTACTTTGCCATATCCATTTGACAGTTCCTTCCCAATGTCGCCGGAACTGTTCAACTCCTTTTCCTCCGACGGTAAAACGCATGGAGGATATATTTTTATTTTTTGCAGGGAACTGAGTCAGATTTTGACATTCAATTCCGGATGCCAAAGCATCATCGCAGATGATCTTTGCCAGAAGTCCGACAAATTTTTTGCACTCTTCCGGTCCCTGACCAGCACTTATTTGTAAAATTACCGGCATAAATTATCCCTCAAGGTTTGATGTTGACAACCGGACGAAGTACCGCGATAACTTTTGCAAGTTTGAAATCCTGCAAATCATTTATAACGGTTGTGATATCTTTGTACGCTTCCGGAGCTTCCTCGTAAAGCAGATTTTTATCAGGACAGATGACTGTTGTTCCAAGTTTTGTTTTCAACAGAGAATCCATGCTGTCATGCTTTGCCCGAACTCTGTCTCTGGTGCTTTGTCGGTTCCATTTTCTTCCGGCACCGTGGGCGATAGAATGGATGTTTTCCACTCCGTCGCCAACCGGAGCAACAAGATAACTGCAGCTGCCTCTTGAACCGGCAACGATAACTGCTTGTGCTGATTCGACATTGCTTGCTCCTTTGCGGTGAATGAAAGTGTTTTTTCCGTAAGGAGTGATGCTGTTGTGGACGGCATCAATGAGCATTTCAGCATCACATGCCGCCATTTTGCAGAGGGCTTTGCCGATGATACGGCGGTTGAAAGCTGCCCAGCGGATAAGTTCTGTGTGTTTTTCAAGATAATTTCTGCCGTCGGTGCTGTTGCATACGACACCATCATCACCGTGTTTTGCAGCAAAATCTCTCCACAGAAATTCGCCGTAACCTCTGGAACCGGAGTGGATCAGCAAAAGAATGCGGTTTTTACAGATATCCTTCTGCCTGCAAAACTCCTCATCCAAGATTTTATCAATGGTGAGAAATTCGGCAAAATGATTTCCATGCCCAAGGGTGCCGAGAAAATTTTCAGGATCGGCAACCGTTCCACTCTCACTTGAAGCGATTTCCCAAGCTGCATGTTTGAGTGTTTTTTCAACCTCTGTTCCAAGTTTCCGGAAAAGTTTATCTTGCTTGAACTTGTGTTCATTAACTCCGGTGTTGAACAAGGTCATTCCGCAGCCGATATCATTGCCGATAAGTGCCGGATAAATGATATTTTCTGATAAAAAAGCAGCCCCTACCGGGACGCCCCTGCCGGGATGCAGGTCGGGGAACGCCGCCCCCTGTATGATTCCGGGAAAATCTATTACCCGGTTGAATTGTTCTGCGGCAGGACCTTCGAGCCAGGTTTTCTGACCGCAGTAAATAGTGGATTTTTTATCCATAAACTGTGTTCTCCATTGTTTTACAGATAATATAGCATTGAGAGTATGACATATTCTGTCACTGCAAAGCGTATATTTCCGAAAAACAAAAATTTATTGTTCTTCTGAGGTCAGGAAAATCACAGTTGTAAAAAAGCTCCGGTTTCCCGGAGCTTTTTCAAATCAGCGATAACTGATATTACATCAGCATACCGCCGTCAACGTTGATAACCTGACCGGTTACATAGTCTGAATCCGGTGAGCAGAGGAAACAGACAACGTTTGCAACATCTTCGGGTTTGCCGCCGCGTTTCGCGGGGATGATCGTCAGGAACGCATCACGCGCCGCCTGCGGAAGCTGGGCGGTCATATCGGTTTCGATATAACCGGGGGCAACGGCGTTGACCTGAATGTTGCGGGCTCCAAATTCTTTTGCAGTTGTTTTTGCCAGAGCGATCACACCGGCTTTGCTGGCTGAGTAGTTTGCCTGACCGACATTACCCATTCTGCCGACGACAGAGGCAATGTTGACGATTTTGCCTGCACGGGCTTTCATCATCGGACGGACTGCGGCTTTTGTGAAGTTGAAAGTACCTTTGAGGTTGACTGCAATAACGGCATCCCACTGATCTTCGGTCATCTTCAGCATCAGAGTATCTTTGGTGATACCGGCATTGTTGACCAGAATATCGAGTTTGCCGAAATCATTGACGACAGCGGCGACGGTAGCTTCAGCTTCTTCAAATTTAGCAACATTGGCGGCGTAGGCTCTTGCTTCGATTCCGGCAGCGGTGAATTCATCAACGGTCTGCTGGGCGGTTTCGAGCAGGATATCGACGATAGCCAGTTTTGCTCCTTCTGCGGCGAGACGGGCGCAGATTGCTTTGCCGATACCACGGGCGCCGCCGGTGACGATGGCGACTTTACCTTCAAGTTTTTTACACATAGCTCATTACTCCTTATTTTTGCGTTGGCGTTAATACTATTTATATAATGTAACACACAAATGGTGTTTTTTCAAATGTTCAACAGCTTGCGGTTCTGCCGCATTGCTTCATAAAGCGTTATACTGACGGCATTGGCGAGGTTCAAACTCCTGCTGTGTTCTCCCGGCATCGGGATAAGCCGCATATCATTCTGATATTTTTCATAAAATTCTTCCGGTAATCCTGACGATTCCCTGCCGAATACAAGGTAATCACCTATGGAGTATTCAGTATCGAAGAAACTTTTTTCTCCGTGGGTGGATATGAAAAACATCCGTTGCGGATTTTCTGCTGCCAGAAAATCTTCCCAGCTGGCATGGATCGCCGGAGAAAGGTACTGCCAGTAATCCAAACCGGCACGCTTGAGAAATTTGTCTTCAAGAGAAAATCCCAAAGGTTCAATAAGGTGGAGTTTGCAGTTCGTGGAAACCGCAAGCCTGCCGATCGTTCCGGTATTCTGCGGGATTTCCGGCTGAAAAAGAACAATATTAAACGATACCATACTTATTTCACCTTACGCATCTTTGCCATGAAAAGCGCGTCGCAGTCACCGTCAACACTGTCGATACGGAGCATGCCGGGGACGATCTTTCCTGTCAGCGGATGCTCAAACGGATCAAGTTTATATTCGTTGTGCCGGGCAAGAAATTCTTTTACGACTGCGGAATTTTCCATATCAAAAAGAGAACATGTTGCATAGACCATCACTCCACCGATACGGATGGATGCGGCGTAATTTTCCATGATTTGAGATTGAGTGGCACTTAATTCTTTCAGATCTTCCGGAGAAAGTTTCCACTGCGCTCCCGGATTACGGCGCCAAACTCCGGAACAGCTGCACGGAGCATCGAGCAGAACACCGTCAAAAAGATGCTTGCCTTTCCACACTCCGCCGTTATGTGCCTTTGCTGTGATATTGGGGAATCCGGCACGACGGGCGCGCAAACGCAGATCGTTGAGTTTTTCTTCCCTTATGTCACCTGCCTGAACACTCCCTTTGCGCATCATCAGCTGGGCAAGATGGAGTGTTTTTCCTCCGGCTCCTGCGCAGGGGTCGAGCCAGCGTTCACCCGGTTTGGGAGCGGCAGTGATACTGACGCACTGACTGGCAAGATCCTGTATTTCAAATTTTCCGGCTTTGAAACTTTCAAGAGAGTAAAGATTGACTTTTGAGCGCACTCTTACTGCATTGGGGAGTACCGGATGAAATTCCGCTTCCGCATCAACACAACGCAGTTCATTTATGACCTCCTGCGGATCATTGCACTGGAGCCTTATCCAAACAGGAGGACGGGAGGCGAGCATCTGAAGATAAGATGACTTATCAAGATCAGCCGGCAGCAGTTCATCAATCCATTGCGGAATAAGCATGCTGTCAGTCAGGCGCACAGTGCAGTTGAAATATCCTGCCATCTGGTTGGCTCTTGCGCACGGATTGTTCAATGCCCGCGGCAGAGCCGGGAGGTTGGCGGCAGAAACAATGGCAGAGGCATTCTTCAAATCTCCGGAAATGAAACAGGCGGACATCAGTAATGCGGAAAGTTCCTTTGCCGTCATTTTTACTGAACCGGATTCAAGTTCATTACGCCGCTCTGAAGGGAGGTATTCTCTGAGGAATCCCCAGTAGCGCAATGCGGAATAGACTGTTTCTGAAATGAAGGCGCGGTCACGGGAACCGCAGCGGCGGTTTTCCCGGAAATAAGCAGCAAGGATCCTGTCGGCAGGCATTTTTCTGCCGAATCCTGTACTCAATACCCGCCGTGCGGCGTCATTGAGCAGATTCAGTTGTGCCCTGAATTTTTCAGGTGCAAGAAGTTTTTTTTCTCTGATATCTTTCATAATGGTACATAATATACAGCGTAAATGGATATTTGTCCACAAAAAAACAATAAAATTTTGTCTGAATACTTGAAAAAATACCCAAGAGATGATATTGTAAAGAAAACTTTAATATTTTTTACCCGGAATCTCTTTCCGGCAGGGGTGGGGGATTGCGTTCAGATATTTTTTCATAACAACAGTTAACTAAAAAAGAAAGGAAACAAAAGTTATGATGTCATTGTTTGGTGCCGCTCTGCGGCAGGTCGAGGTCAACACAGCCGGTATGCAGACACTGGACTGGGTGATCGTGATCGGTATGATCGTTTTGCTTACCGGTATTCTGCTTTACTGTAACAAGTACATGAACAGTGCAGCAGACTTTCTGGCGGCAAACCGTTGTGCCGGTCGTTATGTGATGAGTATTTCTGAGGGTATTGCCGGATTTGGACTTATCAGTGCTGTTGCGCTCTGGGAAGCGTTCTTGAAAAACGGTTTTGCCGCAACCTGGTGGGGCTTTTTGCAGTCACCGTTTGCGTTGATCCTTGCGCTTGTTGCGTGGGTGACCTACCGTATGCGTGAAACCCGCTGCTTTACGCTTGCTCAGTTCTATGAAATGCGTTACAGCCGTAAATTCCGTCTCGGTGCCGGTATGATCACATTCCTGAGCGGTGTGGTGAACTACGGTATCTTCCCGATGGTTTCCGTTAAGTTCCTTATGGCTTTCTGTAAACTTCCCGATAAAGCCATGTGGCTCGGAATCAACTGGGATATCTATGGTATTCTGCTTGCGTTCTGTATCGGTTTGGGTGTGTTCTTTGCCGCATTCGGCGGTCAGATCGCTATCATGGTTACCGACTTTTTGCAGGGCGTTATCTGTAATATCTCTTTTGTTATCTTTATTTTCTTCATCTTCAAACTCGGTGACTGGGACGTTTCCGGCGGTTTGGTCGGCTGGGATCAGATTTCTGAAGCTCTTTGCAAAGAAGACGGTTTGTCGCATGTCGACCCCTTCAATACTCACAAACTTTCCGACTTCAATATCTGGTACTACCTTATCGGTTTTGCTTCACTGCTGTACAGCCGCGGCGGCTGGCAGGGTTCTGCCGGTTATGCTGCTGCTGCGAAAAACCCGCACGAGCGTAAAATGGCAGGTGTTATGGGTACCTGGCGCGGTATCGCTCAGGCGCTTATCCTGATGCTCTTCCCCTTGGCTGTTATCGCCATTATGAGCGACAAACTTCCTGAATTTGAATCAGTTCGCGTGCTGGTCCATCAGAAACTTGCGTTGGTTTCCAATGCTACTCAGCGCGGTCAGGATATGGTTCCGGTTGCACTTTCTCTGGTGATGCCGACCGGTCTGCTCGGACTTTTTGTCGCAGTCATGTTTGCCGCGATGCTTTCAACTGACGATACCTACATGCACAGCTGGGGCTCCATCCTTGTTCAGGATATCATCCTGCCCTTCAAAAAGAAACCCTTTACCCCGAAACAGCACATCTGGGCGCTCCGTTTTGCGATCTTGTTTGTCGGTCTTTTCGGCTGGTTCTTCAGCTACTTCTGGAGTCAGGAAACTCCGGTATACCTCTTCTTCAGTTTGACAGGTGCTATCGTTTCAGGTGCCGGTCCTGCGATCATCGGCGGACTTTACTGGAAACGCGGCGGTACTGTCGCTGCCTGGGTCAGCTATATCTGGGGTGCTTCACTTGCTGTTCTCGGTATCGTTGTTCAGCAGTGCTGGCCCAGCGGTCTTGCCCAGTGGCTGCTTGAACATACCGGCTGGCAGTGGGTTGCCAATAACATGAACTCCTTCCCTGTTCACGGACAGTACATCAGTTTCATCAACATGGTCACATGTTCAGCGCTTTATATTGGTATCTCACTGATCGAACACAAGATGGGCAATCCCGACTTCAATCTGGATAAAATGCTCCATCGCGGTAAATATGACACCAATAACGAACACGTTGAACAGAGCAATGTCAGCACAATCGAGAAAATCTTCGGTATCACTCCGGAGTTTACTCTCGGCGATAAACTCATCTATGCGTCAACCATTCTCTGGACGATCATCTGGTTTACTGTGTTCATCGTCTTCACAGTTCTCCACTTTGCCAATGTCCTGACTGTTGAACACTGGTTGACTCTGTGGCATGTCAAGATCTACGTCTCACTGATTCTTGGTGTCGGTTGTACCATCTGGTTCCTTATCGGCGGTATCGTCGACGTTGTCGGACTCTTCAAGGCGCTTGCCAATGCTGTTGCTGATGATTCAGATAACGGTATGGTTGTCCGTGAAGATGACGATACCATTGCCGAAGCAGAAGGCGAAAAAGCATAAAACTGATGCTTTTTACAGGCGGCGGGAAAAATCCCGCCGCTTTTTTTGTATTCAGGTATTGATTTAACACCGTTAATGTGGTACATTAATAGAAATGTAAATTCAAGGTGTTAATTATGTTGAAAATCGGCTTTGACAGTGAAAAGTATTTGGCAGAACAGTCTGCCGCCATTCTTGAGCGGGCGGGCAAATTCGGTGACAAACTCTATCTGGAGTTCGGCGGCAAACTTATCTGTGACTTTCATGCGGCGCGTGTTTTGCCCGGATTTGATCCCGATGCAAAAATAAAACTCCTCCAGCGTCTTAAAGATAAGGTGGATATCGTTATCTGTATTTATGCAGGGGCGATCGAAGAGAAAAAAATGCGTGCCGATTTCGGACTTTCATACGATGCAGATACCATGCGTACCATTGACGATTTGCGGTATTGGGGATTGGATGTCAAAGCCGTTGTTGTCACCCGTTACCGCGATCAGCCATCTGTGAAATCTTTTATAAAACGTCTTTCGCGCCGCGGAATCAAGGTGTATACCCACCGTCCTATCGAAGGATATCCCACTGATGTGGAAACTATCGTCAGCGAGCGCGGCTATGGTGCAAATGCCTATATCGAAACAGATCGTCCCATCGTTGTGGTCACTGGACCAGGACCGAATTCGGGTAAAATGGGAACCTGTCTTTCTCAGGTGTATCACGATTTCCAGCGCGGAATAAAAGCAGGATATGCCAAGTTTGAGACATTCCCCGTCTGGAGTCTCCCTTTGAAGCATCCGGTGAATGTTGCTTATGAAGCGGCGACTGCCGATTTGGGTGATATCAATATGGTCGATCCCTTTCATCTTGAGGCGAGGGGGGAACTGGCGGTGAATTATAACCGCGATATTGAAATATTCCCAGTCGTCCGCCGGATTTGTGCCAGAATAATGGAGCCGGAACAACTTTATGTTTCTCCGACTGATATGGGAGTCAACCGCATCGGTTTTGCGATTACCGATGATGCCGCAACTCAGGAGGCGGCGAAACAGGAGATAATCCGCCGTCACTTCCGGGCGATGCGCAACTATGCCGAAGGTGAAGTCGATGCCTGTGTCCCTGAAAGAATAAAACTTCTTATGGATGAGCAGGGGATCTCTGAGATGGACCGCAAAGTCGTTGCTCCTGCCCGTGCTGCTGCTGCTGCTGCGATGAAAAAACCTTCCAAATATGGACATGACAATATTTTCTGCGGAGCGGCGATCGAACTGCACGATGGAACGATCATTGTCGGAAAAAATACTCCGCTTCTTCATGCTGCATCAAGCTGTATTATCAATGCGATCAAGCATTTGGCGGGACTTCCGGCTGATTTGCATTTGCTTTCTCCGCAAATCATTGAGTCTGTCGGCAGATTGAAACATGATATTTTTGCTGAAAAACAGATTTCTCTGGCATTGAGTGAAACACTTACTGCGCTGAGTGTCAGCACGCCGTCCAATCCGGCGGCGGCATTGGCGCTTTCGCAGTTGGAAAAACTGCGTGGCTGTGAAATGCACATAAGTCATATTCCTCCTGCCGGAGACGAAACAGGTTTGCGTAAACTCGGTATCAATCTGACCAGTGAACCTGTGTTTACCAGCCGTAATCTTTTTATGGAACAATAATTTATATACAAAGGGTGTAAGAATGAGTAAAATAAGAGTTGCCGTTTTCGGTGCTTCAGGTTATGCAGGTGAGGAGTTGCTCCGTCTGCTTTTGCGTCATGGACAGACAGAGATTGCTGCCATTACGTCCAGAAAAAATGCAGGTGAGCCGGTTTCAACAGTTTTCCCCCGTTTTACCGGTTTGCCGCTCAGCTTTATTGCTCCGGATGAAGCGATGAAAAATTGTGATTTTGATGCTGCTATTCTGGCGTTGCCTCATGGACTTGCCACTGAGTTCGCCGTTCCGCTTTTGGAAAAAGGGGTGAAAGTTTTTGACATTTCCGCCGACTTCCGTTTGAAGAGTACAGCCAAATATAAAGAGTATTACAAGGCGGATCATCCTGCGCCGCAGCTGCTTGATAAAGCCGTCTACGGTCAGCCGGAACTTTATCGTGAAGAACTTAAAAAAGCTGATCTTGTGGCATGTGCCGGATGTTATCCGACAAGCAGCATACTGCCGACAGCTCCGCTTTTGAAGGCGGGTATCGTTTCTCCTGAAGGAATTGTAGTTGCCAGCTGTTCCGGTTGCACCGGAGCCGGACGTAAAGTTGATCTTCCTTATATTTTCCCGGAATGCAATGAGAGTATCAAGGCTTACGCTCCTGTCGGTCACCGTCATTTGCCCGAAATCGAGCAGGAAATGGCTTTCGCCGCAGGTGTTGACGAGGTGAAAATCAATTTTATTCCCCACCTTGCTCCGATGAATCGCGGTATCAATTCCACGATTCTGATGAATGCGATGCCCGGATGTACGCTTGAAAAGGTCGGTGAAGTTCTTGAAGCGGCGTATGGAAAAGAACAGTTTGTCCGTGTTCTGCCTGCCAAACGCTGTGCAGATACCAAATATGTATTCATGACCAACTGCTGTGAAATCGGTTATTTCTTTGATGAACACACGAATAAAGTCATCCTTACCAGCTGTATTGACAACCTTACCAAAGGTGCTGCCGGTCAGGCGATACAGTGTATGAATATCCGTTTCGGATTGGATGAGGCTGCCGGATTGCTCTGATGACAGATATCCGCTTTATCAACGATTTCCCCGGTGATATGCTTGCGCGTATCGCCGGGCTTTATATTTCTGCGAAATGGATCGGGGAGGGGGATGATATTTCCTTTCTGCTGCCTGCTTTGCAAGGCTCTTTTCTTGTTGTCGGCGCATTTGACGATCATGGCAGGATCATCGGGATCGCCCGTGCGCTTTCTGACGGCTGTTCCGATGCGTATATCCAGGATGTTGTTGTTTCGCCGGATAACCGTGGTGAAGGTGTCGGGCGGAAACTTGTCGAAGCCCTCGTTGCCGGATTACAGGAAAAGGGGGTCGATTGGATTGCCCTTGTCGGTGAACCCGGTACCGAAGAGTTTTATCAGAAACTTGGCTGGGAGAAAAAATCCGGTTTTACTATGTGGCAGTTCAATAAACTGTGAAATTTTTTCTCATTGTCATTTGACAAGTGAAAAAAGTTGAATTATAGTATTAACGGTTCAAGATCGGGGGGACCGGACGTCTGTACGTTAATTCTCCTCTACATAATTACTCCTCGCAGGCGTATGGGGTTTCCGGTCTTGAACTTTTGTTGTTTTACAGGAGATAAAATGGATAATAAAAAATCTTTGGTTCTGATTGATGCTTACAGTCAGATATATCGTGCGTTTTATGCAATCAGAATGTTGACAAACTCCCGCGGAGAACCGGTCAATGCGGCGTTTGTATTTACCAAATTTTTGCTTCAACTGGAAAAAAATCATCCATCTGCTTACGGGGCAATGCTTTTTGATTGCGGAAAAGTTCCTTTCCGCCTGGAGCTTAATCCGGAGTATAAAGCCAACCGTCCCCCGATGCCGGATTCTTTGAAACAGCAGATCCCGCTGATCAAAGAAATCGCCGGTGCTTTCGGTTGGGAACAGCTTCAATGTGAAGGGTTTGAAGCAGATGATCTTATCGGCGGTATGGCGCTGAAATATCAGGATTTTTCCGTCGAAATCGTCAGCAGTGATAAAGATTTATCCCAGTTGATAGATGAACGGATATCCATGCTTATTCCCGGAAGTTCCGGCGGATTTGAAGTTCGTGATGCAGCCGCAGTCAAGGCAAAATTCGGAGTTGCTCCGGATATGATGATAGATTATCTGGCGCTTTTAGGTGATGCTTCAGATAATATTCCGGGTGTGCCGGGCATAGGTCCCAAACGGGCTGTCGAAATACTCGATATTCTCGGAGCTGCAAGTTCGTGGCTTGATGATCCTGCCCGGATCGAAGCTGTCGGAACGGTTGCAAAAAAACTTCTTCCGGAACTGGATACCATCCGCCGGAACCGGGAGTTGATCCGGTTGCGTACAACTTTGCCGGAGTCTTTTGATAAGGCATTGCCGCCTGTACGCAGGGCACCGGATTGGAAAAGAATCACCGGAATCTGTCAGGATAATCAATTCAAAAGCATTTTGAAAGAGCTTCCGCCGATAGAGGAGAATGTTTTGGCTCAGCCGGTTTCACAGGAAGAGTTTTGTGATGATCTTTTTGCTTTTGCCGCGGCTCAAAATAGTGTAAAAACGTCCGTTAAAGAGCCTGAAGAGATTCAAGGAGAGCTTTTTTGAATCAGATAATATTGAAAAATCAGTGATTGTGTGGTATATTATACGCAATAAACTGTGTTTTTTATTTTGAACAGACACTTTCAGGAGAATTGAACGATTATGGTTAATCCGGTGACAGAATTAACTAATGCCGAATTGACGGCACTTAAAGTTGAGTTGGAAGCTGAATATTCTGAATACGCTTCCCGCAATCTTGCGCTGAACATGGCGCGCGGTAAACCCGCAGGTAAACTGCTTGATCACAATACAGATGTTTTGAAAACTCTGGATAATCCTTTTGCCGAAGATGGAACAGATGCCCGTAACTATGGTATTCTTGAAGGTTTGCCGGAAATGCGCCGCTTTTTCGGTGAAGTACTGAACCTTGATCCGGAACGGATCATCGTCGGCGGTAACTCAAGTCTGACCCTTATGTACGACTCCATTGCCCGTCTGATGATGTTCGGCACTTGCGGTAATCCGGCATGGAGAACTCTGCCCAAATTGAAGTTCCTCTGTCCAAGCCCCGGTTATGACCGTCACTTTGCCATTACTCAGGAGTTCGGCATTGAAATGATTGCTGTTCCCATGACTGAAAACGGTCCGGATATGGATGTTGTTGAGGAGCTTGCCGCCAATGACGAAGCTGTCAAAGGTATCTGGTGTGTCCCGCTTTACAGTAATCCGCAGGGTGTCTGTTACAGTGATGAAACCGTTGCCCGTTTGGGAAAAATGAAAACTGCTGCAAAAGATTTCAAGATTTTCTGGGATAACGCTTACGGTGTTCACCATATTTATGAGGAAGTCAAACTTGCCGATATTTTTGCCGCCTGTGAAGCCGGAGGCAATCCTGACCGCGCTTATTACTTCTTCTCCACCAGCAAAATCACATTCCCCGGAGCCGGTGTTGCTATGATGGCAGCATCTTTTGCTGAGCGCAAAGAGATATTGAAACGCATGGGTATTCAGACTATCGGCAGTGATAAGCTCAATCAGCTGCGCACTCTGCGTACTTTGAAAGATGCTCCGACTTTGAAAAAACATATGGCGGAACTTGCCGATATCCTCCGTCCCAAGTTTGATATCGTTCTCAACACTCTTGAAAGTGAATTAAGCGAAGGCAAGTATGCAAGCTGGATAACTCCCCGCGGCGGTTACTTCGTTTCTCTGGATACGCTTGACGGTTGTGCGAAAAAGACTTTGGAACTGGCAAAAAATGCCGGTGTTACCATGACCGGTGCCGGTGCGACGTTCCCCTATAAAAACGATCCCCGTGACCGCAATATCCGCATCGCTCCGACTTATCCGACTGATGAGGAATTGCAGACCGCGATGAAGCTTTTCTGTGTGTGTGTAAAACTCGCCGCTGTAAAAAAGCTTTGCGGTGAATTTTGAACTGTAATAAATGAGGTGCGGCAATGATATTTCCGACAGTTGAAAATGCTCTGCTTGTTGCGGTTGATTTGCAGACTAAACTTATGCCGGCGATGAGTGAAAGCGAGTCGATCATCCGCCGCGCCGGAATCATGGTGCAGGGAGCTGTTGAACTCGGTGTGGATATCGTTGTTTCAGAACAGTATCCCAAAGGATTGGGCAACACAGTTCCGGAAATATCTGCCTGGCTTCCTGGCAGTGCGCCGGTGATCGAAAAAAATTGTTTTTCAGTTTTCGGTTCTCCTGAGTTCAATACATTTTTGAGCAGTAAAAAACGCGAGGTTTTGATTTTTACCGGGGTTGAAATGCATGTCTGCATGTTGCAGAGCGTGCTTGATGCTTTGTCTGCGGGGTACGAAGTTATTGTCGTTGCCGATGCTGTCGGCAGCAGAAAAAATTCTGACCGCGATCTGGCTTTGGAAATGGCAAGAAGTGCAGGTGCCGCTGTGTTGAGCAGTGAATCTGTACTTTTCATGCTTATGAGAGACTCCGGAAATCCGCACTTCAAGGCGATATCCAAACTTATAAAGTAACAGAGGATCACATCGTTATGGCTATATTCAGCAGAGGAAAATATTCAACTTTGAAAAGCTCCGGACCGCGCAAGATGATCATTCCAGACGGTTCCTGGGTCAAGTGCAAAAAGTGCAGTCAGACGCTTTATACAGAGCGTTTACAGGATAATCTGCAAGTCTGCTGGTGTTGCGGTTATCACATGCCGATGCCGGTGCGTGAACGTATCCGTCAACTGACAGATGAAAACAGCTTCCGTGAATCCGATGCAAATCTTGAGTCGGTAGATCCACTGAAATTTGTTGACTCCAAGAGTTATGCTGTACGTTTGGAAGAAAGTAAAAAGAAATCCGGAATGAACGAGGCTGTCTGCTGCGGCAGAGCGGCATTGAACAATATCCCGTTTTCACTCGGAGTTATGAATTTTGACTTTATGGGAGCTTCAATGGGATCGGTCGTCGGTGAACGGATCACCCGGATGATCGAAAATGCCACTGCTAACGAAGAAACAGCCGTTCTCGTTACCGCATCCGGTGGCGCGCGTATGCAGGAAGGTATCCTGAGTTTGATGCAGATGGCAAAGACCAGCGGTGCTTTAGCGCGTCACCGTGAAAAACGTCTCGGGTATATTGTCATAATGACCAATCCTACTTACGGCGGTGTTTCTGCAAGTTTTGCCACTCTCGGTGATGTCATTCTTTCTGAGCCCGGAGCTATGGTCGGCTTTGCCGGCCCCCGCGTTGTTCAGGAAACGACCAAGTCCGTTTTGCCCGAAGGATTCCAGACTGCGGAGTTCCTTTTGGCGCACGGATTGATTGATCGCGTGGTAGAACGCAAAAATTTACGAAAAGAATTATCTTTTTTACTTGACATTTTCAAGAAGAAGATATAAATTATATAATGTCGCAAGACGGACCTCGTGTGTTGTCTGAAGCGCCAACCGGGTCAGGTGGGGAACCAAGCAGCCCTACGCGATTTCTGACAGGCCATGAGTCATCTGTCTGCGGCGTTTTTTTTCTGTAATTTATCTCTAAATTGAAGGGATTTTCCGTTATGTGCGCTTTGAGAATCGACGGTCGTGCCTGTGACGAATTGCGTCCGCTTGTTTTGGAAACTGATTATCTTTCCCATCCATTGTCATCTGTTTTTATTTCCTGCGGTAAAACGAGGGTACTCACTGCGGTTTCCTGCGAAGAAAAAGTTCCCTCATGGATGAAAAATCAGAAAGTTCCCGGCGGTTGGGTTACCTGTGAATACGGTATGCTCCCTTCTGCAACAACTGAACGCTGTCGCCGCGAGGCATCTGCCGGCAAACAGGGCGGCAGAACAGTGGAAATCCAGCGCCTTATCGGCCGCTCTTTGCGGATGGCTGTTGATTTGGAAAATCTCGGTGAAAGAACCCTTTATCTTGATTGTGATGTTGTCGATGCCGATGGCGGCACTCGTTGTGCAAGTATTTCCGGAGCGGCATTGGCGCTGGCAATCGGCTGCAAACGGCTTTTCCCTGCCGCTGAAAATCCTTTCAAAGAACTTGTTGCCGCTGTCAGTGTGGGGATCATCGACGGAGTGCCGATGCTTGATCTTTGTTATGAAGAAGATTCGCGTGCGGAAGTTGATATGAATGTTATTATGACTGCTTCAGGCAAACTTGTCGAAGTGCAGGGAACCGCTGAAGGCGCACCTTTTTCCCGCGCTCAGCTTAATGAATTGATTGATTTGGCTGAACATGGCTTGAAACAGATTTTTGTCCGTCAGCAGGAAATTCTGGAGAAGATCAATGGGTGAATATCAGGTCATCGCACGCAAATGGCGTCCGCAGTGTTTTGCTGACGTTGTCGGTCAGGAACATGTGGTAAGGACTTTGCGTAATGCAATAAGCAGCGGCAGAATTGCCCACGCGTATTTGTTTGTCGGACCCCGCGGAATCGGCAAAACCACACTTGCACGAATTTTTGCCAAAGCATTGAATTGTGAAAACCCGGTCAATGGTGAACCTTGCTGCAAGTGTGCCAGCTGTTTGGAACTTGCGGCGGAACGCAGTCTTGATGTTCTTGAAATCGACGCCGCCAGCCGTAACTCCACTGTTGATATGCGTGAATTGGCGGAAAATGCTTTGACCCGTCCTGCAAACGGCAAGTATAAAATCTATATTATAGACGAAGTCCACATGCTCAGCAAACAGGCTTGGAACGTTTTGCTTAAAACAGTCGAAGAACCGCCTGCGCATGTAAAGTTTATTTTTGCGACGACCGAAGTTCATCAGGTTTTGCCGACGATTATTTCCCGTTGTCAGCGTTTCGACCTTATGCCGATACCGACCAGACTTATTGCAGGGCGATTGCAGCTTATTGCCGATACGGAAAAGGTGAGTATCAATCCTGCGGCTGTCAATGCCATTGCCCGCGCCGCAGAGGGCGGTATGCGTGATGCCCAGTCGCTTCTTGATCAGATGATTGCATTTTTTGCTGCCGGTGACGGGGCGCAAATTACTGAAGAACAGGTGTTGTCTCTTTTCGGTTTGACCGATAAAGCGGATATGGATGCGATTTTGAAAGCGGTTCTGCTGAATAATCCGGCAGAGGTCGTCACCCGCATTGCCGATCTTGCAAAACGGGGAAAGAATCTTGAAACTCTGTTTGATGATTTGTTGCGTGCCTTGCGTGCAGTTCAGCTTTGTACGATAATGGCGGATCCGTCTGCGCTTTTGGATGAGTCCCCGGAAACATTGGATAGTTACCGTAAACTGTCTCAGCTTGCTCCGCGTGATACGATCCAGATATTGCTTGAAAATGTTGCTCCTGTCGGCAGGATATTGCATGATGCTCTGAATAAGCAGGTTTATCTGGAAACATTGCTTTTGAAAGCGATGCGTGAGGCGCACGCAGTCCGTATCGGGGATATCCTTGCCCGTCTGAATCAGCTCCGCACAGCCGGAGAGTTGAAATTTCTTGAGCAGCTGCCGGTAGTGGAAAAGAATATCCATGTTTCTGTTGCTCCTGCGCAGGTTGCTGTTTCACAGAGTGAGGAAAAGGCAGCAGAAGTTTCTTCAGAAGTTCCGGCGGCGGAAACCTCAGTAGAGACTCCAGAAGAGCCGGCGGCTGTTGAACCGGTTGCTGTTGAACCGGTTGCTGTTGAACCGGTTGCGGAAAAGAAAGTGGAAGTTCCAACTGACGTTCCTGAAACAGAAACAGCTGTCGAAATTCCGACAGAACCGGTCGTCGCGGAACCGGCAGTGGAAACAAATGTTGCTGAAACGATTACGGAAATTCCGCCGGTTGCAGAGACGGAAACAGAATCATCTTCTGAAGTTACAGATGATGAGCCTGTTGAAGAAATCGAACCGGTTGAGGAAGAATCTGGCATTTGTGTATCAGAGAGTATTGATGATGAGAGTGTTGAGGAAGAATCTGAGGAAGATGATTTCTCCGAAGTCAGTGATGACAGTGTGCTTCCGGCAATGGAACTTATGCCCCCGCCGGAAGATATGAGCGACGATATTGATGAAGAAACTGTTGTTGTTTTTGATCAGCCTTCTTCATATCAATATTCCCGAAGGGAGGATCCGAAAGACTCTCTTACACCGGACAGATTGCAAAAAAGTATTGCCAATGATGACCCGCAGGCGCTTCACGATGTGGTGAAAAATAATCCAGTGGTAGAAGAAACGCTTGATTTGTTCAGTGGAATGGTGATCGATATCCATCGCTGATAAGAATATTTTTCCAGTAAAAAAAGGATAAGGAGAGGTGATTTCAAAAGTTTTTGAGAACTCTTGAAATTGTCTCAAGGTATATAATCAATCCATAACCGGAAGGATTTTTTGCAAAATCTGCCGGAACTTTCAGGTCGGGGGATGTGAAAGCAAGGTGTTGTTTCACCGCAGGTGAATTTTGCAGAAAAATAAAGGAGATGTTTTTTTATGAGTAGTAACAAAAGACTCCACCATGGTGGAGTAAAGCTTACCAGCTTTACTCTTATTGAACTCCTCGTTGTTATCGCGATAATCGCGATTCTTGCCGCAATTCTGCTCCCTGCTTTGAACAGCGCCAGAGAACGGGGCAGAGCGGCGTCCTGTACCGCTAATTTGAAAGAACTCGGCAGAAGTTGCGATATGTATGCCGATGATTATGATGACTGGTATCCTCATTGCGGCTATACCAGCAGCGATAGTACGGATAACTTTTTTACTCTGGAACCTATGGTAAAATATTTTGGTGACCCAGCCAAAGATCCTTCTATTGTCCTTTGTCCCACAGGTGACCGTTATGGTCTGGGCAGATCAAAACAGGTCAGTACCAATTACAGTTATACATTCAACAATTATCTGGTTTGTCTCGGGCGGCTGTCAGGTTCCTCCTCTGATCTTACTGTCAAACGGTTGAAAGTTTCAAACCCCAGCGGCAGATTTCTTATGAGCGAAACAGGTTTTGACGGTTGGCGCAAAGCAATGGATAAAGGTTACGCCATTTTTAATGATAAAGATTATATTTCATTCCGTCACAACAAGAGAGCCGGAGTCGTTTTTGTGGATGGTCATGTCGAACTTCTTTCAAATGACGATTTCCCGTCTGTAAGCAAAGATACTGAAAATTTCTGGAAATAATGGAGTAATAAATTATGAAAAAATTCTATCTCACACTTGTCGCCCTTTTTTCACTGAATCTTTGCGGAGCAGAAAACCTGCTGACTGCCGCAGGTGCGTCTTATACCGTGTTCCCCGGTGATTGGAATAAAAATCTTGTTAATGATAAGAATCTCGGTAAGATGATCGACCCTGATTTTGATCGTGCCAATGAAAAACGCAAAGGTCTGCTTGCTGATGGTGTGACTGCTCAGCGTGCAGTGTGTTACAACTATCACTGGACGGCCAAAGATCAGCGTTTTGTAACAATAGTTGCTGATCTTGGCAAAGAGTATGCTGTTGATAGCGTGCGTATTGTCGCATTCCGCAACAATGAGGCTTACCAGCCCGGAAATTTTGAGGTCGCCGTCAGCAGTGACAACATTGAATTCAAAGAACTGGCAAAGGGGGATGACTGGGTTACCAAAGCCCGCTATGAACGTATTGCTGATGTTGCCGCATCCAGTGCAAAATGCCGTTATGTCCGCATCAAAGTGTGGACTTGCGGTTCCTGGATAAATATTTCCGAAATCGGAGTTTTCGGAAAATGAAAAAAATTTTTATTCTGATTGTTTCTGCCGTCGTTGTTTTGCTCAATGCGGCAGATTTTTCATTGAAAGACGGTCAGAAAAAAGCATTCCGCTTTGATGCTCCTGAAGGGAAAAATGCAATTTTGTTTTTTCATGCCCGTATAAAATTGCCGCATCCTGCTGAAAGTTGGGGTAAAAATGTTCTTGAAGTAAAACTTAACGGAAAAACGCTTGTTGCTCCGCTCAATAAAAGCGAATACCTTTTTGATCCTCAAACAGTTCCTTATGGTAAATACAAAGTCTGTGATAGCGGCAGACTTTTTCTCAAAGGGGATTCGGATTGGGAAGTTTTTAATGCCGGCAAAGGTGAACTTTACAGTAATATCCAGCTTTTGAATCAGACGAACAAATCTGAATTGTCCAATGTTTTTTACAGCTTTGCTTTCAAACTTGACGGTTTGAAAGAAAAAGGGAATGTCGTTACATTCAAGCTGGCTATGCCGCAGGAACTTGCAGCATATTCTGCTGAAATTTCGGCTGTTGCGGTTAAAGGATTTGATAATCTGATAACATTTAACCGCGATTGGATGCAGTCGGTTTATCCGTGGAGTTTTCCGTCTTCTTTTGAACTTGGCGGAGTTGAAAAAGCTGTTGCCCGTAATGAACATGGATTTGCAACATTTTCCGTCTATGCTTTTACTCCGCAGAAATTCCAGCTGCCTTCTCTGCCGTCGGAATTCCAGATTTACCGTTTGGATAACTCCAATATCCCTGCAAAACTCAAAGAAGCTGAGCTGCGTCACATTCCCAATATCGGTAAACCTTATGTCCCTGAGTTGCTTACGCCGCTTGCATCGGGCAGCAGTGTTGATCTTCCGGCAGGAACAACGACTTTTGCAGTCAGGTTGCGCAAAAATGTTGCCGGTGAATTTCCGGCAGGAACTCTGCCGGTGAAATTCAAAGTGCTGGATATATTTCTTCCTGAGGCATCCAAGTTGCCTGTTGAGAATACCATGTATATCATGGCAAGCGGAACAGATTCGCAAAATATTTATCCTGAATTTTTGGATTATGGAATGAGTATGATGCTTCTTTCCCCATGGACAGCTCCGATTCCGTTGAATATCAAACAAGGTAAACTTACTGCCGATTTTTCAAAATTTGATGCTATCGTAAAAAAATATCAAAGTCATGGATTGAGTTGCAAAACTCTCTTTTTCGGTACCTCTGAGCCGATTATCCGCAATATCGCCAAACTTACAGGAGAAACGGAAGATAGTGAAATATTTCAAAAGCGTTTCAAAGAGTTTGTTGAATTGTTTTTCAATCATGCCGATGAACTTGGTTTGATGGTGTACCTTTCTCTTTATGATGAAGCAAACTTTCAGAAAAATGTCTGGGGCAAAACAAAACTTTTGACCCGTATTGCAACAAGTGTTCCAAACTCCCGTATGTGGTCAACTGTTACAGAGCTTGCTTCTGCGGCGTACTATTATGATGCTCTCGGTTACCGCAAGGGCAGAGATATGTGTATAACTCATCCTTTTCAACTCTATGAGCGTAAAGATGATGAAATCGCCAACGGTGTGTTGTGTCCCGATCAGAAAGTAGGCAATCTGCGTAATCGCTTTGCAGGAGAATATGAAAGTATCACCTCATATCCGGCGTCAAACAACCGTTATGCTTACGGAATCCGCTCTTATCAGGGAAAAATCAAATATATGATGGGATTTACTTTCTGGTGGGGCAATATGTATAAAGGCAAGGATAATGTGAAACCGACAAAATGTTACTATGTCTGTTACCCGTTCCATGAAAAAGTCACAGGTGTCCGTTACAGCAGTGTCGGTTGGGAAGCTATCCGGTGCGGTATTGACGATATGCGTTACATTGTTTATGCTCATGAGCTGTTGAAGAAAAAATATGGTGATGAAGAAGCGCGTTCAAAGTTGAATGGGATTTTTAATTTGCCGCGTTACAGTTCTGCTGATTTTTCACCGGACCACTTTAATAAAATCAGACAGCAGTTGACTGATATTATTTTGGAGTACAAATGAAAAATTTTTCTGTTTATATCATAACTGTGGTAACACTTTTGAATTGTGCCGCAGGAGTCGTTGTATCGGAAAACAAGTCGGAAAAAACCGGTAACCGTATGCTGATATTGAAAAATCCGCTGCTTTCAGTTGCAATCGACTGTGACCGCGGCGGAATGCTTCACAGTTTTATACCTGTAAACTCCGGGCATGATGAAGTTTATATAAGTTCCGATAACAAAGGCGGCGCCTGTGAACACCTTCTTGCCGGCAGCAATCAAAATCGGGAAATTTCTTTTTCTCCATACAAGACTGATATTTTGATGAATACTCCGGAAAAAGCCATCATTCGCTGTTCATATCGACTTAAATCCGGTGAGTTGAAAGATGTGGAATTTCAGAAATTTTATACAATGACCGGAGATTCTGCCTCTCTTGCTGTTGAGTGGAAAATCATAAATCATACAGAACGGCAAATCGGCATATCTCCGTGGATCCGCAATATCGTCACCGGCTACGATCAGGATAATATTACCGCTGGCAAAGCACCATTGGACAGTGATTCATCGGTCATGCTTGAGTGCGGAGCGTTCCGGAAAGTTGCATCTGCTGCTGACGGATTTTTTGAGCCTGCAAGAAACTGGTTTGCCAGAGTTCCTAAAAAGGTTGAAAAGGGGAAAAATATTGTCAATTTTATCTTTGACTACAACGAAGTATTTCAGTTTTATACGGTGCATTTCAAGCACATGCACACAATGGAACTGCTTTTCCGTTTTATAGACCTTGCTCCGCAGGAAAGCTGGACAGGAAGATTTGCCATAGTTTCCGGAGCTTCTCTTTCTGATGTCCGTTTTGCAAGCACAGATATTGCTGCTGATCTGGTACGCAGAGAGGGAAAGTTATTCCTTTCTCTGACTGCTCCGCGCAATATCAAAGATGCTCAGGTATTGTTGCTTGACAACGCCGGTAAAACTGTCGGTACTGCAACAGTATCTGTTCCGGCATTGGAAGTTGCAGAAGTTTCTTTCCCTGATGCAGCCGGGGATATTTTTGAACTCAAAGTGATTTCAAACGGCAAAGATTTGATGCTCGATCGCCATTATGCCGGAAAGTTTGCTGAAATGAAATCGACTCTCAAATCATTCCATGCTCCCCGGCGGCCTGAAAAATTTGAAAAAGTTCTTGAGCCGTGGAAAAAAGAGCTTCCCGGATTTGAAAATCCTGCTCCGCGTAAACTGGATGTGCAGTTGGTTGATTGTTCTGTGAAAAATTTGCAGGTGTGGGCAAACAGCAACATCGAGCGGATCATGGAAAAGGATCATCCGTTATCAGATATTCCGGCGGAGAATCCCGTATACACCATCTGCGGAGCAAAAGCAGAGCGGGAAAGTTTTCAGATCGCATTGCGTAACAGCGGGAAAAAAGAGTTGAAAAATATCTCTGTTTCATTGAAATGCGAGGCTCTGAAAGATATTGAAATGACGTGGAATGTTTTGGAATATATCACTACAACACGTCCGTCATTGGGAATGAGTGTTATTGGTCGCTGGCCCGAAGTTCTTGATACAGCACGTTCTTTTGCCATCGCTCCGGAGCAGACCCGTTCCGTATGGGCAGAGTTGAAAATTCCCCGCACAGCGGCAGCTGGAGTTTATGATGCGTCGGCAGAAATTTCTCAGGATAACAAAGTTGTTGCCGTGATTCCCTTGAAGATCCGCATTTTTGACTTTGAGTTGCCGAAAGTTCCCAGTTTGCGTACCGATACGGGGCGTTTTTATGGAAACTATCTCAAAATGGCTCAGCGTTACGGCTTCAAAGGAACTCAGAAAGAACTTTTGGAGCAGCTCAATTTATCAATCCTTGAGCATCGCATGTCACCGCGTGGTTTGGTCGCAAGCCGTTATGATCTTCGAGCGTATGAAGCTGATCTGATACGGCACATTAAAGCCGGAGCCAATGTTTTTTCATTTCCCGGTACGAAAAATTGCAACTTGAAAACGCGCAAAGCGATCGAGGCGATCCATGAAAAACACGGGATATCCCATTTGAGCTATACTTATGCATTTGATGAAATCCATTCTGAACAGATCCCTGTTGTGAATGAGTGGTGTAAAAAATGGAAGGAAGAGCATAAAATTCCGATATTGGTCGTTTATTACGGCGGTCCGGTCAAGCCGTTATACGGTTCAATCGACATTTGGTGCCGTGCGCTTCTCAAAGAAGATGCCGAACTTCTTGCTGACCGCAACGGAAAAGATGAAATATGGTATACCAATACCCCGCTTTATTCTGTGGAAAGAGCGCCTGTTGAGGAACGTGCGGTAATTTGGAAAATATTTTCTCTCGGTATGAAGGGCAGATTGCTGTGGAGTGTAGCTTCATGGACGAACAGTCCTTATATTCAGACATTCAGAAGCGGTCAGAATCTGCATGGTGTGTTATATTATCCGGCACCGGAAGGTATCCGTCCCGGAATCCGATTGAAGGTTATAGCTGATGCCGTGGATGATTTTGACTATCTTTGCATATTGAAAAGTGAAGCAGCCAGAGTAAAATCTTCCGGTAAGGCTGCGGAACTTGTCGCTGAAGCTGAAAAATTGCTGGATGATAAATTCTATCTCAACAAGGAGTTGGCAGGTAATGAATATTTGCAGAAACGAAATCAGGCAGGGATATTGATTGAGAAATTAAGCAGGATAAAATAACCGGGGAGTTTTATGATGATAAGTTATGCTTTATCGACATGTGCATTCGGCGGTGTTATTGATGAAATGACTGCTGATGCTTTGCGAAAAGGTAAATTTCGTCAATTTGAATTGCTTTTTTCCACTGCTCCTGACGGAGAAGTTTTTTCAAAATTTCTCCAAGAAGCAAGGAAATTGGTGAATGAAGGAGTTATGACATTTTCAAGTAGCCACATGCCGTTTCAAAACGGTAATAACTGGGATGTTTCCTGCACTGATGAATATGTCCGCAAATACATTGTTGCCAATCACATCGACCTGCTGAGAAAGAATGCCGATATCATCGGCAGAAATGTTGCTGTTCACGCCAGTGGAGAACCGCCGCTGGATGAGCATCCTGTGCGGATGGTGCAGATTTGCCGGACTCTCGAAGATTTGATGCCGATTGCCGATGAGTTGGATTTGACTTTCAATATTGAATATCTGCCCCGTACCTGTCTGGGAAATTCTGTGGAAGAACTTCAAGCAATCGTTGCAAATTTTGACAAAAAGCGTGTCGGTATCTGTTTGGATGTGAATCATACGATGGATCGCTATGCGGAGCTGCCTGATATGATAAATGTTCTTGCCGAACGGATAAATACATTCCATATCAGTGATTATGACGGTGTCGATGAAACTCACTGGATACCGGGGCAGGGAATTATCAACTGGTCTGCTGTTTTGCAGGAAATCCGCAAAATCAATCACAATGTTCTGTTGATCCTTGAAACGGATATGCAGTTGAAACGCCTTGCCCGTAAGGTCGATCCGGTATTCGCACTGCGGCAGAATGAACGGGCTGTCTGGTTTATGGAAAACTTTGACCGCTTGAGCGCCGAATCTGCCGCGTTTGTCATTCCCGGAAATAATTGAATATTCTGCCGCTTTTTTTTGAAAGTGTTGTTTTCTGAAAAAGCGGCTTTTATTTGCCACAGTTGATTTTGCTTTGAATGTACTTTACCGCATCTTTTAAGGTGAACTCCTGAAAGAATTTGGGCGTATCACTGTCGGGAATTTGGATTTTGAAGTGTTCTTCCAATCCCATGATGAATTCCGCATCTTCCAGTGCAGACTTTTATTTTTTTAGTAAAATACGTTTTTGCAAAAAACTTGCAGCTCTCCAAAGAATGAAGACTCCGATCAAAAGAAAAACTCCTGTAATGATAAAATCTAAAAGATCAGCCTGCTCCGATTTCAACATTCCCCATAACATGAAAGCCCCCAATGCACTCCAAAACGCGCCGAACAACAGCAAGAAAACAGCTGCCCCGACATGGTTTTGCTGCGTTTCTTTTTCAATTTCTTTTTTTGAATCATCTTCCAACAGAGGCAAGCAGGTATATTCTGCAAGCAGTTTGGCATCTCTCATAATCGCATCTTCCGAACCATGCCGCAACAGAAGATATTGTTCACCTCTTGGAAAAAACAGCTTCAGAGTATAACTGACCCAGGAACCTTCGTTGTCACTCTCAACTGCTGCTGACACTTGCAAATGTTCTGCATTTACCAATGAAATAGCAGATGTAAAATCATCCTCGCCAGCTTTTCTTTTATTCTTGCCGAGGGGATAAAACATCCGTTGCCGAAGGTCAATAAATGGATAACGACGACGGCAATTCCATAGCATTAATCCAGCCCCGACTAAAAAAAATACGGAACCTAAAATAATAGTGGGATAGAGAGATTCCCCTGATTCCCGTTTTTCTGCCAGCGGACCGAAGAAACACCCCAAGCCAATTATTGCAAAAACAGCATGAAAAAACAAAAGTTTTCTGGTAGGTTTCACTTTGATAAATTCAGGCGTTACTTCCAAACGATATGACTCAAAGTTGGAACTTCCCATGTTAAATTTTTTTACCATACCATCACCTTTTCAGTTAACAGCAGTTACCATTCTGAAAGTCTCCAGCAGAGGTACAAAACGCCTGCGATAAAAGCGATGGCAAGAATCAGGAACAATATCTTTACCCACTTCGGCACTTCCCGGTCAGCGCCGAGTTTGTTTGCCTGATCTCCGAACAGCATTGTAAAAAATTCAGCAATGATTTCAATAAGAATATCCATTACCTATTTTCCTTTCTGCCACACAGCAATTTCACCCCGATTGTGAAAAAACTGCATATCCCGAACCAGTTCAACCATACAAGGCAAGTTGTAAGCAGCCACAAATCCCAGCCGAATCCGCCGCCCGGTCCCAGAATGGTCAGAGGCAGTCCTGTAATGACGAATCCTACGTATGCTTCACTCTGATCTGGCAGCAGCGAACCCCCCAGAAGAAACAGAGCGATCAATGCAGTGATCAAAGATTTCTTCAATACGGATTTCCGGTATCCGCGGAAATCTTTGATAAGCATCACAACGGATAAAATCACCCCGGCAACAGGGATAACAGTCAATCCATAAAGCAGCAAGATTATATCCATAACCATAAAACCACTCTCCTTTCGAGTTCAGTGCGTTAATATAATATACTGTCTGTCAAAGAATTTTCAAATTACAGAATTTTTATTCTGCCGGAAAAAAGCTGTTTTGCAAATTTTAAGAAGGATTTTTCATTTTTCGCAGTTGTAAATAACTGCCGTGTATGATATATTATTCCGCGGTTCTACGGAGAATATACCAATGAAAAATAATGTATTGAAACACTGCAAACGCAAAAAATTCTTTTACCGCTTGTTCATGCGGAAATCTCCCCGTACAGGAGCAATGTTCGGTTTGGCGTGGATGAATATGGCAATAGCTTTTATTCCATTTTTTGCGCTTGCGTTGTTTCAAGTTATGGGAAGATGGAATGGATTTTTGCCATTTTTTACAATCGCTTTTTCAGCTGTTCTTCTTTATCTCTATGGTATGATTTGTTGTGCATTGGGACTTGAGAGGATTTTTCACCAGACATACAAGGCAAAAAAACTTTGTAATTTTCTGGGTGGAGTTTGTGCCTGGATCCCGCCGTTGACAGGTGTTTTTTTAATTCCTGTTTTGATTCAGCGCAAGCGGTGGTTCGGGGTGTTATCGGCACTGGCAGGCATTGTTCTTTACGGAATAAGTTTTTACTGTTCCAATACCGTTTTTTCTGTTGTTTTTTTTGCTTCTGTTTGTTATTTGACTGCATTGTCTTTGGTTCAGGATAAATACCGTTTTTCCAAAATTTTCATGATTCCGTTTGGCATTGCAGTGCTGCTCAATTTGTTTTTATTCTTCTGGCATGTGAAACTGCAAATGGATGTCAGATATAAACATTATGAACTTGCCCGTCTTGTCGGACGCTCTCTGAATATTGATGATTTATGGGATGAGGACGCAACAGGTTTTTCTCCTGACAAAGAGCCATTGAAAACGCTTATCGCAAAAAATTCCGATGGTATTGATATTGATTTTGATTTGCATGATTCTTCTGCGGCAAAGAAAAAATTGCTTGAAATCAATTCTCAACACGCCGGATTTATCAGCGCTCTTGAGCAATTTTTGACTCTTCCGGTGCATTATGTTGCTCATAAAAAATCTGATGACGGATTGCTCATGGGGGTGAATATGCCGGAACTCAACGTTTTACGCAACGGTGCGCGTATTTTGCTTTTGAAAATAGCAGCTGATCCTGAGAATAAACAGAATGTTGAAAGATGTAATACAGAATTAAAAAAATTGCGAGACTGGTCACTGCATAACCGCTTCTTGCTCTCTTATCTTGTGGCTGTTGCAATAGAACGCATAAGAATCAATGCTCTGCGTCCGGTGATTGCAAGGTATGGATATTATTCTTCGTCAGAACTCAAAGAGCTTATCGGACCGGAAGTCGAATGGAACCGATTTTTGCGTCTGGCTTACGGAGATGAGGCGATTTGCTTCAGGGACAGTTTGAATCATTTACAGAATATGGCAGTTTCTGCTGACTTATCAACGGCAAGTCCTGCATTGATCAGTTTGAAAAAACATTTGCCGTTGTTCATATCTCTGCACTTTTTGCGTGATTATGATTTCGCGCTTGATAATTACATCGCATTGTGTAAGCTTACTGATGAAGAACTTTCCGCTCTGGACAAGTGCCGCAAGGGGGAGTTTGATGAAAAAAGTGCCCAATGTAACTTTTTTATTGTGTCAAGTATGCTGTTGCCTTCATTGAATTCAACAATAAAACATACAGCAAGTGCAATGGATATCCGTAAAATGGCGCTGTGTGCCATAGGGGTGATGGAACGCAAAAATGATCTTTCTCTTATGCCGGAATTTCCGCTTGCCGCATTGGATCACCAACCCTTGAAGTTTGAAAAAACAAATGATGGCTTCAGGATTTATTCTCATACTGCGGATGGAAAAATCCCCGGTGAAAAAGATATAGCATATTATTATCAGCTTCATTTGAAATGTGACTGCAAATAACGGTGTTTCACTGGTAACTGTTCCGGTTTTACCATTTCATTCCATCCGTGATATTTTATTGTATTATCTTTATTTCAGTTTTTTACTCAGCTTGTAATAAATTGAAAACGGTGTATATTATACGGATTGATAAATTTAAGGGTGTGAAAAATGAATTTAACAGCATTTCTTCTTATTCTGGTTTCTGTGTTCATGCATGCCGCATGGAATTTCCTCGGCAAAAAAGAGAGTCCGAGTTCTGCATTTTTTTTTATTGCCGCTGTTGCAGGAGCCCTTTTTTGTCTTCCATTCGTTTTTTTCAGCGGAGTTGATTTTTTTGCGATTCCCGCAAAATTCTGGTATATTCTTATTGCCAGCGTCAGTTTTAACCTGATTTACTTTTTTGCACTTGCATCCGGCTACCGTTGCGGAGATATTTCTCTGGTTTATCCACTGGGACGCTCTTTGCCGGTTCTTCTTACTGCGGGAGTCACCCTGCTTTTGAATATCGGCGGCAAGCCGCTTTCGACAAATGCTCTTATCGGAATGGCTGTTCTTTTTGTCGGTTGTGTTATTCTGCCATTGCAGAAATGGAGCGATTTCAAGTTTCAAACGTATTTTTCCAAAGTGATTTTCTGGGTTCTTTTTATAAGTTTCGGAGCTACGGGCTATACCATTCTGGACAGTATGGATATGGCGATACTTAAAACTGTATCTTTCAGTAACGGGGTGTTGCGTGCCATATTTTTTCAGTTCGCCGCTGAAGTACTTATATCTTTCGGCATGTTTTGGTTAGTGATTTTTTCCGCCCGTGAACGCGCAGAACTCAAGCGTATTGCCCGTTCTTATGCTCCGTGGCTGGCAGGTGTTTTTACTGCAATGGCGTATATACTTGTCCTGCTTGCGATGAATCAGGTTTCAAACGTCTGCTATATTCAGGCATTCAGACAGATGAGTTTGCCTATCGGTATGCTTGCCGGGGTATTTATTTTGAAAGAATCCTGTTCCATGCCCAAAATTGTAGGAATCATTCTGATTGTCAGCGGTCTGGTTATGACCTCATTCTGACTCTTTTTCTGTAAGTTTGCGGATTGCCGCCGCCGCGCAGAAACAGCCGAAAATTGCCGGAATATAACTTATACTGCCGATTTTTTTATGTTCAAAACTCCGTTGCGGCAACTCCGGGGAAAATACCGTCTGAACTCCCTTGTATATTTTCAGTTCCTTCAATTTTCCCCGCATTATCCTTGCCAACGGACAGCCGTGAGTTTTGCTTATATCAGCAAAAGCGATTTGTGACGGATCAATTTTGCCGCCAGCTCCCATCGAGGATATGAACGGAATATTTTTCTCTTTCAACTCTCTTATCAGTTCCGTTTTCACCGGAACATCATCTATTGCATCGACAACAAAATCAAAACCTTTTTCAAGCAGTTCAGAAATATCTTCCGCACTTTTCAGAAAACTGTTTATTGCCACAAATATCCCTGAAGGATTTATCTCTTTGAATCTTGCCGCCGCAACTTCCGCCTTCGGTTTGCCGATCGTGCTGCTCACTGCTATTATCTGACGGTTGCAATTAGTTATGTCGACTTTGTCTCCGTCTACGAGTGTGATATGGGATACTCCTGAGCGCACGATATTTTCTGCCGCGTGACCACCGACACCGCCGACACCGACGATCAGGACTCTTTTGTTACGCAGTTTTTCTGCATCATCCCCCAGCAGCAATGCTGTTCTGGAAAATCTTTCTTCTGTACTCTGTTCCATGATTCATATCCCCAGAAATTCGGAAAAGTTTTGGTCGGTAACCGCTTCCAGATTTTTTACTCCGCTTGTCTTTTCTGCAATTTCAAGCAGTTTTTTTATATCATTTTCTTTGTTGTCATCGCTCTCAAAGCCGAAACTGCCGCACGCCGCAGGTAATTTTTTCATAATTATTTCGTTGTTCACCATTTGCGGGTGAAATGATACCGTAATGTTTCGCTTCCACAATTCGTCAAGCATCTGTGGTGATGAACGGAATCCGTGAAACATTATTTTTACCGGAAAACGTTTCAATATTGCAAATAATTCATCAAATGCTTTTACACAATGAATAACCGCAGGTTTATGCAAGTCGGCTGCCAATTCAAGCATTTTTTCCAGATATTGCAGTTGAATTGCAATATCCGGTCCGCGCATTTTATCGATCCCGATTTCTCCGATGGCGGCAAATCCGGAGAGTGTCATTATTTCCGGGATAATGCGCGTATCAAATTTTTCAGGAAGTAACCACGGGTGAAATTCAAAAGAGGTGAATTTCCCCGGAATTGTTTTTTTACACGATATCAACGCCCGCAGGGCAGGGGATTGATCGTGAGTGTGAAAGTCGCTTGCCATCAGAGCTGCTTGCCAATACCGTTCAATGTCGGAAAACGCAACCGTTGAATATGGCACATTGCCAACGCCAACGCATCAGTGCTGTCCAGCGGGATTTCTTCAACGGCAATACCGAATTCTGCCGCAAGGATAAAAGCTATGCGGCTTTTTTCCGCTCCCCCGCTGCCGGTTGCCGCACGCTTTGCCACTGTCGGATTGTAGGCATACGCAGGGATATCATTTTGAGCCAGTGCGGCAAGGATTCCACCGCGCGCCATACCGAGAATGATCGCTGTTTTCGCATTTTTGCCGACAAACGGCTCCTCAAGTACGGCACAATCGGGGTGATAAAGATTTATCAATTCAGAAATGCCGCCGTAAAGGCGGCGCAAACACTCGGTGTGCGGCATGGATTGTTTATTGCAGATAACTCCGCAATCAACGATTTCCATGCCGCTGCCGGCATTGATATCAGCTTTGATAACTCCGTAACCAGTGGTTCGGATCGCCGGGTCTATACCGAGGATTATCATGATTTACTTCATGAAAGCTGCCGCAGCTTTAAGCATGGAACTTTCACCGAGCGCCGGCGCCATGATCTGAGCTGCAACAGGCATATCAGTAGCAGGATCGATTCCTGCCGGAATGCTTATGCCGCAGTGACCGGAAAGGTTGAGCGCAATGGTGAAAATATCCGACAGATACATTTGCAGCGGATCGCTTTTTTCATTGAATTTGAATGCCGTTTGCGGTGTGACCGGAGTAAGCAGAAGATCGCAATGTTTGAATGCTTCTTCAAAATCCTTCCGTATCAAAGTACGGACACGCTGGGCACGCAGATAATAGGCATCGTAATAACCGCTTGACAATACATAAGTTCCAAGCAGAATACGGCGCTTTACTTCATCGCCGAAACCGGCTCCGCGTGACTTGTAATAAGTATCGACAAGTCCGTTTGCATCCTGACGGCTGCCATAGCGGATACCGTCAAAACGGGCAAGGTTTGCGCTTGCTTCAGCAGTCGCGATAATGTAATAAACCGCAACGGCATATTTTGTGTGCGGCAATGAAACATCGACGATCTCTCCGCCAAGGGCTTTCACTTTGGCGATCGTTTCATCCATTACCTTTGCTACTCCGGAATCCAATCCGCCGGTGAAATACTCTTTGGGAAGACCGAATTTCAATCCGGCAAGACTCCCTGATGCGGCACCGAGACGGGCGGCATCGGCAAATCCACCCGCCGCATTGGGCAGAGAGGTCGAGTCATGCGGGTCGAATCCGCTGATGGCATCAAGAATGATTCCTGCATCTTCTGCATCATTGGTCAACGGACCGATCTGATCCAAACTTGAGGCAAACGCAACAAGTCCGTAGCGGGATACTCTGCCATAGGTTGGCTTTACTCCGACAACACCGCAGAATGCTGCAGGCTGACGGATCGAGCCGCCGGTATCAGAACCCAGCGCCGCAGGTGCAAAATCCGCAGCAACGCAAGCGGCTGAACCGCCTGATGAACCGCCGGGGACACGGGAAGTATCCAACGGGTTGCGCGTGGTCTTGAATGCACTGTTTTCACAGCTTGAACCCATGGCGAACTCATCCATATTCAATCTGCCGAAGGGAATGAAACCCAGATTTTTGAGTTTTTCCACCGCGGTTGCATCGTAAGGGGATTTTACCGGTTCAAGCAGTTTAGATGCACAGGAACATCTTTCACCTTTGACACAGATATTGTCTTTTACTGCAATGGGAATGCCGTCAAAGTCGCTGACGCTTTTCTGCGCGGCACGACGGGTATCGGCAGCTTCCGCGGAAGCAAGCATCTGTTCGCGGTCGATTTCGAGGAATGCACCGATTTCTCCGTCTCTTGCATCAATTTCTTTCAAATATTCACGGCAGAGTTCAACGGATGAGAATTTTCCGGATTTCAAACCTTCGCTCAAGCCGTGGATAGTAGCTTTTTTCAGCTCCATGATCTTTACTCCTCCTCGCTCGGCAGAACGCGGGGAACTTTGATAAGCTCCCCGTGGATCACTCCCGGTGCATTTGCCAGCATTACTTCTCTGGGGAATGAGGGCTTATGCTCATCTTCACGCCAGACATTGGTCAGCTGTGCCGCATGCGCGGTCGGTTCAACACCGGTTACGTCAACTTCACCGAGTTCAGCAATGTATTCCACGACCCGTGCAAGGTCACCCTGGAGCTTTTCCGCCTGTTCGGGGGAAAGCTCCAGCCGTGCGAGATCGGCTACATATTTGATGTCGATTTCAGAACTCATTTTCAGATATTACCGCCTTTTTCAAGCGTCAGGGTCTTGGTGACCAGATCGCAGACACATGAAGGTCCGAAGTACTGGATAGGACCGGGATAGACAAAGCTGGTCTCTTTTGCCCATTCGTCGCGCTTGGCGGCAAATTCGGCAAACGGAGCGCCATCGAGTTCAACCAGAGCCTTGCGGATAACCGGTTTGTCGGCACCGTGACGGCGTTCCATGTTGAGCATCATCGTGATCGGAATACCTCCGGCGATCCATTCCGCAGCCGGTTTGATGGTATTGCGGACACTTGACATATAGCCGGTACGTCCGGCGCCGATAAGAGCAGCGGCGTTGTAACCGAGGCTGTAACAGTAGTCGGCATCGTAGTTGGAAGGAGCTGCGCAACGGCCTTCGTAACCGAAGAAGTGGGTCTGAGTGGCAAATTTGCCTTTGAAGGTACCTTCGGCTTTCATTGCCTTGAGTTTGGTGCCGACCATTTCAGCCAGCATTTTTTCGGTTTCGATAAGAGAGACCTGAACGTTGCCGTGGGGGTCGCGGTCATTGCAGAGCTGCATCTGGATACCGGCGGGCAAAGAGGCGAAGACAGCTGCGGATGAGGCGGAAAGTTTTCCGGCGGCAAAAGCAACTTTTTCGTTTTTATCCATCGCTTCGACGGCTTCCGCGTTGGCGGCAAGCAGATCGTTGAGTTCGGCGATCAGAACTTTGATTTCGGGGATAAATTCAACCAGACCTTCGGGGATCAGCGCCACACCGAAGTTCATTCCCAGCGCTGCACGTCCGGCAACGATTGCCGCCAGATCATCGACGATCTGACCGAGAGTCATCTTCTTTTCAGCAACTTCTTCGGAGATGATCGCCGCATTGGGCTGGGTCTGGAGAGCGCACTCAAGAGCAATGTGAGAAGCGGAGCGTCCCATCAATTTGATGAAGTGCCAATATTTTTTCGCAGAGTTTGCATCGCGGCCGATGTTACCGATCAATTCGCTGTAAACACGGCAGGCGGTATCAAAACCGAAGCTCGCTTCGATCCATTCGTTTTTGAGGTCGCCGTCAATAGTTTTGGGACAGCCGATGACCTGAATGCCGACATTGTTGCTCTTGAAATATTCAGCAAGCACACAGGCATTGGTGTTTGAGTCGTCACCGCCGATGATGACCAGCGCGGTGATGCCGACTTTTTCGCAGTTGGCTTTAGCCGCTTCAAACTGTTCTTCAGTTTCCAGTTTGGTACGGCCGGAACCGATCATATCAAATCCGCCGGTATTGCGGTAGGCATCAATGATATCAGCAGTCAATTCCATGTATTCGCCTTTGACCAGACCGTCAGGTCCTTTGAGAAAACCGAAGAGACGGCTGTCGGCGTTGAGGGATTTGATACCGTCAAAGAGACCGGCAATAACGTTGTGACCGCCGGGTGCCTGACCGCCGGAAAGGATAACGCCGACGTTGATGGCAGCTTTTTTCTCGCCGCAACCGGGGGCGAAGGTCAGCACAGGGCTGCCGAAAGTGCTTTTGAACAGTGCCTGGATTTTTTCCACATCGGCAACTGCGGTGGTGGCTCCGCCTTCCTGGACGCAGACAGCTGCGCCATTCTGCAAAGCGGCTGGAAGTTTCGGGGCATAGGCGGCACGCGCCTGCTGCAACGGAGAGATTTTGCTCATTTTCTTTTCCTTTATTTTGATTATTTAGGGTTGAAAAATGTCATTTCTATAAAATAGCTCAATTTTGTCGATTAATCAAGGTTTTTATCCGCTTTTTTCAGGACTTCTTCCCAGGGACGGTGAAAACTTTTACTGTCCGAGTTGAAGCAGTTGAAGCGGATTATGTGCCACAAGGCGGCGAAACCATCTTTCCAACCGATTTTTTTACCTTCGTCATAACGCCGGGGATTATAAGATATCGGAACTTCCCAGATGCGGAGTTTGCGGGAACGGGCGAGCTTTGCCGTCAATTCAACTTCGATACCGAATCTTTCACTGGTGAGTTTGAGATTCTGAATGACTTCCCTGCGGAATGCTTTGTAACATGTTTCCATATCAGACAGATGAATATCTGAAAAAAGATTGGAAAGGAAAGTCAGAAATTTGTTACCCATCTCGTGACGGAAGTATCTCACCTGACCGGGGGAATTCATGAATCTTGCTCCGTAAACCGCTTCAGCTCTGCCGTTGACCAGCGGTTGGATAACAAGGGGGTAATCTTCAGGCGTATATTCAAAATCAGCATCCTGCACGATCACATAATCTTTGGATGCTTCTGCAAATCCTCTGATTATTGCGGCGCCTTTTCCGTGATTTTTTTCCTGCTGAAGCAGTTTTACCCTCGGATCGTCTTTGAATTTCTGCAACTCCTGCCAGCTGTTATCTTTAGAGGCATCGTCAATGATGAGCAATTCCCCCACTTCCGGGCGGTCAAGCACCATTTGTACGATTTTGCAGATCGTTGCTTCTTCATTATAAACGGGCATCACTACTGAAAGTGAGCTGTCGGGTATCGGAAGATTTTTCATTTTGTTTTTGTTCCCAATTCTCTGGAGCGTTCCGCAGCAGCGCGGACCGCTTTGATTACAGTTCCGGCAAATCCACGGTCGGCAAGCACTTCAAGCGCACGGCTGGTCGTTCCTGCCGGGCTGGTGACTTTATCTTTCAGACTGCATGGATGTTCCTGGGTTTTCAACACCATTTCTGCCGCGCCGATCAGGGTTTGAGCCGCAAGTATCTGCGCCGTATCACGAGGCAGTCCTTCTGCAACACCGCCGTCAGCCAATGCCTGAATAAATTCAAAAACATACGCCGGACCGCTGCCTGAAAGCGCGGTGACTGCATCAAGGGATGATTCGGCAAATTTGAATGCCACGCCAACAGCCGAAAGAATTTCTTTCGCAAAATTTTCTTCTTCCGGAGAAATCATTTCACTGCATGAGTATCCGGAGGCACCTTTGCCGACGAGGGCAGGGGTGTTGGGCATTACCCGTATGATCCGGTTACTGCCGGTGATTTCCGCCAGCTGTGCAATGCTTATTCCTGCGGCAATGGAGATGATGAGCTTGTCCTTCATCAAATCTTTTTGCGCGGCAAGGGAGTGTATGACCTGCGGTTTTACTGCAAGCAAAAGGGCGGAACTTTCTTTGATTCCTTCTCCGGAAGAGTAAACCTTTATTCCTGTTGCTTCTTCAAATGCCGCAGCTGCCCGGATATCCGGATCGCAGGCACCAAGTTCTGATGCTTGAAATTTTCCGGAAGCAGTTATCCCTCCGGCGATTGCGGTAGCCATTTTTCCGGCTCCGATAAAAAACAATTTTTTCATAGGAAACTCAACCTTTATTTATTGAGATTATTTGCCATATCATTATTCCTGCTCCAAGCAGGAAAAGATACCATGAAAAGAAGGATAATTTCTTTTTGCGGATGATTTTTACCAGCAAAATCAGCGATGCAAAACTGCAAAATGCTGATACCGCAAATGCGGTAATCAACTGCGGAAGTGTAAAAGGTGCAATCTGAAATCCGGTTTTGAACATATCGAGCATCTCTAAAAGCAATGCTCCGGCAATTACCGGCAGTGCCAGCAGAAAGGAAAATGTCGCTGCCGCTTCAAATTTTATACCGGAAAGGATCCCGGCTGCAATCGTACTGCCGGAACGAGAGATTCCGGGGATGATCGCCACTGCCTGTGCCAGTCCGACTGTGATTGCCTGACGCAGAGAAATTTCTTTGAGGTCTGTTTCACTTTTGGCACGGAGTTTTTCTTTGCCGGTCAGACGCAATACTGAGGCGGTAATAAGAAACCCCATTGCCAGAGAGAGCATATCGCCGAACAACAAATCGATCAAGCCGCTTTTTTTCAGCAATAAACCGGCGACCGCCGCCGGAATCGTTGCAATCACAACCATTGTCAGCAAATGAAGTTGATCTTTTTTCAAAAATCCCAGCAGGGTTTTGAAATAAAATACCGCAATAGCCAGAAGTGAGCCGCCATGAAGGACTATGCTCATCGCTGCTCCTGATTCTTCCGGCAAGCCGGATATATTACTGAGCAAAGCCAGATGACCGGATGAGCTGACCGGCAAAAATTCAGTGACACCCTGAAGGGCGGCAAGAATAAAAACAATAAGCCATATATTCATATCGCAAATTAATCACCGGTGACTGCGGCGGCGCCTTGAACCGGTTTTTCTCCATTTTGATTGTTGTTGCTTTCAGGGAGCAGCGGTTTTATCGTTTCGATTACTTTGTCTCCGCCATCTTTTGTTTTTTGCCATTGTTCCTCTACTTTACCCATTCCCTCTGCTGCGACATCAGGATTTTCCTTCAGGTAACAGAAGTAGAATATTGCAATTCCGATGGCAAGAGCCAGCAGGAAGCCGCAAAATACACCGCAACACCACCTCATTTATTTTTCCTCATATTTTCTGTTAAGTATTTCTTTTGTCAACGGAAGAATTGAAAATTCCACAATAGGGAATATCCATTTGAATTTCTTTTCATTTTCCGGAATTTTATCTTTGCTTACCAAACTATCCAAGCCATTTGCTTGTGCAAATACACTATCGGCAAGGAGATAAAATTCACCATCTTTGTCAAGAGCCAAATGCATCATTGATGACTTCCGGGGAATTTCATCAGAGATCAGTAATTGGATCATTCCATTGTAGCAGGAGCCGATCTGACTGCCCATCGCCATAACAATTACCGGGGAAGGTATCGCTCCATAATCTCTGAATGATACATCTTCACATACTTCACAAGCGTAGTTCTGAAGCGAGTCGATTTTTCTATAGCCTCTCAAATCTTCAATATCTATGACCGGTATGGCATCTGTCGGTTCAGAGAAGGATACTGACGGATCTTCTTCTTCTTCTTCGTCCCCAATCGCAGAGTAATCCTGTTCAAAATTTTTTACTTGAGAAAAGCTGGTGAAGTCTTCTTCTTCAACGGAGTCGTCAAAGTAAGAGTTCTCATCATCGTCCATTTCTGTATCATCTGAATCAAATAACACAAACGGAATATCTTCTTCGTCATCGTCATCCGGGTAGTCATCATCCTCATCGAAATCTTCCATCTCCTCCGGAATAAATTCATCATTCTCGCCAAGACCATATCTGCTTCGCAGTTTTATCAGTTCGTCGATCATATACTGACGTTGTTCATCAGTAATATCAAGGAGATCAAGAATCGAAGTAAATTGACTCAGTTTAGGCAGAGCCATCGCATGACCGAATTGAGAAAGTGAGGCAGAAGATAATCCGACTGCCTGGGCAATGACGGCTTGCTTGATGCCGGAATCCTGAATCATCGTTTGAAATTGCTGTATAAAATCTTTTCGCCTCATATATCCTCGTTCCCCCCTCCAGGGTTTTGTAAAAAACGTATCACTACAATAATATATATCAGGGAAATAAATATATCAAACTGAAACCGGCGGAATAATTGATTTTTTACATATATACGGCATTGTTTTTTTAATATTGCCGAAAACTGTTGGTAATTTGTGACCCCCAAGCAGGAACTTATGAAACACATAAACAAACATTTGAGGCAATTTCAAAAGTTCTCAAAAACTCTTGAAAATTCCCGTTGCGATATTTTGAGCTGAACAGCAACAAAACACCCCGGAATTACTTCTGCAATTCCGGGGATTTCCGTTTTGTTCTGAACTTATTTCTGCTGTTCTGTTTTCTTTTCTTCAACAGATTTGCCTGCTTCCGGAGACATTTTCTTAAACTCCCGACCCTTTCTGAATTTTCTGGAGTGAAATTCTTCCTTTGCGCAATTCGGACACTTTACCATTTTTCTGCGCATGTGCTGATGGTGATGAAAGTTTCCTCTCTCCATTCTTTGCGGAACATTCCGCATCGGACAGGATTTAATCTGCATAACGCAAATCTTTTTCTGCGGGCGGCAATCTTTTTTTGCACACCGTATTGCCATCAAAGTTCCATGGTATGCCAATACTACGATGACTGCGGTCAGCAGTGATATGATAAAGGTACGCAGATCGCCGGAAATTTTTTTGCTGCATTTGCACTTGTTTTCTTCCGTTTGTGCATTCGGGGGGAGAGATTCTTCCTTTACTTGAACATCTTTTTCTTCCATTTTCTTTTCCTCACAAGTTTGTTGCATTGTTCAGTAGTGTGCGCACAACCAAATAACGGATGAATAATACCGAAAATTTTCTGAAAGGGAAAAATTTTTCAAAATTTTTTGATTACGGTGTGGAATTTTTTGTTGTCAGTAGTATATTACCTGAAAGGTAATTTTTTTTGTCTTTTCAATACAAAACAGAGAGGTTTTTATGAATTGTGAATTGGAAAAGTCCATCATTGATGCCGGACAGGAGCATCTGTTGCGTTATATCCCCGGATTATCTGCTGAGGAACTTGACAGTTTCTGCAATCAGCTTGCCGCGGTGAATTGGGGACAGATTCCGGAACTTGCAGAAAAATATGTGCTTAATCGTCCGGAAATTTCCATTCCCGATGATTTGACTCCAGCAAAATTTTATCCGCTTAAACCGGCTGATGCTGCAACAGAAGAACTTTATTCTGCCGCCGATGCAAAAGGTGTTGAGCTTTTGAAGGCGGGCAAAGTTTGCTGTCTTACCGTTGCCGGAGGGCAGGGGACACGTCTCGGTTTTGACGGTCCGAAAGGAACTTATCCGATCGGTCCGGTTTCCAACCGTACTCTGTTCAGTTATTTTGCCCAATCTATTGCCAGGGCTTCGGAAAAATACGGCGCTCCGGTGAACTGGTATATCATGACCAGTCCCATCAACCGTGAAGCTACCGAAAATTATTTCCGTGCGGAGAACTTTTTCGGTTTGAAAGAGGAAAATGTGTTTTTCTTTACTCAGGGAACTATGCCGGCTTTCGGTCTTGATGGCAAATTGCTTTTGAGCAGCAAGTCATCTCTTGCTCTTTCTCCTGACGGTCATGGCGGAACTTTGCTTGCTCTGCGTAAATCCGGTGCGCTGGATAAAATGATTGCAGACGGCTGTGAATATATATCCTACTTCCAGGTGGATAACCCGCTTGTTCCGGTTGTGGATCCGCGTTTTATCGGACTTCATTATTTGGAAAATTCTGAAATGAGTGCAATCATGCTCAGCAAGACCAATCCTTATGAAAAACTTGGCAACTTCTGTGTTTCCGGCGGCAGAACCATGATAATCGAGTACAGTGACCTGCCTGATGAACTTGCTGTGAAACGCAACGCCGACGGATCTCTTGCATTCGTTGCCGGCAGTCCGGCTATCCATGTCCTTTCCAGAAGTTTTGTTGAAAAACTCACTTCCGGCGGAACTCTTCAGCTGCCCTGGCACCGTGCGGATAAAAAAATTGCTTCACTGGATGAGAACGGTACTTTGGTTACTCCTGATTCCCCCAACGGTGTCAAACTTGAATCATTCATCTTTGATGCTCTTCCGCTGGCAGAAAAGGTTATGATCCTTGAGGGAGACCGGGCAGAAGTCTTTGCTCCTACGAAGAATGCTACCGGTGTTGACTCCGCTGAAAGCTGCCGTGAAATGCTTACTGCACGCAATGCACGCCGGCTTGTTCTTGCCGGTGTGGAAATCCCTTATACTGCCGACGGAAAGGTTGATGCTGTTATCGAACTTTCTCCGCGCTGCGTATTGGACGATGCTGATGCAGTTGCATTGGTGAAAGAGTCCGGACTGAAGAAAATCTTTTCCGGTCAAGTGGTGGCGTTGTGACACAGTTCAATCAATATTATCAGGACGAGCTGCCTGATACTCTTGAATCCCGGCCGAATACCTTGAGAATGGCGGGCGGATTGCTGCTGATGACGATGATCCTTGCCGCATTCGGATTGACGATGCTTTACTCTGCAAGCAGTAACAACGTTGCCGCATCAGCTGCTTTTTTCAAAAATCAGTTGATGTGGACGATCGTCGGAGCTTTTGTCGGTTTTGCCGCCGTCCTCGGCGGCTACCGTTTCTTTTGCAAAAAGAGTCTGTTATGGATCGGAGCGTGTGCTCTGCTTTTGATATGGGCAAGATTCTGCCGGGAAATCAATGGTGCGCACCGTTGGATCATCGTCGGCAGTTTTCGTTTTCAACCTTCGGAACTGGCGAAGATCGCAGTCGCTCTTTTTGTGGCTCATTATTGTTCGGAATATGTCCGTACCTTTAATGATATCGGCAGACTGAAACAGGGAATATGGGGTGTCGGCGCCGGTGTCGGTGCGATAGTTGTCCTGATTTTGTGGGGCGATGATATGGGGACCTCGGTTTTGGTTGCATCAATGGCATTCTTTACCATGTGGGCAGGAAATCTCAAGTGGCGTTATTTTCTTATTCCCATGTCGATTTTGCCGCTTCTTGTGACTTATATCAAATATTTCGATCCGATGCGCTGGGGGCGTATGACGATTTTTCTCAATCCTGAGATCAATCAGCGTGCCGGAGGGTACCAGCTGTGGAACTCCCTCCTCGCTCTCGGTTCCGGTTCATGGCAGGGGCTTGGCTTGACTGACAGCCGTTTGAAAGCAAGTTATCTGCCGGAAGCACATACTGACTTTATTATTGCGATCATCGGTGAGGAATTGGGATATCTCGGCGTAATGTCGGTTATTCTGTTCTATATTTTGTGGGGATTTTTCGGTTTCCGCATTGCGATGAATGCCAGAAACCGTACCGGAATGCTTTTGGGGTGCGCTCTTACTCTTGGCGTATTACTTCAGGCTATCATCAACCTCGGTGTTGTTTCCGGAATGTTTCCTACCAAAGGAATGCCTGCTCCATTTATCAGTTACGGCGGCAGCAATATGGTTTGTTCTCTTATTGCGACCGGATTTCTCGTTTCAATCGCACTTGATGCATGGATTCCTGATTATGCCGGAAGATTTCAGCAGCAGCTTAAAAGATGGATCAGACTTGATTTTTCCAGAGATGAGGTTTCAGAATGAAGTTAGTTAAATTGGCTGTCAGTTGCGGCGGTACCGGAGGACATTTTTTTCCGGGCTTGAGCATTGCCCGTACTTTTCAGGCTCAGGGAGGGAAAGTTCTTCTTCTGCTTTCCGGAGTTCATGCAGAATCCCAGCGGGAAACTGCCGCTCAATTTGGTATAAAAGCGATCGCGTTGCCCCCGATGCCTCATTACAGCAAACATCCGTTTCGTTTTATTTCCGGATTTGTCGGCGGATACAGGGAGACCAAAAAAGAATTGAAACGTTTTGCTCCGCAAGCCCTTTTGGGGATGGGCTCTTTTGCGGCATTACCCATTATGCTTGCTGCAAGACATTGCCGTATCCCGTTGTTTATTCATGATGGCAATTCCCGGATCGGTAAAGCAAACCGTTTTTTCAGCCGCTGGTCAAAATTTGCCGGAACAGCTTTCCCGCCGGTCAATGCTGTTGCATGCCGTTGTCCTGTTGAGGCAGTAGGCATGCCGTTGCGTCCGGAGTTGCTGGACTTTGCCAACATGGATAAGGTTGCTGCTGTTGAAGCGTTGAATCGGGAGTTCGGTACTGATTTTTCTCCTGATAAACCGATTTTTCTTGTTACCGGCGGCAGTCAGGGGGCTGCTGTTTTCAATGAAGTATTGCCAGCGGCATTCAAAAAAAATGGATCAGGTTTTCAAGTTATTCATCTTACGGGTAAAGGAAAACTTGCTGATACGGTGAAGGCATATAAAAATGTTCCGTTTCCGGTGAAACTTGTGGAAACTACCGGAAAAATGGCAGAAGTGATGGCGGCAGCCGATCTCGTTTTCAGCCGTTCCGGCGGCAGTACCGCTGCGGAACTTGCATTGTTTGGCAAGGCGTCGGTTCTTGTGCCTTATCCTTATGCCGCAGAAGATCATCAGATGGATAATGCGCGTTATTTTGAATCTGCCGGTGCCGCGTATCTTGTGAAAAACAGTTCTTTGAGCGTGGAGTGTGCAGAAAAAATCATTGCTGATTATCTTGCAGAACCGGATAAATTCCGGCAGATGGGGGAATGCATGCGTAAATTGGCAAAACCTGCCGCTTCGGAAAAAATGATTGAAGAAATTTCACTCCGTATTGATTGAAATTTTGCTTGCAGTGTGATATAGTATATAAGTTTACGATAGATTTACAGGAGTTCAAATATGAAAAATTCAATACTTGTGATTTTAGCAGTATGCTGTTCAATGTTGGCATTTCCACCTCCGAAAGCAAAAGCAATCGATCCGGTGACAATAGCTATTCTTGCTCCGATCGCTCTTAAATTGGCAGATGCCGCCAAGCCGTATGTTATCCGAGGCATTGTAAATACCGGTAAAGGATTTTTTAAAGTCGGGAAGGCCGCCTTTGAAATGCTTTATCTGCCGTGGGGATTTCTGGAGTTGACCTTCGGTCTGCCCTTCAAAAAAGGACGCAGGGGGCTGGTTCACGTTCTTCGCGGCGGGGTGATTGCTCCCACCAAGATTTTTGTTCATCTTCTTTTGATGCCGGTTTACATG
>SUWE01000025.1 GCA_015061615.1 Lentisphaerota bacterium
TCTGGTGGAGGTGGCGGGAGTTGAACCCGCGTCCCAACGGGGAGCTGTGAAGATCTCTACATGCTTGTTCCATCTTCAAATGTTTTTCGTCCTCAGTTTCGCCAATGGACAGGCAATCCCTCAGAACAGGTATTCTTTGATCTCGCCGAAAATCCGAATACCGGAACTCTCAGCCAGGGTATTAACACGCGCCGCTTATACCTTAGTACCCAATCAGGCACAGCGACGTGGCGGGATTATGCCGCCAGAGCAAACTCTTCGTTCGCAGTTATTGTTTTAACCGGTGATTTACGAGGCCAACGGTCATCCTCGGCATGCAATCAACCCAAGTCCAGCGCCGGTCGAATCCGGAACACCCCCTGAATTTTAACATTATTTTACACTCTATAATATAATACATTATGTTTTTTTTTCAATCTTTTTTGTGAAAAATTATGTTTTTTTTGTCTCTCAAAGTTGTTTTTTGCCTTCAGTGCATAGACTGCAGGATACAGATAATAAAAATTCTGCTGCACACTGAATCTGGGAATATATTTGAAAAATTTTTTCTTTGATAACAGTTTTGCATTGTTTTTTCCCGAATCGTGGAGTATATTTATCTTCAACTGTTAAATTTATTCAGAGAGGTTTCCCTATGTTCAAAAAAATCTTTGCCGCCGTTTTGTTTATATCTGCCGCTTTTTCTGCGGTATCTTTTGCCGCTGAGAAAGATTCTTACACTCCGCCCGCTTTGAGCAATCCCGACTCCTGGACGATGGTCGTAGTTCCCGATGTTCAGGGATATATCAAACTCCCCCGCAACCACGGAATTCTTGAAATCATGAACGCATGGATCGTCGAAAATCTCGATCACATGAAGATACGTCAGGTGCTTTTTACCGGAGACCTCACCAACCGCAACGATCTTGCGCGTGTCTGGCCCGAATATGACCAGCTTATCAGTTCCGAACAGTGGAAAGCCTTTTCCCGTGCTGCTGAACGTCTCGACGGTAAGACTTCTTATATCCTCTGCACCGGCAATCACGATCACGGATATCACTCCGCAGAGAACCGCCGTTCATACTTCAGCACCTTTTTCCCCACTGACCGCAATCCGCTCACCCGCCGTCAGCTTATCGCCTGCGATTGGAATGCTTTCGGTATTGCCACTTTGGAAAATGCCGCTTATGAATTTACCGCTCCGCATCCGGACAACCGCAAATTTCTCGTAATCTCTCTGCAATTTGCTCCCACGGACAAGAATCTTGAGTGGGCGAAAAAACTCGCTGCCGAACCCCGTTTCAAAGATCATTTCGGAATCGTGCTGACTCACTCTTATCTTGATCGGAACGGCAAGCGCATCGAAAAAGAAAATTACGGACTCAACAAACAGGGCGGCAATACCGGCGAAGCAATTTTTCAGAAGCTCGTTTATCCTTCTTCAAATATCCGCATGGTCGTCTGCGGACACATTGCCATTCCGGATAAATGGGAAGGGGGGATCTCCTTTTCCATGGACAAAAACTCCGCAGGCAAATCCGTCGCCCAGATGGCGTTCAATACTCAGGCTATCGGCGGCGGATGGCACGGCAACGGCGGTGACGGCTGGCTGAGACTTCTGGAATTCATGCCCGACAGAAAGACGGTCAAAGCACGTACTTTTTCTCCGTTTTTTGCTCTTTCACCCTCAACGCGCCATCTTGCATGGAAACATGATGCCCTCAGTGAATTCACTTTTGTGCTGGAGTAAACTTTTTGCTTGCTGTTGTGTATCGGCAATCCCGCAGGAAATATACGGATTTGCAAATTGATTGCCGGCAAAACGCATCGTTTTTCTTGACAAAACATATCTTTTGTGGTATATTCTGTTGTATCGTAAAGACGCGCGTCTTTATCGGCAGATATACATGTTTTACAGGATTTGCAACATTGTCAGGATAAATATCGAATGACTGAGAAAACGGCGAAAAAAGCAAAAGTCACTCTGCGTTCTCTTGCTGCGGAACTGGGAATTGCCCCCGCAACGGTCATGCGTGCCTTGAATAATCACCCAAATGTGACTCAGGGTGTCCGCAGAAAAGTGGTCACTCTGGCAATGAAACGCAACTATCAGCTGCCGGAACATCACGCAAAGCATGTGGCTATCGTTGTTTCGTCTTCCAATCTCGAAGGCTACACCTGTCAGATTCTGAATGCACTTTCCGATGAATTGAATTCCCGGGGCATCGGTTTTGAAATCATTCTCGGCAGCAACATAAATTCACTTCATGAACACAGCTGTTCCGGAGTGATCTCAACCATCTGGGAATCCGGTCTGGAAAAATTCTGGCCTACGGAACACAGTCTGCCGCTGGTCGTGCTGAATGCCGTCCCTAATTTCCGGGAAGGTATTTATCAGGTTTGCAGCGATGAAAAACAGGGAATAAATATGGCGATGGAGTACCTTGTTTCCAAAGGTAAACGGAAAATCGCCCTGATATCAACTCCGTTGAAAAAAAATCAAGCTGCCTGTGAAAGAGTGGAGGCGTTCCACTCTTTTTGCCGGGGACATCAACTGACTGAGTGTTTTCACGAAGAACATACCGTAGATAATTCTTTGGAAAAAATTGCCGGAACTGTCATATCACGTCACCCTGAAGCTGTATTTGTCGCCTGTGAAACATACGGTTTTGCCATGCTGCATTATCTGCATGAGGCGGGCATTGATATTCCCGGTGAAATGTCGCTCATCTCTCTGGAAATGTCGCCCTATTCCGCTTTCTCCTCTCCGCCGCTGACAACGATTTGTCAGAATTTTCAAATGCTCGCTTTTCGCGCTGTGGAAACCCTTATGCAACGTATCCGCAAGCAGGCATGCAAACAGCAAATCACAGTTCCTTATATCTTCAAAGAAAGAAAAAGTGTTTAGAATTTTGTTTAAAATGTTTCAAAGCATTTCCTCTGAATAAAGTGGAAAAAACAATTCTTCCGGGCTATATTTATAGCACCGGGAAAACTTTTCCACAAAAAACAATTACCATAGGAGGTGCTGTATGATGATTTGCGACCGTAAAATTCACCATTGTTTGCAGAATGTCCGGAAATCCCGTTTTACCCTCATCGAATTGCTTGTAGTTATTGCGATAATTGCCATTCTGGCAGCGATATTGCTTCCGGCGCTGAACTCTGCCCGTGAAAGGGGCAGAAGTGCCGCCTGTATCAACAATCTCAAACAGTTGGGAACTGCCAACAGCTCTTATGCGGATGATTACGAAGATTATTTTATTACTGCCAATTACAGAAATACCATCTGGATAAATATTGTCGGTCCTACTTTGCAATATATCAACAGCTATCAGGTGGCACAGTGTCCGTCTGAAGCTGAACTGAAATCTTTTTATGACAATGGGAACAAGACCTGGCAGGCATCCAACTACCGTTACAACACTCTGCTCGGCAACAGTTACGATGTTACCAACAGCGGTTATCAGATTCCCAAACGCGGTCAATTCTCCCATCTGAGCCGTCTGACTGTTTTCGCTGACGGCAAAGTTGCAAGCACCCGTTCCGGAATGCTTTTCTGGTCACTGCTCAATGCCGATGAATACATTTCCGGCGGATTTATCAAAAGCAACAAGAGCTACGGTTTGCGGCTGGTGGATTTCACCAGTCCGACACTCGACCTGCATGCCCGCCACAATAACAGTTGCGGACTTGCTTTCGGTGACGGTCATGCGATTATGAGACGCGCCGTCGCCGATGTCAACTGGAACGGTACTCCGGCAGTTTATCCGTGGCAATAACAGAAAACTATTATAAATCAAGGAAAATACATCATGACAGGATTCAGAAAAATTTTTCTCGCCGCGCTTATCCCCGCAACAATGTTTGCCCAGGGCAATATTTACAAATTTGACAAAAAGGGTAACTACACCGCCGTTTACAGTGGTTATGACTTATTGATAACTGCTCCGGCAAAAGGCAGTTACAGCATCAGTTCATTTCAGTACAAGCATAAGCCGTATATGTATTTTGCCGGATTGACTGTTTACGAAAAGGGGGTGAAAAATCCCTGTAATGAAAAGAATACTCCGGCGGGCAAATGCACCGAATTGCTTGCTGAAGCCAAAGACGGCAAAACTGTGTGGAAAGTAAAATACCAGTGGCGTAATATGGATGTGGTGAGAACTATCGAAACCGGTGATTTCCCCGGCTTCAAACTCACCTACGATATCGAAGTGACCAGAGATTTTCAACCTGACCGGGTCTATTTGAGTTTCCGGATGCCTCAGAATAATCTCTACACCCGTACCGGATATTTCAAAAACGGAGTTATCCAATTCCGTCCGGTAAATAAGTCGGAGTGGTTCGGAATCCAACGGAGCAATGATTTCCCCTGTATATCTTTTTCCGGCGATACGGTAAAAGATGCGGTGATGATCATGGCAGGGGATATGAAAAGCTGGAATATGCTCCCCAAAAACCTGCTCTATGCCACGACCTCCAAATGTTACTGGACTGTCGAATTTATGTACCGCATGGGCAAAGAATTGAAAAAAGGGGAAAAATATACCTTGTCCGCCTATATAATCCCTGTAAAAAGTGACAGTGTTGCCGCTGATATGCAGGAAAATTTCCTCAAACTCAAAGAGCGTATCAAATAAGGTTTGCCGATGATGAAAAAATTATTTCTTGTGTTGATACTTGCGCTTTGCAGCACGGCGCTGTGGGCAAAAGGTGTAACTGAAATGCACCTTTTCCCTGCGGATTTTCAGCGGGGCAATTATCCTGTGACCGCGAATTACCCGTATCGGATAATCGTCAAATTCAAGGGCGAAGCGTGGAAATTGCAGAAAAATCAGGCGAAATTTGTCTTTGAACTGCCCTCTTATATCTCGCTTGTCCGTGCCAATACCAAATTGGTTCCTCAGGTGAATATTCCCTTTACCGCAGAAAAAATTTCCGGAAACGACGGGGAAATCACCCGTTATACGCTCGATATTCCCTATAATAAGATCAATGTTTCGCCGAAAAGCTACGTCTGGCGGAGCGGATTTGACCTTTATATCGAAGCGGACAGAGAGAGTGTCGGAAAAAGTTGGAAAATGCCTCTTTACTTTAATGTGAACGGGGAAAAATTGTGTGAACGCTCTGTTTATTTATCTGTTTTGCCTGAAATTTCCGCTGAGCGCAAGGCGCTGAAAAAATTCCGTTTCAGCATAAAAGAACTTCCCAGTGCCGGAAATCCTGATGACTCGCTGCTCAAAAGACAGTTGGAAATGTGGAAATCTTTTTCCGGAAGACAATTCATGTCCTGGGGCTGGGAGCAGTATAACTATCCTGAAAACAGCCGAAATCTGCTCAATGAATATGCAGAATTTTTCTTCTATTCCCATGCCGGGGATCACTCGACCATGATATTGCAGAATTCCGGAACGGATGATCTGGGATTTTATGTTGCAAATAAAGTAACCCGCCCCGGGGTACCGCTGTATCACGATGCAAAAGGCAGGGTCAATCCCGGAGCGATCTGCCCGCAATATCTGATGAAAGATCCCGAAGGATTGTTTTACGGCGACTATTTACGCCGGGCGATCGAAAAAAGTAAAAAATATTCACCCGGCATCAACAGTTTTGTGATCGACTATGAGCCGATTGCCGCCGGCGGAACCTGTCAGGAATGTATGAAAGATTTTGCAAGTTTTGCCAAATTGAAAAACGTTCCCGCCGGCAAAGATATCCGGCAGGGAAAACCGTTGCACAGAAGCTGGCAGCTTTATAAGATCCATCAGAATAAAATCATTATGACCAGAATCGCCGATGGGGTGAAAAAACATTTTCCGGATATGAAGTTCTCTTTCTGCTCTACCGAACTGCGCCCCTCGAAAGATGTGGTCAACACCTGGGATGCCGTCGATGCCGGAGCGATGGAAAAGAAAACTGATTTTTACAGTTTTATGATTTACAGCACCGGTTTGACCTTCTATAATCATCTTAACTATGCAGTAAAGACGCTGACAACGGCTGAAAGTTTCCCGTGGATCGACCCTTCTGAAGAATATGAGAGATTTTTTGTCCGTTACACTCCGGAAAAAGTTCAGCAGAATATCGTTGCCGCACTTGCCCTCAATGCCAAGGGGCTGATGATCTACCCCACAGATACACTTGACGGCAGATATATGACCATGTTTGCCAAAACCTGTGATATCCTCGCCGGGGTGGAAGATATTTATTACGGCGATGATCTTTCCGCCGAAGTCAAATGCCGGGTGTTGAATACCGCAAAACTCAAAATCGTTGATGAAAAAGGCAATCTCAAAATAACTGAATATCCCGATTTGAACAGTCAGGTGAAAACTCATCTTCACCGTAAAAACGGCGTTTATTTGCTTTCCATTCTGAATTACGCCGATGATAAAGCGGTCTGCGAAATCGCCATTCCCGGTTATCAGGAAGGTAAAACGACTGCTGCCGACCTGATAAATCAGAAAAATTATCCTGATTTGACAACGGAAAATATCCGCAGCGGCTTTGCGGTGGAAATTCCGGCAGGCGGCTGTGCCGTTATCCGGATCGGTGGTAAGCAGGAGCCGTTTCCGGCGGTTTCCCAAAACGAACTCCGGGACGCCGGTAAAAAAGCCGCTGAAACGGGTAAAAATATTCCGACCGGTATTGTCAGCCGCGGCAATGCGGCAGCACAGTGGCGGATATTCAAAAAACATGTGATGCTCACGCTCGTTCACGGTGAAAATTATATCACTGTCAATCCCGGCAATAACGGCAGGATCGAGGAGTGGTCTGTCGGAGAAAATATTCCTACCGGCAGACCGTCAGGCACTCTCGGTGAAGTGATTTTCTATGATCCGGCACAGAGTGAAAAGCGGGAATACTCCATCGAAAAAATAGATATCAACGGAGCGGAAGTTGCGATCACCCTGAAATCTGCCGTTAAAGCCGATACCAATGCCGGTGGTTCAGGTAATCCGCTTGCCGGACTGGTGATGGAAAAACGTATCGTTCTCGGCATTGACGGCTCGATAACAATTACCGATACATTCACCAATCCGACCGCAAAAGATATGCCTCTGGAATTCCGGATCAAACATCTGCCATTCAGCACATGGAAAGCCGGAACCGCAATGGAAGTCAAACTCGGCAGTCAGATACTCTATCCGGGAGTTTACCTTAAAAAAGGAACTTCCCTCAACTGGTATGCCGCAAACGGGGCAAAGGAGCTTGCCGGAGAACCCTGCTTCACGCTCAAAGCCGGAACGAACCGTTACATCTTCGATTTTTCCGGTGCCGCAGGATTGTATTTCTGGCGGAATCAGATAAGTCATACCGCAGAAGCACTCTATTTGCCGGTGACTCTCAAAGCCGGGGAAAAATACTCTGTGAAAGAAAAAATCTCTTTCGGTAAGTAATATATTTGAATTATTTTACACAAAATGGGCTGCTGCAAGAAATTCATTGCAGCTGCCCGGATTTTTCATTTAAGCTCCGCCATACATGGCGGAACTATCGTTATGTACGGATATGTACGGATATGTACAGATGGGTACGGAGCCAATAAACGGCAGGATTTGCTCCGTAATTATCCGTATTCATCCGTACTCATCCGTATTAACTCCCTGCCTGTTCAGGAGATAAGAGCAAAGGAGGTATCCCACTCTTTGCCGACACTCTGGAAATATTTCCATGTGGTGTTGTCTTCACCGTTTACATAAAGCACACCGATATCGCCTTTTTCCGTGCGGATACGGATATCGTCGATTCCGTCACCGTTGAAGTCCGCGATCTGTTCGATCTCGTTTTTGTTTTTACAGATACCGATGAAGCTGTCAACTGAACCCTCTTCAACGAGCCATGCTCCGACCCAGCCGTTGGATTTATTCTGAAGAAGAACGTCATCCACACCGTCACCGTTGAAGTCGCCAGTTCCGACAATAGTCATATTGCTTTTGAGGGTATCGAGATTTGACCATGTGATTTTACCATTGGTATCAATCATATACGCACCAGTAAAGCCCGCATCGTGACGGACGATCACATCATCTGTGCCGTTGCCGTCAAGGTCGCCGACAGCGGCAATTTTCCACTCTTTGCCCAGACCTTTGATATAGTGCCACTTGTTGTCATCTCCGGTGACATAGCCGAGGTCTCCGGCAGTTGAACGCAAGAGATAATCAGTTACACCGTCACCGTCAAAATCGGCAATGCCGAGCATATTCATATTGGATTTGAGGGTGTAAAGCTCTTTGTAGCTCTTGACTTTGCCGCTATCGGTAACCCATGCGGCAACGGTAGTACCGATTTTCATGATGATATCAGAACCATTGGTAGAAGTACCTTTGACATTCCCCATACCGACAAGTTCGACTTTGTCATTGACATTGCCGAGGTTGCCCCATTTGATGACTTTATTATCGCCAGTAGTCAACCATGCGCCAGAATATCCCTGTTTGGTGTGAACCAGAATAACATCGGCAAATCCGTTTCCGTCAAGGTCGCCGTCAACGGGATCCGGTTCTTTTCCCCCGGTTATGGTCAGAGTCAGATTGCCGCTGACTTGATCAAGCGAGTAGGTTACTCCATTATGAACAAAGTCTGCACCATTAACGGTAATTGTTCCGTAATCGACCGTGCCGTTACCGATGGTGAGTGTTCCGGTTAAATTGTCTGCGCCCTGAGCAAGTTTGTAAGTTCCATTAGTCGGATCGTTATCCACTGTGATAGTGTAAGTCGGAGCGCCTTGAATAAGAGACAAATCGTTGATGAGATAACCGCCGGAGGCTTTGCGGTCAGCGACAGTGAAATCAATCACAGAGCCGCTGTATGCTGAAACAATTGCCCCGCCGGCAATCTGCAATGAACCATGATGAACACTACCGGAGGAGAGGTACATTTCGCCGCCGTAATTAACATTGGTGTTGCTTGCTGCTCCACCTCCATAATAACCACCGATGTCAAACGTGCCTTGATTTATAGTGGTGTAGTTCGCTGTTCCGCCGGAGTAGATGATCATGGCGCCTTGGGAATTAACGGTAGTGTAGTTCGCCGTTCCTTCGAGGTACATGCTGGCATAATAACCATTAACGGTAGTGTAGTTCGCAGTCCCACCGCAAGAAATGCCTATTTCTCCGGCGTAATTAACCGTGTTGTTGTTAGCTGTTCCGCCGGAGGAAATCTTCATTTTGCCATTAGCATTAATGGTAGTATTGTTCGCCGTCCCGCCGGAGGAGATATACATGTAGCCCATAGGATTAATGGTGTTGTTGTTAGCTGTTCCGCCGGAGTAGATGTACATGTCGCTGATAGCGTTAACCGTGTTGTTGTTTGCTGTTCCGCCGGAACAGATGTACATGCGGCCTCCGAAATTAGCAGTATACCCCGAAATGTAGGCATTTTTCATTTCAAATGCAGAGCCGTTATAAGTTCCCTGAATATAGGTGTCAGAGGCAACGGTTATTTCAAGATATGCTCCGGATTGAGCAACGATATCAGTTGCCGTTCCACCGGAGTAGATGTACATTCTGCCATCGGAATTAACCGTGGTACTGTTCGCCGTTCCGCCGGAGTCGATGTACATGTAGCCGCAGGAATTAACCGTGGTACTGTTAGCAGTCCCCCCGGACGCGATGTCCATGCCACACCATGAATTAATGGTATATCCATTAATAGTTGCATTTTTCATTTCAAATGCAGAACCGTTATAAGTTCCCTGAATATAGGTATCGGAGGCTACAGTTATACCGAGTCGCGCTCCTGATTCAGCAACAATATCAGTTGCTGTTCCGCCGGAGTAGATGTCTATGTAACCCCTAGAATTAATGGTAGTACTGTTCGCCGTACCGCCGGAGAAGATGCGCATGTTGCCATACCAATTAACCGTGGTACTGTTAGCCGTCCCCCCGGACGCGATGTCCATGTAGCCGCTGGAATTAACGGTAGTACTGTTCGCTGTTCCGCCGGAGTAGATGATCATGGCGCCTTGGGAATTAACAGTGGTACTGTTTGCGGTCCCGCCGGAGGAAATGTATATGTCGCCTCCGGAATTAACGGTAGTGTAGTTCGCCGTTCCGCCGGAGTAGATGATCATGGCGCCTTGGGAATTAACAGTGGTACTGTTTGCGGTCCCGCCGGAGTAGATGTACATTCTGCCTTCGGACAAGGTAGTATTGTTCGCCGTTCCGCCGGAGATGTCCATATAACCGCTGACCGTGGTGCTGTTCGCCGTTCCGCCGAAGATGTACATGGCGCCGTGATAAACCGTTGTGTTGTTTGCAATCGTATTTGAATGAACACTCATCTCGGTATAAGATAACGTAATACCGGTAATTGTATTTGAGGCAAAAGTAACGGTTGCTCCATTGTAGACATAAACATAACCGCCATTTTCTTTGATTGCGGCAGCTGTACCGCCGTAGGAGATGCACATGTAGCCTCCGGAATTAACGGTGGTGTTATTCGCTGTACCGCCGGAGGTGATGCTCATGTAGCCTCCGGAATTAACGGTGGTGTTATTCGCTGTACCGCCGGAGGTGATGCTCATGTAGCCTCCGGAATTAACGGTGGTGTAGTTCGCTGTTCCGCCAGATAAGATGTACATGTAGCCCCCTGAATTAACGGTGGTACTGTTCGCCGTTCCTTTGAGGTACATGCCATAATAACCATTAACGGTAGTGTAGTTCGCCGTTCCGCCGGAGTCAATACACATGTAGCCGTCGGAATTAACGGTGGTACTGTTCGCCGTCCCGCCGGACATAATATACATGTCGCCACCGCCATTAACCGTGTTATTGTTTGCTGTCCCGCCAGACATAATATAAATGTAGCCATCGCTGTTAATGGTGGTACTGTTTGCGACTCCGCTGGAATAGATGCATAAAACTCCCTTATTATCAACAGTAAAATTGTATGCCTCTCCACCAAAATAGACGTTCATTAAATCGCCGGAAAGCATCCCGGTGTAGACCATGCCTGAATAAATGTTATATGTTGCCATAAAACTGTTTCCTTTATGAAAATAAGTTGTAAAATATAATCTATCATAAGTTTTTGCTTTTTCAAGCAGTTACAAGCGTATTGTCCGATTTTTTTTGTAGATTTTATACAGATAAATACTGATGGGTACAGAGTTAATAAACGGCAGAATTAGCTTATATTCACCTCTGTAACAAAGCTTTGGGGGGATTTGCGCCGCCATGCATGGCGGAACGAGCGTTATGTACGGATATGTACGGATATGTACAGATGAGTACGGAGCCGATAAACGTCAGAATTTTGCCAAAAAAATCCTGAACGCAAAACCTGATGTTTTGCGGCGGTCTATTACGCCGTAAGAGTTGCGGCGAGCGTTGCACGCCGCCGCGAGGGGTCTGGGGATTTTCTTCCCCAGAGTGGCACTCGTGGAGCAAATTTCATCCCTCCTGTCGCCAGAAAAGGCGGCAGAGGGTGAAACTTTGCGACACATGAGTCGAACCACCACAACACACGCATACCACTTGCCAGTACAAAATCCCGCATGCGCGGGCGCCAGGGGTGCAGGGGGCGGCGTTAGCACCCCTGCAAAAACACACAGGTTTTGTACTCAGCCTGAGATTTATTCTTTACTGATACTTATCTTTTCAGCGCATCAAAGCACTTGTCAATATGCTCTTTTTCAGGCGGAGCAGTCAACAGGCTTACCACCACCAGTGCCAGAGTCGAAGCGGGCAGGGCGTAGATGAACGGGTCGACAAACGGCCACGGATGAGCGCTTATAAGTTCAGTTGAACCGAACAGTTTTTCACATATTCCCAGCATCGCCGATTCCTTGCGGTGCAGGAAAAGCAATCCGAAGGCGGATACTCCTGCTCCTGTGATGATCGCACTCCAGACTCCTGCTCTTGTCGCGCGTTTCCAGTAGAGTGCCGCTGTGTACGCCGGCAGAAATGCCGCCGCACAGACACCGAAGAATATCGCCGTTCCGCGTGCCACTATTCCCGGCGGCAGGATGAATGCGAAAATCAGACTCAGTATGATACCGATACACACTCCACTTCTTGTAAGTGCCGCAGAATCTCCGTTGCGGCTGAGCTTGCCGCACAGGTCATGACCGATGGATGAGCCGCTGACATGGAACAGACTTGAAAGGGTACTCATCGCCGCTGAAAGCATCGTCAATGCGAAAACATACAGCACCACCTGGGGCAGGGCTTCGCGGATGAATATCGGGATTATCAAATCGGGATTTCCTCCGGCGGCTTCGATCGCCAGCAGTGCCTTGCCTTCGGCGATTCCCTTATCCGTGTGATAGAAAAAGACGTTGGATAACGCCCCGATCATATACGCCGCTCCGGCGGTACAGAGGATGAAGAATGAACCCACCATCACCGCACGGTTGAGTTCGCGGTCGCTTTTCACCGTCATGAACCGCACCGCCAGCTGGGGCTGAGCCAGTGCGCCGATACCGACACCGAGCATCAGACTTGAGACCAGATTCCACCACCATACAGAGTGGAATTCAGGCATCACGGTCCAGCCTCTGTGACCGAGAGCGTACTCCTTCGGCAATCTTTCTGCAACCAATGGAGCCATATCGGTAAGGGTCTGGTGCGCTTCGGTCACTCCTCCCAGACGTATATAGCAAAGTACGAGCAGTGTCAGCATACCGGCGACCATGATCGTGCCGATAAGCGCATCGACATACATAACACCTTTCAATCCGCCGAAAATCACATAAACTGCCACGACGGCGGCGAAAATCAGCAATACCGTGTTGTACGGCAGACCCATAACCTCCTGCAAAAAACGCGCTCCGCTGATAAGCACCACGCTGGAGTAAAGCGGCAGAAAGCAGAATATCACTCCTGCAATAAGGTATTTCATTTTGTCGCTCCGGAATCTGCGTCCGATAAATTCAGGGAAGGTCTTTGCATCGAGTACCAAACCTATTCTGCGCGTGCGTTTGCCGAAGCAGATGAAGGCGATGATGATCCCGAAGGCGATATTCATGAACACCAGCCACATCAAGCCCATTCCGAACTCACCGGCGATACCGCCGAAACCGACCAGCGCCGACGTGCTGATGAATGCCGCACCGTAGCTCATTGCCATGACAAAGGGATTGACTGAACGGCCCGCCAGCAGATAGTCACTGCTGTTTTTGGTCTTTTTGAATCCGCGGAAACCGAGATAGCTTATCACCGCCACGTAAAGGAGCAAAAGCGCTCCCATGGCAACAGTGTTGATTCCTCCGGAAATTGAAGCGAAAATCATTTTTCTTCACCCCCTCTGTTCCAGCGGACGGCGCCGTAAATGATTCCGAAAAGTGAGGCGGCAATACTTCCCAGTACCGCACATGTAATGGATATATCCCCCAAACCGAACATTTTTTTTTGCTCCCTTAAAGTAAAAAAACGGACGGAGTTTTGAAACTCAGTCCGTTCATTTTTTTTCTAACCGGAATCGGCGGCTTACGCTTTGACGTAGTTGCCGGTGCGGATGCAGGCGGTACACATTTTGACCGTTTTGACGGTTCCGCCTTCATTGATTTTGACGTTCTGCAAATTGACTTCAAATTTGCGTTTGACGTTTTTAACGACGTGCATACCGATACCGCCGGCTTTGATCGCCAAACCTTTACGGGTGATGCAGCCGCCGTTGCCTTTGGTTTTACCGCAGATGGCGCAGACTTTACTCATTTCATCGACCTCATATTGTTAATTGTAATTAAACACAAAAAATGGTGAGTTGGCCGGGACTCGAACCCGGGACCACCGCCTTAAAAGGGCGATGCTCTACCGACTGAGCTACCAACCCACCTTGGGTATCCGAAGTGTTATCGGATAACAGTTACATAAAATAACCCATGTTTGGAGAAATTGCAAGTCGTTTTTCTGAAATTTTTCAATTTTTTGCAGATTTTCTCTCTTTCAGCTCCTCCTGAAGCTCACCGTCCGCCGCCAGAACCTGATTTTTCTGTTTTTCGCGGAACGCCTTGAGTTTCGCGGCAAGGGCTGTATCGGCAGTTGCAAGGATGCTTACAGCATAAAGAGCCGCATTTTTTGCTCCTGCTTTGCCGCAGGTGACCGCCGCAACGGGGATTCCGGGGGGCATCTGAACTGTCGCCAGCAGGGAATCGACCGCCTTGAAAGGTTCCGATGCCATCGGGATACCGATAACCGGCAGTGTGGTGTGCGCGGCGACCACTCCGCCCAGATGCGCCGCCATTCCTGCGGCGCAGATGATGACCTTGCAGCCGTTGGCTTCGGCATTGGATGCAAACTCCGCCGCTTCATGCGGGGTGCGGTGCGCGGACATTATTCTTGCGGTGTATTCCACACCGAACTCATCAAGCACATCAAAGGCATTGCGTACGATCTCAAGATCGCTTTTACTGCCCATCATGATTGCTACACTCATTTTATTCCTCCTGTATTATATGGATTGCAAAGTATCACTTTGTTCTATTTGTTTTGATCGCCTTGTCAACGACGGCATTAAACCGTTTTTCCATGCCTTTTGATGCGGTTCCGTGATAGCCGTCTGGAACTATCTGAATACTCTTTTTTGTCGTTGCGGGTATATTGTTGTATGCCGCCATGACAGAGGTCGGACTGCATGAAAAGTCGAGCAATCCTGCGGACATATTTATTTCACATTTGATACGCTTTGCGAAAAATGCCACATCATAGTAACTTAAAACCATCATGAACCATTTGCGTTCGGTATTCAGCTGGCTTTTATCGCAGGTGACGATTTTGGGGGCTCCTGGCAGACGGTCGGCGTAAACGGAACTCTGGTCGCAAAGAGAGGGTACTCCTGCATCGCAGAAAGTAACATCCTTATCCAGTGCCGCAACAACCATTGCGACCTGTCCGCCCTGACTTGCGCCTGTAACAATAATATTTTTACCGTCCCATTCGGGCAGGGTCTTGATATAATCCAGTGCCCGCAAGGCACGGGTGTAAACTCCGCGGAAATAGTAGAGATTTTTGTTCCATACTCCGTACGGGATGTAATTGTCAAGTTTCGTTTTGGTGTCAGGAATAAGAAGAGAGCGGTAATAGGCACGGGGTTTGCCATTTTCTATACCGTGAGAGTTGATGTTGAAAGCTATCGCTTTTTCTCCCAATTCGGGCAGCTGCCATGCGCCGAGAACTCCCGCACCCTGAAAGTTGACTATGGCGGGCAGTGATTTTGCTTTTGCATTGCGCGGCATACAGAGATAGCCTGAAACAGGTTTTGCACCAGAACAGGCGACTTTTACATCATAGCATACTACCTTATCTTTATATGTGGAGTATTTGGCAAGCAGAGGGACTTCGACTTTTTCCAAAGCCTTTACTGGTATTTTATCCAGTTCATCACGCTGTTTCTGCCAGAAAATATCAAAATCTTTCGGTTCTTCAACGGCAGGTTTTATTTCATAGGGTGTTGCTATTGCACCGAGTTCGCCTTTTATTTTTGTATCGGGAATCTCGGCTTTTACAGTGTACCAGAGAATATTGCCATCAAACTTTTTTGTCATTGTTAACGGATATCCATTGGCAATAAAGCCCTGCTTATCTTTCCAGTAGCCGTTGACGGAAAATTGACAGGTGTACTCCACATCTTTTGCAGGAGTGCCGTTTTTCAGCAGGGCAATGGTGAATTTTACTGTATCGCCTTTTGCATAAATTCCGTCTGCTCTGTCAGTTTTTATGCTGAACTCATATTTATCCTGCGCCATAAGCATGACGCAGGAGCATAAGAGTGCAAATACGCTTGACAGTTTGATTTTCATATATTTATTGCCCTGCTTGACTGTTCAGTGCTTACTTGTTACCTTTGACAGCGTTGTTCAGCACTTCGTTGAAACGGACATCCATGCCCGCAGAGGCACTGCCGTGAGTACCGGCAGGTCTGATCTGGATGCTCTTTTTGACATCCTTGGAAATATTGTTATATGCCGCCATGACAGAGGTCGGACTGCAGGTGTGGTCGAGCAATCCGGCGGAAACACTGATTTCGCACTTGACTCGTTTGGCGAAGTGAGCCACATCGTAGTAGTTCAGCACCACCATGAACCATTTCTTCTCAGAATTCAGCTTTCCTTTTTCCATGCGGACAACACACGGCCAGCCGGGGGTGCGGTCAGCATAGGTGGCACTGTGGTCGCAAAGCGCGGGGACTCCCGCATGGCAGTAGGTCACCTGCGGATCGAGCGCGGCGGCGACGATGCTCTGGGTTCCGCCCTGTGATGCACCGTAAACAAGCAGATTTTTGCCGTCCCATTCAGGCAGACTTTTTACATAGTCCAATGCGCGCATGATGCGGGTGAAGACACCTTTGTAGTAGTATTTGTGCTGATTCCAGACACCCCAGTAAGCATAGTTGTCCAGTTTGCCTTTTGATCCAGGTATGGTCAATGCACGATACCATGCATAAGGTTTGCCGTTTTCGATTCCGTGAGCGTTGATATTCAGGGCAATCGCCTTGGAACCCCATTCAGGCTGCTGCCATGCGCCCAGAACTCCCGCACCCTGAAAACTGACGATGGCAGGCAGTGATTTGGCTTTGGCATTGCGGGGCATACAGAGATAGCCTGAAACAGGTTTACCTTCAGTACAGTCAACTTTGATATCATAGCAGACGACTTTGTCTTTGAACTGTGCATATTTTGCAAGCAGGGGGATTTCGACTTTAGCAAGCTCTTTGACCGGAACTTTGTCAAGTTCATCACGCTGTTTTTTCCAGAACTCATCAAAATCTTTGGGTTCGGCAACAGCGGTTTTGATTTCATAGGGGGAGGCGATCGCGCCCAGTTCTTTGGCAACTTTTTTGCCTGGAACTTCCGCTTTCAGAGTTACCCAGTAGATATTGCCGTCGAATTTCTGAGTGATTTCGATGGGGCCGCCGTTGGAAACATACTCTTTTTTATCTTTCCAGAACCCGTTGACCGAGAACTGGCAGGTGAATTTTTCTCCTTCGACCGCCTCTTCGTTTTTCAGCAGAGTGACACTGTATTTGACGGTGTCGCCTTTGGTGTAGATGCCGTCTTTTTTGTCGGTTTTCAGGATAAAATCGTATTTATCCTGCGCGATGACCGAGCAGAAAAGAGTGAATGAGAGAATTGTTAATAATGCTTTGTTACTCATGTTTTTCTCCTGTTGATTTATTGTTGCCGCAGAAAATTGCTGCTTGTATAAAATATAATCAGCAATCTTTTTTTTTGTCAACGGCAACGATATAAAAAATCTTCCATTTTATGTATGTCAATTCATTTTGCAAATTGATACAGGTCGAAATGCTCTTTTATTCAGCGAATCCGACACCGACATAGTAAGCCATTGCATTCTGGGTGGTATCCAGTCTGCCGAACTGACAGACGATCGGATATTCGGACGTTATCCGCAGGGCATACTGGGTGAGCTGCGGGATCTCCACTCCGTTCAAATCATCCGGATTATCCAGACGCAGGGCGACGACTCTTTCCGCCGGAGCATTGACCACGATACCTTTCACCGGGTCACGATCGCTGTAATAAACATCAATAACCACTTTTGAGTCAACGCAGTGGGTGTTGAAGAACATCAACGCTTCGTGTGCTTCCATTGCTCCGTTGTTCACCTTTTCGGGCAAATAACCATCGGCAAAATACCAGACTCTTTTTCCGCCTTCCATTGTTTTTTCCTTTCCTGAAAGCTGACTGTCCTTATACTATACAGTCGTTTTTGTTTTTTTGCAACAGATTTTTTCCCTCAAAATACAAAATATCCCTGCCGGAGCAGGGGTATCATGGATTTTATTTTACCTCTTCAAGCAGTGTGAAACTATCTTTGCCCCAGGTGACGGCCAACTCACCCTGGGCAAGTGTTTCAGGCAGTTCATAGACCGCTTCGACAACTTTTCCGGTTTTGAGAGCGGGCAGTTTATCCGTGCCTTTGAGCGCGGTGACTTTGCCGTTGAGTTTGCAGGATACCGCCAGTTTCTGAGCTTCGACATTACGCGCGGAGCTGAAACGGAGGATGAGTCTGCCGTTTTCCTTACGGGATTCGATCGCGGTATCCTGAACTATATCCTGCAAATCGCCGATTCCGGTGAATACCGCTATTTTATAGCTGTATTTGCGGATATCGTTGGCACTTTTTGCTGAATCAGGGAAGATGAACTCAATAGTTCTTGCAAAACGGTTTTCGTGCAACCCCTGCCATGAATAGATGGTGCAGGTCTTTTCCTGATCGTGGATGATTGCCAGAGAAACCTGCTTTTCAGCGGAGGTGACCGCCACCCAGTTGCGCGCCGGGGTGAAGAAGGTGTTCGGACCGAAAGTACCTTTGCGGTAGATTCCCGTTTCCGGAAAATCTGTTTTCTGACCCAGACCGTTGACCTGCAGACCGCCTTTGCCGGGGATGACCGCTTTCCAGTTGATATCCAGCGAGGCAAGCAGATTGAGCCACGGCTGTATCCTGCCTTTTGTTATATACTTTGTTCCTTCATGAGGAGTGTAAGTTACATCGAATTTGACAATGGTCGAATCGGGCAGAACAGTGATATCCCGCTGAAGCGCCGCAGGCTGGATATCGTAGGTCGGAGCGTAAAAACTCACCATCGAACCGGTTTTTGCCCGCATTTGCATCTTCGTCAGACCGGGGTTGGCGTGATCCCAGAACTTCTCCGTGTACAGCACACCGCTTGCAGTCGGGTGGACAAAGAGCGGACCTTGAGAGTAGAGGATATAGGCGCCGCCCCTGAGGAGCGGCAGAGAGCTGCTTTTGAGAACGACATTTTCCACACCGCCGCTCAACTCCGGCAGCAGTGAAACTTTGAGGAACTCGTTTTCGATATAGATTTTGCTTGCGCTCATCTCCTCGCGCAGAACGTATTCATTCTGCGCGGTGTGTTTCACCTCATCGGTGCAGATGCATCCTGCGGCAAAGAGCGCGGCAGACAAAATTAATGAGGAGAACTTTTTCATTTTGCGCGTCCTTTGCTTTCAAAGTAGTACGGCATGTTCAATGGAACCAGTTTGCCGCCGATTTTGAAGTGATCGACGATATTTTTGCCGAATCCGTCGATTCCGCCGGTGATACCTTCGTACCATTCAAAGCGGATATCCATTACATAGAGCAGCATTTTGAGCATCTCTTCGCCCTCTTCAGCATCGCCGCAAATAACATGCAGAGAGTTTTTGCCCGCGTAAATACCGTGTTTTGCAGGGTCTTTTTCCGTAAAATTGAGTTCGATATACGGATTGCCGGAGTCGCGGCGGACGACCGGGATGAGTCCGGTTTTGCAGAGCTTGTTCTCTGCGGCAAAACGGAAGTAGTCGCGGATGGACTGCGCTTCATCCACTTCGACCTGACTGCCCCTGGCAATGCGGATCTCAAAGTTCGGTTCCATATCTTCGTTGAGGAAGGGGAAAGCAAGGATCTCTTTCGCCGTGGTCTTGTAGATTTTGCTGGTGTACTCCATCGTCAAAATGGAGTTTTCTGCAAATTCAACCTCTTTCCCGGCGGCGATCGCCTTGCCGTTCAGCTTGATTTCCGCATCGCTGAAGTTGTATATCCAGCGCGGAGTGACGGCGGATTTGAAACTCTTTTTATTGGCAAGTTTTACGGTGAAAGTTACTTTGTTGATATCTTTTTCCGAGGAAACTTCCGCCTCGCACTCCGGCATATTGCTCAAGCCGCAGACCGCTTCAAAAAGCACGGGGATCCTGGCGGGCAGGTCGAAGTCGAAACGGGTCTCACCCTTTTTGACTCTCTGCTTGAGTGAACCTGCGTCGCGCATCTTTTTGACGAAAAGATAGGTTTCTTTACCCAGCAGATCGTTGGCGACGGCGAATTTTGAGGGCATATTTTCAGTGTACGGGTTGCCGTAGAACAAAATGGTGTCTGCGCCTCTGCCGTAACGGGCGGAATACAGCACCTTGCTGCCGTTGTCGCACTTGACAGGAACCTGCACCTGCCAGCCGTTGCGGATACACTCCAGCAGTTCGGGCAGATTGTACTGCGCCATTTTGTTGCCGTGATAAGCCTGACGGGATGAGTGCATTCCGTAACGCAGTTCGGTAAATGCCTGATATATGGCAAGTCCGGTAAAGCGTTCAAGGAACTTATCGCAGCTGAGTGACGCCCAGTCGGGAACGGTGCTGGGGATCATGTACCCTTTGCCGTGGATAAGACCGGGCAGGGCGCCGAAGGTGTAGCGCCACTGGGGCATCCAGAGCTGGAAGTTGGGGGCAAATGTACTGCATTCCAGCATGACCGCATCGACATTAACACTGCCGTTACCGGCGATAAAGGGGCGTTTGTGGCGCGGTTTTTCAGGAGCAAGCTCGTTGCGGATAAAGTCGACGATGGACATTGTACCCACTGAACTGTCGATATAAAGACCTTTGTCGTCCCACGCTCTGCCGGGCAGGTCGTAATTATTGACCGCAGGACCGCGGTAGTATGCTCCGCAACCGGCACAGTCAAAGCTGAATCCGGGCAGACCGAGCTGATCGTATACGAGTTTCAGGTCTTTCCGGAACTGGTCACCGAAGCTCGTACCCATCTGGAAAACGCGTATTTCCTGATCGTGGCTGTTGGTCCAGCCGTTTTTGTAAATGTGGACAACTCCGTCGGTGTCAGTGGATATGGAATCGGGATATTTGCTTTTTGCCAGAGCAAGTTCGCACCATGTTCCTGAAGCGGCAGGATAGAATGCGTAACCGAAGCGTTTGCCGTACTTTTTGAACATGGCATCACGGTTTTTGTGGAACTCTTCCACACTCAGTTTATTCCAGTCGAAGGCGCCGAATTCCCAGCCCGCCATCTGATTGATATAGCGGAGTTTGAAGGGGCTGGCAAGCGGTTTGTAATCCCACAACTCCTTATGACCGTAGATATCGCCGCTGCGTTTGTAAGGAGCATACGCCCAATCCCAGCCGCAGTGGTAACGGCGGAGAAATTCCCGGTGGGGGCGGTAAGTCCAGTGGCGGTACATGGCGTGGGTCTTCCAGACATACCGGTTATCCTGACCGACGTATGGCTGCCACTGTTCTGGGAATGAATCGTAAAGCATCTGGATCCCGGCGTGTTCCTTGCCGAAACGGGTCGCGGTCAAACCGATGACAAAGCGGAGCTTGACAGTGCGGTTCGGACCGACTGCACTGCGGATGGAGTACGCGAGGTTGAAAGTTTTATCTTTCAGATTGTAAAGGCGCGTTCCGTTCCACGAGATTTTGTCGAACATGACGTTGCCGAGGACAAAACTTTTGGCGTTGTTGATGAGGATGCCGATGGAAAGCGGAGTGCCGAAACCGCCGAGGTTTTTCATAGAGTTGCCCTTCATTCCGAGGCGTTCAAGCGCTTTATCTTCCACCGGAATGGTGTCAAAACCGTTGAAAAACCAATCGTCATCCGTGCGGGGCAGGGTGAGGCGGAAACCTGGTTCCAGCCAGAGGTCTTCACTGCCGTCGTTTTTCATTGAAACTTCGGCAAGCACCATACGGTTGCGGGCAGTGTAGTCGATGGTGACGGTGAGTTTGCCGTGTTTCAGTTCGACTTTATTGCCATCGACTTTGGCATTTTTGAAGATCGCAAATTTTTTGCTTTTGCCGTTGTAGAGTGTGAATCTGCCGTTGACATCCTTGCCGTCAAAGGCTTCGAGTTTGAATGAGCCGTTATCCCCGAAATCTTTCAGTTTGAATTCGGGCATTTCCACTGCCGCGCAGAGTATCAGCGGGAGTGCCGCAAAAAGTAAAAATAATTTTTTCATTGTCATTGCCATGGTGTCCATAATTCATTTTTAACGTAGAAGTGTCCGTTGGGTTTTCTGCCGCCTAAATCTTTTTCGCTGTAAAGGCGGATCGCACCGGACGCGGTGATGAAGTGATATTTATCCCTGTGACGGCGGAATCCGGGATTCTGCACCGGCTGAAGGTAGGGACTTTTTGAATCACCGAAGATTATCAGCTTTTCCGGACGGACAAAATCGTGTATCGTCGCCCGCCGTTTTTTGCTGTTGTAAGTGTGCATCCTTTCGTTCATGCCGTAGCTTGAACTTGAAAGACGGCGGGTGGTCGGTGCCAGCGGATCGGCAGGCGCATACATGTGCGCGTTGCGCGGATCGGATGGACACGCCCAGTCAGGATTGGTCGCCAGTTTCGGGTCGAGCCGGTTTTCCCAGAAAATCCATGCCGGCGGCGGTTCTGTCCATACCGGCGGCATAACCTCATAGGTATCGACATAGCTGTGCAATTTTTGCATAATTTTTTTGAGATTGCTGTCGCATTGAGCGAGTTTTGCGCTCTCTCTTGCCAGCGAACCGCTCATCAGCACCGCCAGCATAACTCCGGCAAATATCACACAGAGCATCTCTTTGCAGTTTCTCACTTTTTTACTCCTTCGGGGTTATATCAAATACGAATACTCCGCGCGGGGGAACTCTCAATGCTCCGTAATAATCAGCGGTTGAAAGTGCTTTGCGGCAGACCAGTTTGTTTTCCTGAAGCATCAGCGCGTGGACAGGGAAGGGACTGATTTTATCCAGTACGGCATTTTCCGCATCAGGTAAAGTGCAGTCGGCAACGGTGTAATAATCTATTTTTGAGAATATTGCACAGCGCCGCCGGTTTCCGTCGCGCACCGAGTTGAAAAAGTTCTCTTCCGGATTGTTCAGCGGTGAAACCATTGAAGGATAGTTCCGCATGGTGTCTGCCAGTTGAGTGAGGAACTCCGCAGGTATTTTCCGCAGGGGAATGCGCTCATTGAAGAGGTCGAAACGGGTGAATGAATCAAAATCATCATCATCTGCCGCCGCTCCGAGAGAGTAGATGAGTTGGGAGTCGCTCAAAATCTCGCAGAATATTCCATCCTTTTCATCTTCGATGATGACGGTGATCCCCTTTCTTTCCCTGATCTTCTTCTGAACTGCCTCATCGAGGAAGTTGAAGTTCGGGACAAAGAGCGGAGTATCATCATCAATGAGGGTGGTGACGTTGAAAATTTCCACCCCCTTTTTGACCAGTTCGGCAACATAGATATATGACGGAGCAGTTCCACGGACGAGATAATCGCTTATCATGCTGTCATAAAGGGAGTTATCCAGATAGATTGTCCAGCCGTCGGCGGCTTTTGCAGGAAATCCGTAACTTTGTTCGCGCCACTTTTCAAGGGTTTTCCACTGTTCAGAACTTATTCCGTCACCCAGACAGAACATGACTCCATCGGAACAGCGTCTGCCGTTGAAGTAAGTGTTTGCCATAGCGTAGATATCGCGCTCAAGCAGGCAGGGGGCGTTGCGGACGGAGTCGAAGGATTCGACCACATCTTTGCACCCTGTCAGGTTGATGATTTTGATATCCGGCAGTATCGCCCGCATTTCCATGGTGATCGCGGAAAAGTCAAAGAGTTTGTCGAAATTCCCGGTGACCAGAGCCATGCTTGTTGCAACGCTTTCCACCACAAGGATATCGACATTGCCGTTGAGCCAGCGCATATCGAATCCGGTAAAAAGCAGAGTTTCAAAAATCCCTTTGGCGGCAACGGAGTTCATCATCACCAGTCTGCCGCAGTCATGCACAGCGGCGGTGACGGTGAGAAAAATCTTTTTCCACCGTTCAAGGACGAAGTTGAACCACTGGTCGTGAAGATTTTCCCAGATGAATCTGCCGCGTTCACGGCGGGTCTCGAAACTTGAATCGTACTCAACGGTAAGCATCTCAGCCGGGATTTTTCCGCCGACAGCTTCGTTGAACTCGTTGAGGACGATATTGTAAATGCTTATTCCTTCGTCGGTTATATTGTGATCGGGAATGACTCCGTCACTGATATGATAACCATCGAAGTTATAGTATTCAAGCACCTGCTGCAATTTTTCAGAGAAGAGCTTGCAGGTATCTATCCCCTCAGGTCGGGTGGTGAGTGACGCTCGCATACCGAAGCGCGAACACCACTCTTCGTGGAACTGATTGTGCAGATTTATCATGCTGATGGTGAAGAACATCTTCACTCCGTATTTCTGCAATTCGGAAATCAGAGTTTTCAGCTGACTGCTCTGCCACACCTGACGGTGACGGTCTTCGTTGTACTCATGCCCCTGACGGGAACAGAAATCGGGAAACAATTCGTACTCTTTGGCATCGTTATTGTGGAGCAGTACGAAGTCGACTGCTCCGAACAATATCGAAATGCCTTCGGGTACGAAGCCGATGCGGTCAAGGTACTCCCTTGCGCCGCAATCGGGCTTGGTGTTGTCAAAGCCGATAAGTTCGACCCATATCCAACGCTCGCAAGACATAAATCATCCTTTTTCTTTAGAGGGATTTCTGAAGGAAGTTGTTCGCTTCGTAATATTTTTTGAAATAGAAACTTTCGTAATCGCCGTTATAGCCGAAAAGGTATTTCGCATTCTGAAGACCTTTGATATCGCCGACTTGCATACCGACAACGTGACCGTCGAAAAATCCTGCGTTGGCAGTGCCGTTGTGGACAAAATGCGGAAGAGCATAGTTGGGTGAATCAATTTCCAGACGGGTATTGTTCTGATTCCAATTCTGTGAAAGTTTGTCAACAACAAAGATCAATTGTGAAGCGGAAATAGTGCGGTCATGGTTGCCGCCGCCCTCTTTGCCGACTTTGAATTTGGTCTTTTTGAACCAGGGATTTTTGCCGCCGGTAAAGCCGTAGCAGTTATATCCTTTCTGTGCTTCAACAGTTGCAGGGTGCATCACTGTTGAGGGGCAGTAGTAAAGCGATGGAATGTCGGCATCAGCTGAGCCGTGACCGAGTTTCCGCCCCGTATAGAATGTCAGGTTGGAAATTGCCCCGTAATAGGTCCCTGCGCCGCTGTGCCAGGGAATATTATTGACACCGCCGCCGTTGTGCCACCACCAGCCGTCATTGTCGTTGCCGTACATGATTCCGGCGCTGGTGAGCTGTTTGAGGTTGTTGATACAGCTGGCACTGCGTCCGCGTTCACGGGCACTGTTGAGCGCGGGGAGCAGGATGGCTGCGAGAATGGCAATGATGGCGATAACGACGAGAAGTTCGATCAGTGTAAAAGATTTTTTCATTTCCCAAAGTCCTTTCATGTTAGTTTTGTTTGAGAATTTCCGACACTGTATCCATATTTTCAAACAGAATCTCCACACCTGCATCCGCCGCCTTTTTGCGGGCGTAAGCGTAGACGGATTCCAATAATTTTATACCGCAGCCGTCAAAGACCGGGTCGACATGGCAAAGTGAAACAAACGGAAGACCCAGTTCAAAACACCGGTCAACGTCGTGCTTTGCCAGATTGAACATCAGCTCAAAATTTTCTTCCGCCAACTGCCACGAGTAGTCGCAGGGGAGCGGAAATTCAATGAAATCACCTTTGCTGCACAATTTCTGCCATCTTGCCGTATCCAGTTCACGCGGAGGAGTATCAAGTTTGCCGACGAGATAATCCCAGCCGGTTTCCTGATAGCATGTGGAACTGTCATAAAGGTAATTTTCCGCACTTAAAGCTGCGAACATGCCGCTGCTTGCCTGCAGAGCGGGGGCGCGGAAACCTTTGATTTTGATTCCGAGAGCATCTTCAAGAATCTTTCTGCCCTTTTTCAGACGGGCGCGGCAGTTTTCCACGCAGTGATCGGCTTCAAGTTCCGCCTTATGGGTTGCGGCATAGCGTTTGTTTTCCGTCTCATGCGGCAGATCAAGCACCATTGCCGGGGGAACGCCCAGTTCAAAACGGTTGTGTTTCAAACCGTGCTGACCTATGGAGTGTCCGGCACAAAGCGCTTTTTCAGCAGTTCCGGCAGTTCGGGGAACACCTCAAAAAAGGGCAGACCGCTTTCTTCGTCGATGGGGACGGTGAAGAATGTCGCTTTTACCTGTTGTGAAGCAAAGAAATCCAAAAGTTTGCAGAAATTTTCTTTGCTGTACCATCCGGCAAGCGCCGTATCATCGACGGTCTGGATGAAGTAAAACTTTTTATCCGCCATCTTCACTTAAACTCCTTTTGCCACCAGTTCACGGATGAACGGCGTGATCGTTTCCGGACCGTCGGCAGTCAGCACGAAACCTTCTTCGTTACGGTTGCTTCCTGCGGGGTGTCCCCAGATACTGATATCGCTGTTCACGCACATGCCCGATTCAAAGAGATAGGTGGTATTCTCATCGGGGTAGGGCGATTCCGCTTCAGCAAGACCGATACCGTGCATCGGCGGATAAAGGTCGTATTGGGTCATATTGTATTTGGCAAAGACCTCTTTGACCTTTTTCACCATTGTTCCGGCGACAACGCCCGCTTTCAGATACGCCTGCTGGACATTGGCGGCTTCAAAAAGCACATTGAGGAACTTTTTCTGTTCATCGCTTGCCTTGCCGATGACAAAGGGATATTCGACAGTTGAAACGTACCCTTCGTACTGCACCGCCATTGCCGCCATCACCATTTCGCCTTCGCGCATGATCTTGTTGGTCGCTCTGCCGATAACAGTTTCAGTGCGGATACCGGAACCGAAGACCATAAAGTTGATATCTTCGGCACCTGCCATGCGTGCGGCACCTTCGGCGGCTCCGGCGGCGAGGGTTTCCGGCGCACCGTCAACGGCGTATTCCAGAAGTTTTTTGTATCCTTCGCATGCCTGACGTCCCGCCTCTTTGAGACAGGCGATCTCGTTTGCACTCTTTATCAGGCGCAGACGTGCCATAAGCGGCATTGCATCGACGATCTCCACACCGGGTATCGCCGCTTTGAAACGCTCCATGATCGGCGCGGGGATATCCCACACGCCGACCAGACCGATACGTTTGCCGCCCTTGAGCGCGCACTGAAGGATATCTTTCAGACTGGAAAATGTTGCCAGCGGATAGTCGATCTCCTCCGGAACGGAAACACATGCGAACTCTTTCACATTGCGGTAATCGCTCCAGACGGACATTTCACGGGCGTAATTTTCACCTTCCGGCGCTCCGGCAAGAACCGGTTCGCCGTTTTTGGGGATAACGCAGATGCCGCGCTCAAAAATCGGCCAGAAGTTGCACACATAACGCAGATTTTCTTTGCGGTACTCGTCACCGTAAACTGCGACGGCATCGAGTTTTTCCTTTTCCATTTCCGCCTGGATACGGATGATGCGTTCGGCAAATTCAGATTTCGGAATACAGATTTTGCTCATTTGTTTTTTTTCCTCCTATATTTCAACACTTTCGATTCTCATCAATTTTGCAGTTCTGCGCAGTTCTTCCACGCAGTTTCCGTGTACCGCCACTGCGTGATGTGCCACGCCTGTGGAAATAAGTTCACGCAGGAACTCTTTTACAGGTTTATCCACCTTCACCATAGCGTGAAGTTCGTTGCACGGCAGCGCCGGGAAGTCGATCGATTCACCTTTGCATATCAGCATACGGTAGCTTTCACCGCAGTTGAGGACGTGTCCGAAAGTGACAACTCCCGGTTTCATAATAAGTTCGTAATTCAAGCCGCCGCCGGAAAATCCCCACTCTTCCGGTGAGCCGGTGAGGGTGATTTTGTCATTGCCTGCGGCAAGTGCGGGAGTTCCGATACCGTGACCGAGCAGAAAGAGCGCGTTGTTCGCCATATCGAACTGACCCCACTCCGCCTGAAATGCCATATTTCCGGTGAATTTCTGCATCAGATCCATCATTACCAGACCGCCGACATCGCCTTCACAGGCAACGGGGAAGCGGTCTTCTTCCATAATCATTGATGCGCCCATGCGCGCGGGAGCGCCGGTGATCTTTTCCAGATAGTGCTGACCTAAGAAACACATTCCGTTGAGGTTGAATTTTTTGTAGAGGTCGCGCATTGCCAGACCCAGACGGATGGATTTTTCCACATCCTCAAGGGTGACATTGCGGCTTTTGAAGCGGGCAAGGAGTTTTTCCGCCTGCGCCATACTTTCGTTTTTGTCGATCTTTTTCCAGAGGTCGATCAGGTGATCTGCCTGAATGGTCATAACTTCCGGACCGAGGAAACCTTTGAGTTTGGCACGGTCGAACTCCAGATCGTACATCCCGCGGAATACATGACCGACGATGCCGTAGGTCGATTCACGGAGTTTTTTCACTGCGGCGTTTGCACGCACCATACCTGCTATTTCCGCATACGCGGAAGTATCGGAAATTTCCCCGACGACCACCTGATAATCCAGTTTCATCTTGTGGAAACTGCCGGAAAGCTGGGTGGTGGCGATCAGCGCCGAGTTGCGCATTGTGGCAATGTAGTTATCCAGCGGATTTACATCATCGCCGTTCTGGGTGTTGAAAAGGATGACTTCCGGACGGCACTGGGAACGGTTTATCGCGTGCATGGTGATGAAGTCCGGCAGATAGGTTCCGGCTACGATCACCAGTACACTTATTTCCGCCTTGCGGAACGCCTGCGCCGCTTCTTCAGCGCGGTCGAGGGTATCGACCATGCCGGGATAGACCACTTCGCACTCCGGCATTGCCGCCTGAAGACGTTTTGCGGCGCCGTCAAGGTCGTTTCTGACCTGATCTTCAAGCGCCGGATACATGCGCCAATACTCAAAATATCCGAGACCGAGCATACCGACGCGGAGTTTTTCCTGCGGCAGTGCCGAGGTGAGGACATCGCCGAAAACTCCAGCGTTTTCAGCATCAAAACTGGTTATCTGAACTTTTTTATTCATTTGTTATCTGTACCTTAAAAAAGTTTGTCAATATCTTTTACGGCACCTGGAATGTAAAAATCCTGACGGAACGGTTCGCCGTATTTCACGCCTATTCTGCTGCCGTGATAGAGTGCGCGGGCGGCAAGGGCGTTATCGAGTTCACCCAGATGGTCATGGGCATCTTCAAAACACATCCACGCTTTCATTTTGATATCGAATGTGTCGGTGATATCCACGATGCAGCTGGGATCGGGGAGGGGATCGTTTACCTCAAAGTGATAGAACTTTGCCGCGCTGTGCGGAGTGACTCCGAAATCGGCACTGCACGCCCAGCCCGCCTGATTCCACGCATCGCGGGCAAGGGTCGCCATGCCGTGATGCTGAAAATACTCGTTCCACCAGTGTGAGAAGATTATATCCGGCTTGTGCTGACGGATGACCCGTATGCACTGCTGGTAAAACTCTCTTGTCGCCATAACGCCGAAGTCAGGCACATCATAACACTCAAAACTTGAACAGCCGAGTATCTCATGCGCCTTTTGTGCATCACGGCAGAAGCGCTTGACAGCATTTGCGGAGTCGCCGGGAACGGTGTATGCTTCGTCTCCGTTGCCGAAACAGAAAACGTCTACCTGTATGCCCGCTTTTACCATCTTGGCGATCGTGCCGCCCATGGAGATCACGGAGTCATCAAGGTGCGCTCCCAATACCAATGCTTTTTTCATTTTTACTTGATTCCTTTCATAAAAGTGGTCCACGCTAATAAATATACACGCAGGAGACCTTAATGAAAACCTCAATATTGCTTTTTTATGCGCCGATATTGCTTTTTTTTGCTGTCGCCGTGCTTTTCCAAAGCTGCTTTTGCACTTGCGTTATTCCCGCACAGCAATAATTATATGCGGAAAATCAGTTTATACCTTAACTGGAATGCAAAAAATAAGCACTTTGTTGCAAAAATCAGGTAATTTACAGAATATGAGACTTGCCGCTTGACAAAACTGCTTTTGCGGGTTATGTTAAAGAAAGTTATGGACAAGGGGAGATCAATGCAGGACTTCAACAAATTATACGAAAAAACTCTGCTTCGCAACTATCATGAGGCGTTTTTCAAACTTTTCCGTATTCCTCTGGATTGGATCGCCCCGGATAACCGCACCTTCACTCTCTGCGGCAGCAGTCACTGCAACGGCCTGTGCGCAAAAATAATGGCGGATGCCGAGGGAGCTGAAAAGTGCCGCCTTCTTGCGATAAAACGTATTGCCGAAGCCAAAAGCACCGGAAAACCGGTGATAAACCGCTGTCATGCCGGATTTATCGACGTCGTTATCCCCATTATCGTTGACGGCGAATATCAGGGCGGCTTGAGTATCGGGCAGTTCACCGATCATCAGGTGGATAGTGAGGAGCTGGAAAAAATCCGCAAACAGCTTGACTTTATGAACTTTGCTCCGGATGAGCTTGAAAATTACTTCCGCAATACCCATATTTTCACGCCGACGGAAATGGAAGGTTTGATCGAATTGATGGGAACTTTGGGCGAATATATCTGCCAATCCCACGCCAGACTGCAATTTATGGAGTCGATATCCCGTACCGACCCCATCCGTGCCGCCGAGGAGTATATCCAGCGTTACTTTGTGAAAAAACTTTCCGTAGACGTCATTGCCCGCTACGTCGGGATGAGCAAAAGCCACTTTATCCGCAAATTCACGGAACAGACCGGTTCATCACCGATCGCTTATCTGAATAATTACCGTATCGTGCAGGCACAGGAAATGCTGAAGAACAAAACCCTTTCCATTCCGGAAATCGCCATTGCCTGCGGATTTTCCAGCATCAGCCACTTCAACCGTCAGTTCCGCAAATATACCGGCATGTCACCGGGAACAATGAAGCGCAACGGCTGAAAAGTCACCTTCTGCCGAATCTCCGTTCGATCTCTTTCATATTTATGTCGATCAGCGTCGGTCTGCCGTGCGGACAAAGCGTTCCCTGACGGCAGAGTTTGAGCTGTTCCAGCAGGGCATACATTCCCTCCTGAGTAAGTTCGTCATGCGCTTTTATCGCCGCTTTGCAGGCGGCTTTCGCCGCCGCTTCGGGAGTTATTGCGGCGGATACCGGTGTGCTTGTCAGCAGTTCTTCAAGCATATCGTTTATCCAGTCGGCAACGGAGCGGTGTGTTGCCGGAGTCACCGGAATGGAGTTGACCATAACCGTGGTCCCTCCGGCGCTTTCCAGATCGAATCCGAGTTTTTCAAAGAGAGTTTTGTTTCCGGAAATCAGTTTTATCATCGAGCGGGGCAGTTCGATGGTTTCCGGCAGAAGCAGCTGTTGTTTTTCCACCTCTTTCGTATTGTAACGGTCGAGGATCTTTTCAAACATTATCCGCTCATGGGCGGCATGCTGATCTATAAGCACCAGACCGCTGCCGCTTTCCGCAAGGATATATGTCCGGTCGACCGCTCCGATGATGCGGAACGGCCAAACGCCGCTGAATGCCGCCGGAGCCACCGGTCTGACCATCGGGGAAACGGCACTTTGTTCCGGAGTTTTTTCCGGAGTATTTTCCGGAACTTTTTCCGGAGTATCTTCCGCTCTTTTTGCCGGAAGTTCCTGATCGGTATTCTCCCGTTTTTCCGGAACCGGCGGCAGCGGCAGAACGGTATCTGCCACCGAGTATTTGATATTTACCGGCAGTTCCTGCTGAACAAATTTTTCCGGATGATACGAGACTTCCGCCGCATCAAGGATCATGGAAAGCGGCAGTTTGCCGTTGAGGGTCAGCAGCTCCTCATTCACCGTTTCTTCGCGTATTTTTTCCGGAGTGCGCAGCTGGCGCAACGCCGATGATACTGCACTTGCCACGGCGCGGCTGATGAAATACTCCGCCTTGAATCTCACCTCTCTTTTTGCCGGATGCACATTTATATCCAGCTCCTCAGGCGGCATATCCATAAACAATACCACCGGATTGTATCTGCCTGATTCAGCAAGGGTCGCGTATCCATCTTTTATTCCGCGGTAGACCGCCTGTGCCTCCACCGGACGGGAGTTGATGAATACCCGCTGATCTCTGCGTGACGGACGGGTGAAGCCGGGGGCGGCGATGAATCCGGATATGTGCAGACCGTTTTCCGTATACTCCACCGGAAGGAGGTTGTCAACAAAATTTTTGCCGAATATCTCCCTTAAACGGTACTCGATTTTTCCCGATGCCGGAGTCTGTATGGATACGCGGTTGTCGATGATGAGTTTGAAACTTGTTTCAATATGAGCTGTTGCGATCATTGAAAAAACTTCTTCAATGTGATGCTCCTCTGTTGCCGCCGATTTCAGGAACTTTCTCCGTGCGGGCAGATTGGCGAACAAGTCGCGCACTTCGATCCGCGTTCCGACCTTTGCAGCGCAGGGACGCATGGTGTGATTGCCTTCGCCGTCACACTCCACTTTCGTTCCGCCCGGCGCGTCGGCGGTACGGGTTATCATGGTGAATTTGCTCACCGATGCGATCGACGGAATAGCTTCGCCGCGGAACCCCAGGGTCATTATACGGTCAAGATCTTTTTCATTGAGCAGTTTGCTTGTTCCGTGCTGCTGAAGCGACAAAAGCGCATCTTCTTCATCCATTCCGCAGCCGTTGTCGGTCACGGCGATCAATCTTGAACCGGCGCGTTCGATTTCCACAGTGATTTCAGTTGCTCCGGCATCAATGGAGTTTTCCACCAGTTCCTTGACCACGGATGCGGGGCGTTCGATAACTTCCCCTGCCGCAATACGGCTGGCAAGAAGTTTGCTCATTACTTTGATTCTGCTCATAAATCCCCCTGTTCCATAAAACAGCTGCAAATGTGTCCGGGGGAAAGTTCTTTTGATTCCGGCATGAGTGTGTCGCACTTTTGCGTTCTGTACGGACAGCGCGGAGCAAATCTGCACCCTGCCGGCCAGTTGTCCGGGGCAGGGACGAATCCGGAAATAGTTTCCAGTCTTCCGCACTCTTTCCCCAGAACCGGAACCGCCGCCAGCAGTGCTTTGGTGTACGGGTGACGCGGGGAACTTATCAGCTCTTTTGCCGGAGCGCATTCCACGATCTGCCCTGCGTACATCACCGCTATCCGGTCGGCAAGTGCGCCGACGACTCCGAGGTTGTGGGATATGAGCAGTACAGCCATCTGCCGTTCTTTGCGCAATTTCTGAAGCAGTTCAAGTATCTGTGCCTGAACGGTGACATCCAGTGCGGTCGTCGGTTCGTCCGCCACCAGAAGCTGCGGATCGCCTGCAAGCGCCATTGCGATCATTATGCGCTGCTGCATTCCGCCGGAAAGTTCATGCGGATACGCTTTTACCCGGTTCGGTGCATCGGGAATACCCACTTGTTCAAGCAGAGTTATTATCTCTTTATTCTGATCTTTTATTTCCGGACGGTGCAGGGTGAGGACTTCGGCTATCTGTTCACCGACGGTGATGACCGGATTCAATGATACAGACGGCTCCTGAAAAATGTATGCGATTTTTCCGCCGCGGAATTTCCGGAGTTTCTTTTCCGGCAGTTTGCTCAAATCCGCCGTTTCCCCATTCGCCGTGAACAATATTTTTTCTGCGGAAATCTTTGCCGACGGCGGCAGCAGCCGGGTGAGCGCCAGACTTACGGAGCTTTTGCCGCAGCCGGATTCGCCCACCAATGCCAGGATTTCACCTTTTTCCATATACAGTGATACATCTGAGACCACTTGTGCCTTGCCGTATGCGGCACACAAACGGTCTGCCTGCAATAAAATTTCCGCCATTGATCTTCCTCAATTTTTCGTTACTTTATTGAAATATAGCACGGATTTTGTTAATATTCCACAAAAAAATCAGCTTTTGACTGGAAAAAAACGGATATCGGATTATATTAAAGCAAGAGAACGTGTATTTTCAAATTTGGATTATTAAGGGTGACTGGGTTTTCTTATGGAAAAAGTGTTTATCACCGGCCGCGGTTTGTTGACCCCGTTGGGCAACGGTCTGGCTGCCAATGAAGCGGCGCTGCGCGAAGGGAAAAGCGGCATAACTGTTGTTCCGGAATTTGTGGAAAAACATTTGACCAGTGTGGTCGGCGGTGTGCCTGATCAGGATCCGGAGTGTGAATTTCTTGACCGCAAGACCAAACGTTTTTCACCCCCCGCAGCAGTGATGTCCGTTGCGGCGGCAGTTGAAGCATTCACCGAAGCCGGTATCCCCCTTGATAAAGTTTCTGAATACCCGATGGCTCTCGTCGGCGGTCAGGCAAGCAGCAACGCTTTGGAAATTCATTCCCTCGCTCAGGCTTATCTGGATCGGAACTTCAATCTCCGTGCGGTTTCACCCTTCGCCGTTCCCCGGATCATGCCTTCAAGTTCCATAAGTGTGCTTTCTCTGCTTTTCGGTATCCGCGGTGAAAGTTTCGACGTTTCTGCCGCATGTTCCACCAGCGCCCTTTCTGTCGCTCAGGCTGTAAGACTTATCCGCTCCGGCGAATACGATATGGTTCTTGTCGGCGGTGCCGAACAGATCGACTGGACTTGCGCTCTGGGATTCTGTGCCTGCCGTGCCCTTGCGACAGCCTATAATGATACTCCGGAAAAGGCAAGCCGTCCCTTTTCCGCCAGCCGCGACGGATTTGTCCTTGCCGCAGGCGCCGCTTACATGCTCCTTGAGTCTGAACGCAGTGTGCGCGCACGCGGAGCAAAACCCATCTGTGAAATTTCCGGCATCGGCGGCAACAGCAGTGCTTCGGATATGGTCGTGCCCGATGCCGATGCCAGCAGCGGCGTGATGGCAAAAGCCCTTGCCAATGCCGGATTGAATATCAGTGATATCGGTTATATCAACACCCACGGCACCGCAACTCCCGTCGGCGACAAAGTTGAAATAGAGGCTATCCGCCGCCTTGTCGGTTCCGGAAAATGCCCCGCCATCAACTCCACCAAATCCCAGACCGGTCACATGGTCGGTGCCACCGGTGCGGCGGAAATCATCTTCAGTTCCATCATGCTTGAAAAACAGTTTATTTCTCCGTCGATAAACTGCGAGGATCTTGACCCCGAATTTGCCGATGTCGATATCGTCCGCGAATACCGTGAATGCGCCTTCGATCACGCCATTTCCAACAGTTTCGCTTTCGGCGGTTCTAACGTCAGTGTCGTCATCAGTAAGTGCTGAGGGAGGTTTGGGCTGATTTTTTAAGTTTTTTTCAATATTTTTTTGAAAACTGACTTGAAATATTGCCTGTTTGGTGATATATTTAGTACGTTGTCAATTTTGATGCGTCTCCATCGTCTAGAGGCCTAGGACACCGGGTTTTCATCCCGGCAACACGGGTTCGACTCCCGTTGGAGATGCCATTTTTTTTGCCTTTTTTCCAATCACCAGTAAGCAATCCCTGTAAAAAGCAAGCAATGGCTTTGAAAATAAATTTTCATGCCATTGCTTTTACTTTTTACCGTTCATTTTTTTGCTTGCAAAAAATGGGATTGCTCACTTCGCGCTGGGGTTGCGCTCGCTTTGCTCGCGCACGTTGGGCTTCGCCCTCCGTCGACTCCCGTTGGAGATGCCATTTTTCGTCTTTTTACTGTTTGTTTTTTGTTTGCAAAAAATGGGATTGCTCACTTTTATAGGGGTTGCCCTGCGTTTCTCGCCCTGCGGTCTGCGATACTCGCGCATACTTCGCGCAGGGGCTGCGCTCGCTTTGCTCGCGCACGTCGGGCTTCGCCCTCCGTCGACTCCCGTTGGAGATGCCATTTTTTTTGCCTTTTTTCCAATCACCAGTAAGCAATCCCCGCAAAAAGCAACTCCTGACTTTGGCAAATTTTGATTTGCCCCGTCAGGAGTTTTTCTTTTTGCTTTTATCATTTTTTTGCTTGCAAAAAAATGGGATTGCTCACTTTTATAGGGGCTGCCCTGCGTTTCTCGCCCTCCGGGCTGTGTTACTCAGGCTCTTCGTCGCTGCGCTCCTCGTGGAGATGCCATTTTTTTGCTTAAATTTCTGAATCTTCCCCATTTTTTCCCCGTTTTCGTTGCTTTTGGAGATATTTCAATGCTATATTGTGCCATAATCTGCCAATACAGGTTATGAGATGAAAAAAGAACAGTTCGTAAAGTAACAACTGCCGCAGGTGTCGGAGCCGATGGGTATCTTGCGGTATCCGGCTCATCTACTGGTGCGGCTATTGGTACAGCTGTCTGCCCGGGGCTTGGAACTTTGCTCGGTGGTGTCCTCGGTTGCCTTATCGGAGCCGCCGCAGGAGGAGTTGCCGGAAACTCGGTTGGGAAATTGGTAGATGAAAACATCATTCGCATTTATCAGTGTCCAAATGGTCACGAGTGGAGGGCAGCCTGATGGAAAAGCGTTGTCCTTACTGCGGATCGGATGATGTTATCGAGTTTGCAGATGGTTTTATCTGCCGGGATTGCGGATGTGAATTTTAGCATCCCCCCCATCCCTCTTTTTACGGAGGGATATTTTTTTTTGTAAATTCTGAAGTCAAAGGTTGAAATTTACACAAACAATGTTATATTAGTCATTGAACACGATAGGAGGTTTCAAGATGATTCAGCGTTTTATAGAACCGCAGCTGCAGCGTTTGGCAGCACAATTTCCGGTCATTACCATCACAGGTCCCCGGCAATCAGGAAAAACGACTTTGGCACAACATTATTTTCAAGGCTATGATTATGTAAATTTGGAAGATCCTGAAATCCGTGCGTATGCAACAGAAGATCCCAAAGGTTTTCTGGCAGATCATCCTTCTCCGTTGATCATTGATGAAGTGCAGCGGGTTCCGGCATTGTTGAGCTATATTCAGGTTATTGTCGACCGCGACCGCAAATTTGGGCAGTACGTCCTGACTGGAAGCCATCAACCCAAACTTAAAGCTGAAATCAGTCAATCT
>SUWE01000095.1 GCA_015061615.1 Lentisphaerota bacterium
AAATCTGCCATTGCTCAAACATCAGTTTTGAGCAATGGATTTTTTTGCCTGCCAATCCTTCCAAGTGAATTTATTTTACGCTGAAAAGAGACCGCCGCAAAACATCAGGTTTTGCGCTCAGCCCCTTGGCGATACAAAAAACTGTGCAGGAAATTACTTGCGGCGGGCTTTGTAATCGGCAATAGTTGCTTCCAGAGCCTCCGCAAAGGTGTGTCCGGGAACAAATCCGGTGGCCTTGAGTTTATCGACCGCCGCCATGGAGTGTTTCACATCTCCGGCACGTTCAGCAAGGTGGACGATTTTTGATTTGGAACCGGTCAGACGGATGATCTCAGAAGCAAGATCATTGATAGTGATCCTGCCGCCGTAAGCGATATTGTGAACACCGGTGACATCATTCATGGCAAAGAAGGCATTTGCCGCCACAACGTCTTTGACGAAAACGAAGTCGCGGGTCTGCTCACCGTCGCCGAAAACAGTGATATCTTCATTGTTCAGAGCTTTTTCAATGAAGATGGGAACAGCGGCGGCGTAAGCGCTTTTGGGATCCTGACGGGGTCCGAAAACGTTGAAGTAACGCAGACAGGCAGTCTGGAGTCTGCCCTCTTTGGTGAACATGCCGCAATAGTACTCCCCGTCAAGTTTGGTGATCGCATAGGGACTTTTGGGTTCGGGGAACATGGTTTCAACTTTGGGAACGACCGGATTATCACCGTAGATAGCCGCAGAGGTGCTGAAACAGAGTTTTTTGACACCGTTTTCAGAAGCGGACTCAAGAACATTGTTCATTCCGAGGTTGTTGATTTCAATACATTCTGCGATCTTGCTCATCGACTCCGGAACACTGATCATCGCGGCAAGGTGAAAAACGTAATCCACATCTTTCATCGCTTTGTCAACAATGGCACGGTCACGGATATCGCCTTCGATGAATTCGACATCGAAACCTTCCAGATTGGAACGGTAGCCGCTGCGCAGACTGTCAAGAACACGGACTTCTGCCTTGCCCTGAAAATGTTCCACAAGATGACTGCCGATAAAGCCGGCACCGCCGGTAACGAGAATACGCATAGTTGATTTTCCTTTTTTTTTGATACGGTTATTTGTGTCAATTATATAATATAGCACCGCACTTCCGGCGTAAACATGCACAAATTTAGCAAAAGTATGGACTTTTTTATCTTTTTATCACTTGACAGAAGATAGTTGATGAGTTATATTATACGCTGTATTATGAATTTGATGGGAAAAATTATGGAAAAAAGAAGTTTTTTCAAACTGCACCTGCTGTTTGGTGCAGCTGCAGTGTTTTTGTTATTTGCCGGATGCAATGCGCTGGATGCACGCAACAATTATCTGCGTCCGGTAGATTTCGGCAACAAACTGCGCGGTTACGGAATGAATGTTTCCAAAGTCCGTCCCCTCGACCCCCGTCCCCTCGCCGCCGCTGATGCGATCGAATTTACCGTCAACGGTGCCAATATCGGTGTATATAAATACGATATAAACAACAAAGCCAACCGCAACCGGCTGGAAAAGATCAATAAAGACAAAAAAGTTTTTTTCATGGGGATACCGTACCCCGTTTACGAAGTTTCCGGTTCGTTTATCGTCGTCGGACTGGATAAGCATAAGGATAAAAAGCGGATCCTTGAAGCATTGAGAGATTTCAAGTAAGTTGTGTAAAAATAAAATTCCGGCAGGGTTTTTGAATCGGTTTCGCACCCTGTCGGATTTTTACTTGACACAAAGGATCCGCCGCAGGCAGAAAAGAAAGGATAGAAAAAAATGACGAAGAAGTATGTGTACACTTTCGGCGGCAACAACACCGAAGGTGAAGGTTCAATGAAGAACCTCCTCGGCGGCAAAGGTGCAAACCTTGCAGAAATGGCAAACCTGGGTTTGCCGGTCCCTCCCGGATTCACCGTGACCACCGAATGTTGTGTTGACTATTTCAAAAACGGCAACGCCCTGCCCAAAGGGGTTGAAGATCAGGTAAAAACCGCTCTCACCCATATCGAAAACGTCATGGGTATGAAATTCGGTGATCCGGAAAATCCGCTGCTGGTCTCCTGCCGCTCCGGTGCCCGCAGCAGTATGCCCGGAATGATGGAAACCGTTCTTAACGTCGGTCTGGCAAGCAGCACCCTTCCCGGTCTGATCGCCAAAACCGGCAATGAACGTTTTGTTTACGATGCCTACCGCCGCCTTATCATGATGTACAGCGACGTGGTCATGGAAAAAGCCGAAGGAATCGAACCTGCCGAAGGCAAAGCGATCCGCCGTCAGCTTGATGCGATCATGGATGCCCACAAAGAACATTGCGGCTACAAATACGATACCGACCTTACAGTCGATGACCTCAAATACCTTTGCGAAGTCTTCAAAAAGCAGATCAAAGAGACCCTCGGCAAAGAGTTCCCCGATGATCCCATGGCACAGCTCTGGGGCGGTATCGGCGCGGTTCTCAAAAGCTGGAACGGTAAAAAAGCGGTCGCCTACCGCCGTATCGAAGGCATTCCCGATGACTGGGGTACTGCGGTAAACGTCCAGAGCATGGTCTTCGGAAATATGGGCGATACCAGTGCCACCGGTGTGGCATTCACCCGCGACCCCGCGACCGGCGACAACAAATTCTACGGTGAATGGCTTATCAACGCTCAGGGCGAAGACGTCGTTGCCGGAACCCGTACTCCCAATCCGCTCAATGCCGACACCTGCAATGAGCAGAACAAGCATCTCAAATCCATGGAAGAGCTTTATCCGGCACTTTACAAGGAACTGTTCGCCATCCGCAACAAACTTGAAGCTCACTATCATGACATGCTTGATATCGAGTTCACCATTCAGGAAGGCAAACTGTTCATGCTCCAGTGCCGCGTCGGCAAACGCACCGGTACAGCCGCCGTCACCATGGCAATGGATATGCTCGATGAAAAACTTATCGACGAAAAGACCGCTGTCTGCCGGGTGACTCCCAGCCAGCTGGATGAACTTCTCCACCCGATCCTTGATATCCATGAGGAAAAAGAAGCGCATGAACGCGGCGATATCATCGCCAAAGGTCTGCCTGCCGGTCCCGGCGGTGCAGTCGGCAAAATCGTCTTTTCCAGCGAAGAGGTGATCGAAGCCGCCGCCAAAGGTGAAAGCGTCATCCTCGTCCGCGAAGAGACCAACCCCGAAGATGTCGAAGGTATGCGCGGCGCTGCCGGTATCCTCACCGCACGCGGCGGTATGACCAGCCATGCCGCACTCGTCTGCCGCGGATGGGGCAAATGCTGTATCGTCGGTGCGGGTTCACTCATCATCGACGAAGTCAAAGGAACACTCAAGGCGTCCGGAAAAACCTTCAAACGCGGAGATTCCCTCAGCTTGAACGGCAGCCGCGGCTATGTCTATCAGGGTGCGCTTGCCACGATGGATTCCAGCGAAAACAAAATGTTCCAGCGTTTCATGGCACTGGCGGATAAATACCGCAAACTCGGTGTCCGCGCAAATGCCGACACTCCGGAAGATGCCAAAGTTGCCCGCTCCTTCGGTGCTGAAGGTATCGGTTTGTTCCGTACTGAACACATGTTCTACGGCAAAAACAGCGAAAAACCGCTCTTCTATCTGCGTAAAATGATTCTTGCCAACAGCGCCGCAGAACGTGAAGTTGCAATTTCCGAACTCTTCCCCTACATGAAAGCGAGTGTCAAAGATACGCTGATCGCCATGGATGGTATGCCGGTGACGTTCCGTCTGCTTGACCCGCCCCTGCATGAGTTTGTTCCCAATGAAACATCCAAACGCAAAGAGTTGGCTTCCGCTCTGGGCATCGACCCGATGGAAATCGCCAAACGCGCCGAAGCACTGCATGAAAGCAACCCGATGATGGGTCACCGCGGCGTGCGTCTGGGTATCACTTATCCGGAAGTTGCCTGCGCCCAGATGCGTGCAATTCTGGAAGCGGCAGTCGAAGTCGGCAACTGCATTCCGGAAATCATGATCCCCGTCACCTGCGATGTGTCGGAACTGCGTTTCAAGAAAGCGATGCTGGAAGAAGTCGCCGCTGACGTTGCCAAACGTTATGATCTTAAAAAGATCGATTACAAAATCGGTTCCATGATCGAAATTCCGCGTGCGGCACTGCTCGCCGATCAGATGGCGGAAGTTGCGGAGTTCTTCAGCTTCGGTACCAACGACCTGACTCAGATGACCTTCGGATTCAGCCGCGACGATATCGGCAGCTTCCTGCCGGATTATCTGCGCAAGAAACTGCTGGATGCCGACCCGTTCCAGACTATCGACACCCGCGGTGTCGGCAGATTGATCGAGTTCGCCGTTCAGGGCGGCCGCGCCACCCGTCCGGAACTCAAGATCGGTATCTGCGGTGAACAGGGCGGTGATCCCAAATCAGTCGCCTTCTGTCATGCCGCCGGTCTGAACTATGTTTCATGCAGTCCGTTCCGCGTGCCGCTTGCCCGTCTTGCCGCCGCTCAGGCTGCAATCGAACAGGAGTAAGCAAGCATAACTGCTGCCCCCAAAGGCTGTTGCAAAACTTGATGTTTTGCAACAGCCTTTTTTCAGCTTAAAACAAATCTGTTTGTAAAGTTTGCAGGGTAAAAAAATCCATTGCTCAAAACTTATGTTTGAGCAATGGCAGATTTCACGTTCAAGTATTGCAGTTACGCCGTAAGAGTTGCGGCGAGCGTTGCACGCCGCCGCGATCCGTCTTCGCACAAGGCTTCGCCGGGACAAGGGGGTCTGGGGAATTTCTTCCCCAGAGTGGCACTCGTG
>SUWE01000096.1 GCA_015061615.1 Lentisphaerota bacterium
ACCACCACACACGCATACCACTTGCCAGTACAAAATCCCGCATGCGCGGGCGCCAGGGGTGCAGGGGGCGGCGTTAGCACCCCTGCAAAAAAACACAGGTTTTGCGCTCAGCCCCAGCTTTCATCTCCTCAACGGTCTCTTTTCAATCTTTTTTTGATTGACTTTTGCAATTAGCTCAGAAATATTTGTTTATAAGCTCCTGCCCGGGTTTCACAAAATTAGGGAGATTACCAACTTTTTCACTTGACAAATCCCCTGAAAAGCTGTATGTTATCCACCTGAATCCTGTTCAATGGAAAAGGGGGCGGATCAGACTCCTTTGTTCAGAGTTTTGGCGTTTCCGGTGCAATGGCGCTTGTGGTCTTATACCGGAAGATTTTGCAAAAGTTATGAAGAAACTTCAGCGGATGAAAGCCGCAGTGAGTGAGGATTGATTTTTTTATGGATGAAGAATCTCTGGATCTTGCCCGCAGTGAGATCGACCGTATCGACACAGAGATTGCCGCTTTGCTTGCTCAGAGAATGGCGGCAGTCGACCGTATCGCCCGGTGGAAAAAAGCTCACGGAATGCCCGTTGCCGTTCCGTCACGCGAGGAGGAAATAATCCGCAGACTCCGCGAATCAGGCGGGGAGTTCTGCGCCGATGAAGTTGAAACCGTTTACCGCACGCTTTTTGCGGTCTGCCGCAAGCGTCAGGAAAAGGAAATGTGATATTATGTATTGGGATATCTCTGTAAAAGATAAGTTGTCGGGTAAAGTTGCGGTTCCCGGTTCCAAAAGCCACACCATCCGCGCGGTGATCGCCGCATTTCTTGCTGAGGGAGTCTCTGAAATATATTCTCCGCTTCACTCCGCTGATACCGCAAGCGCCCTTGCCGCTGTCACCGCTCTGGGAGCAAAGGTCGAAAGCTCCGGAAATTGCTGGAAGATCACCGGAACCGGCGGAAAAATCACCGCTCCGGCTTCTCCGGTCGATCTGGGCAACTCCGGAACCACACTGCGGATAATCACTGCCGTTGCCGCTCTGGGAAAACAGAAGATCACCTTTACCGGGGATTCTTCACTGCAAAGCCGTATCATGAAGGGTGAGCTTGACGCTCTTGCCGCGCTCGGCGCACTCTGTGAAAGTTCCGGCGGCTGCGCCCCTTTGTCGGTACAGGGAACTTTGACCGGGGGGAAATGCAAGGTCGACGGAACCACCAGCCAGTATCTTACGGCTCTGTTGATGGCTCTGCCGCTTGCGGAAAATGATTCGGTGCTTGAACTGGATTTTCTCAACGAAGCCGACTATGTCCGCATCACCCTTGACTGGCTTGAGCGTTGCGGAGTGAAGGTTGTTTACAGCAGTGATCTGCTCCATTTTGAAATTCCCGGGAAACAGCATTACAAAAACTTTTCCAGAGTTGTTCCGGCAGACTTTTCCACTGCGGCGTTTCCGCTCGGCGCGGGTGTTGCCGCAGGAAAATGTGTGGAAATACTCAACCTTGATTTCGATGATTTGCAGGGGGATAAAAAGGTCTTTGATTATGTCAGCAGGATGAATGGGGATATTTCCGTAACCGGTTCATCGGTCATTGTCCGCGCTTCGGAACTTGCCGGAAGGGATTTTGATCTCAACCGCACTCCGGATGCCCTGCCGCTGATGGCGGTTCTGGGTTGTTTTGCTTCCGGCACGACCAGATTGCTCAATGTTCCGCAGGCGCGGTTCAAGGAGTGCGACCGTATCGCCTGTATGACACGCGAACTGCGCAAGATGGGCGCGGATATCGAAGAACTTGAGGACGGAATGATAATTCATGGCGGCAAACCCCTTTCGGGTGCCGAAGTTGAAAGTTATGACGATCACCGTATTGCGATGGCGCTGACCGTTGCGGCACTCAAAGCCGAAGGTAAAGTTTCCATCGTCAACGGCGGATGCTGTAAAGTAACCTATCCCGGATTTGCGGAAGATTTCCGCGCGCTGGGTGTGAATATTGATGAAAGAGTTGAAAAATGAGCGAAAAAGTCCGCGTTGATCTCGGTGAACGCAGTTATGATATAATCTTTGATTCCGTTGATTCCCCAAGTGTGATCGGGGCGTTGAGCGCCCTGCCGCAAAAGGATGTGCTTCTGACTGCCGACAGCAATACGGCGCGTTTCATGCCGCGTGTATCCGCGGCATTGCGTGCCGCCGGAAAACAGGTGTACCAGTGGACTTTTCCCGCCGGGGAAAGCTCCAAAACAATGGATAATGCCATGGCACTCTGCGGCAGGGCCAGCGAACTCAAACTCGGCAGGAACACACTTTTTGCCGCACTCGGCGGCGGTGTCACCGGAGACTTGACCGGATTTGCCGCTTCGATCTACATGCGCGGAGTCGGTTTCGTCCAGATACCGACCTCGCTTCTGGCGATGGTCGACAGTTCCGTCGGCGGAAAAACTGCTGTCGATACACCTTACGGGAAAAACCTTGCCGGAGCGTTTCATCAGCCGCAGATGGTCATCATCGACTGTGACTTTCTCAACACGCTCCCGGTGCGCGAGATCGGCTGCGGCATGGCGGAGATCGTCAAGACCGCGATGATTCTGGATAAGAAATTTGCAGAGAAACTTGAAGGATTTTCCGGCAATATCCTTGAAAATCCGGAACTGCTCCTGTTTGCGGTGAAACGCTCATGTGAAATAAAAGCGATGGTCGTTTCCGCAGATGAGAAAGAGTCCGGAACTTCCGGCAGGGTATTTCTCAACTACGGCCACACCTTCGGACATGCCGTTGAGCATCTTTCCGCATTCCGTCTTGCTCACGGCGAAGCGGTCGCGCTGGGTATGGATATGGCGGCGTTTGCCGCAGAAAATCTCGGTATCTGCGGTAAAGAGGTGATCCCGTTTCAGCATAAACTTCTGGAAAATTACCGGATCGCTCCGGAGTCATTCCCCCTTGCGGCGGTGAAACATGACCCGGAAAAGATCGTTGAAGTGATGAAAGGCGACAAGAAAAACGGCGGCGGCAGTTTCCGTGCAGTTCTGCCGCTTGAAGCAGGCAAAGTCCAAACCTTTGAACTTGCCCCTGACAAGTGTTGTGAACTTATTGAAAAATATTATTCATTCCGTTTCAAAAAGGTCCATCCCGCCGGAACACTGCCCGAAGTTGCCGTTGTCGGTCTCGGTCTGCTCGGTTCGTCGCTGGCATTGAGCATCGACCGCAGTTGTTACCGGGTCGGAGTGTGGAACCGCAACGCTGCGGCTTCAAAATGGATAATGGATAAAGGGGCGGCGGATAAGGTCTATCCTTCCGCTGATGAGGCGTTTGCTTCTGCTGATATCATCATCCTTGCCCTGCCGGTTCCGGTGGCGGAAAAGTTCATTTGCACTTATCATGACAAAATGAGACCCGGTGCGGTGCTGACCGATATCGGCAGTGTCAAAACCCGCATCATGAGCTGTGCGGAAAAGTTTGAAAATCTCAACTTCGTCGGCAGTCACCCGATGGCGGGAACCGAAAAAAGCGGATATGCCAACGGATTCAAAGGATTGTTCAGCAATGCCGATGTTTTTGTCGTGCCGGGTAAATATTCGACAGCTGAGGGTGTGGAACAGGTGGAAAATTTCTGGAAACACCTCAACTGCCACACCGTGACTGCCGACACCGCTTCGCATGATGCACTGGTGGCGCACACCAGTCACATGCTCCATATCATCGCTTCGGCGCTGACCCGCTCCATTCTGGCGCGGGAAGATGCCGTTGAACAGCGCCGCCACTATTCCGGCTGTGCGACCGGATTCCGCGACACGTCGCGTATCGCCTCAAGTTCCCCTGAAATGTGGAAAGAGATATGTATGGAAAACCGTCTTGCCATTCTTCCGGCGCTTGAGGAGTTCCGCAAGAGTCTGGCGGAGTTTGAATCCACCCTTGTCAACGGCGACGGTGAGAAGTTCGCGGAACTTTTCCTGCATGGTAAAAATCTGCGTGATTCGTGGCTCTGTTACAAAAATTACCGCAAAATGCCGGGAAATATCGTCCTTTGCGGAATCAAACACTGCGGCAAAAGCACCGTCGGCAGAGAAATCGCCGCCATTCTGGATATGCCGCTTATTGACTCTGACCGGGAAATCGAAGTGCTGGACGGTAAAAACCGCACCTGCCGCGAAATATTCAAAAGCGAAGGCGAAGAATACTTCCGCAAACTTGAAGCCGCTGTGCTGGAAAAACTTGCTTCTTCCACTGAAAAAGCGGTCATTTCCCTCGGCGGCGGAGCTTTCAGCAATCCCTTTGTCAGCAGTGAACTCAAAGCCGGTATCGGTTTCAAACTCTGGCTTGAAGTTGACGATATGACCGCATTTGAGCGGATAAAAGCCAACGGACTGCCGCCGTTTTTAAGTGAAACTGCCGACCCGTTTGAAACATTTGTCGCCATGAACCGCAAGCGCCGCGAACTCTTTGCCGCCTGTGCCGATGCCAGAATCGACACCTGTCAAACTCCCTACCGCACCGCATTGCAGGCTTTATCCTTATATAAAGAGCATTTCAATCTCTGATTTACCGGATACAATCCCGCCTGCGCGGGCGCCGGGGGAGCAGGGGGCGTTCATCTTCGTTTTACTACGCCATGACAAGGCGTCAGCACCCCTGCAAAAAAAACGGGTGCTGTTGCAGAACTTGTGTGTTTTTGATGTGACCCCAAAAAATTGTACAAATTAATTTACATGGAATGTGCTCGGTATTCCACTGGGCTCATTCCGTTTAATCTTAAAGATACTCTCCCATGATTAAAATAGCAAATGTAT
>SUWE01000026.1 GCA_015061615.1 Lentisphaerota bacterium
CTCGGAGTTCCGGCTTATGTGAAAGAGATCATTCCGTCACGGGCTGAAGTGGTGCTGACCACTGATCCGCAGGAACTTATGTCGGACAGCTTCACTGTAAAAGAGGTGAATTGGCAATCCGGAAATTTTCCGGATATGGAACTGACTGTCCGGGTACGTTACCGTTCTCCCGGAGTTCCCTGTAAAATCGAAGTTCTTGATAATGACCGTTTGCGCGTAATTCCATCTGAACATCAACGTGCGGTGACTCCCGGTCAGGCGGCGGTGTTTTACGCTCAGGATCGCTTGATCGGCGGAGGAATTATTGAAAATGTTTGAATTTCCCGCCAATCTCCGTGAATGCTGTTCCGTTTTGCCGGATGATGATGACTTTATCATCGTCATTGCGGCAAGAGCGGTGATCGTTGCCGATGGAGTTTTTCCCCGGTGGAAAGAACTTAAAACTTTTTTGCCGCCGGAAGGTGTCATTTATTGCGGAACTCTGGCTGACCGCCGTTGTTTTGCCTGTGAATGTGACGTGTTGCCTGAATATGGAACGGAGTATACCATCCGTCAATTTCTCTTTGAATTTCCTGATGAGTTCCAGTTGCCGCTGTGCCGCGCCAAAAATCTTCTGCCGTGGCTTGAACAGCACCGTTTCTGCGGTTCCTGCCGTGCTGAACTGGAACCGTCGGCAAATGATTCCGGATTGAAGTGTCCGGCTTGTCGCGCCGTTTATTATCCTCAGATATCCCCCGCAGTGATCGTCGGTATCACCCGTAACAACGGTAAAGAACTTCTTCTTGCCCACAACCGCAATTTTGCCGGAAATATGTACAGTCTCATCGCCGGATTCGTCGAAGCCGGAGAAAGTGCCGAAGCCGCTGTACACCGTGAAGTTTGGGAAGAGTGCGGCATAAGAGTAAAGAATCTTCAATATGTCACCAGCCAGATGTGGCCCTTTCCAAACTCCCTGATGCTTGCATTTCAGGCGGAATACGACAGCGGTATTGCGGAGGCGGACGGTGTGGAGTTGAGTGACTTGGGATGGTTCACGCGGGAATCTCATCCGGAACTTCCCGCACCCGGTTCTGTTGCAAGAACGGTTATCAACCGGATCTTTAATTTATAACGCTCATATTTTTCCACTTGCCGTGGCGGTAACGCAGATAGAATGCAGTTCCCAGAAAGATTATGTAGATATCGCATATCCACCACAATCCCCAGACGCAGAGCCAGCGGGCTTTTTCTGCTCCGAAAGTATTGATCGCCCAGTTGCCGGAAAGTATTACATAAAGCAGTGTGCAGGGCAGGGCATAGGTGAGCCATCCGAGGGCGATACCGACCCACATTACGAACTTCGTATCTCCTGCACCTTTGACGGCGTTGCCGTAAAGGATGTTGAAAGCATCAAAAAGCAGATATCCGCTGGTGAATATCAGCATGTTTTTTGCCAGACTCCGCACTTCTTCGCTTTGAATATCGAACATGCGCAAAATCAGTTCCGGAAAAATCACAAAGAGAATGACCATCAGAATCGAGTATGATACCACCAGAAAACGGCAGCTTTTTACCGAACGTTCCGCAAAAGGGATATCCTTTGCACCGATACCCTGACCGACAAGGATCGATGCCGCCTGACCGAAGCCGATCATCGGATTGAATGCCAGACTGTAAGCCGACATGGATACAGTACTTGCCGCCAGCACTTCTTCACTGATCTTACCCAGAAGTACTACAAAAATGTTGAATGTTGCAAGATCAAGCACCAGCTGTACGCCGTTGGGAATGCCGAATTTCACCATTCTTGCGAAAATTTCAAGAGAAAACGGATAATTGCATGTTCCGAATTCTTTGCGTGCCGCAGGAAGGATGAATCCGGTAAAATATACCGCCATTCCGATCGCGCCCGCTCCGAGAGTTCCCCATGCCGCTCCGGCAATACCCATTTCCGGAATATTTATCAGCAAATCACCGAGTTGAAACTTCAAACCGAATATCAGCATCGCATTAAGTGGAATATTGATAAGTGTTATCAGAAGATTCACCGCCATAATGACATTGGTTTTTGCCCTGCCGCTCCAGAATGTTGACAGTGCCACCGATACCAGCGGGATGAATCCGCCCCATGAAAGAATGTTGTAATATGTTACTTCCAGCGGACGCAGGGCAGGGGCATGACCGAAGCAGTCAAAGATCCAGCGGGAAAATATTGTGGTCAATGCCATGATCGCTCCGCCGGTCAGCGCAAGAAAAATTGCCTGCCATACCGCCTTGCCGACATTTTTAGATTGTCCGGCACCGGAATACTGCGCGACAAAGACTCCGGCATAACCGACGATCCCCAGAAAGATGCAGGACATGGTAAAACTTGTCAATCCGGCAGGAAATGCCGCCGCCATTGCCGATTGCGAGTAGTTCGCCAGCATCACGCGGTCAGTGAAAAGGTTTACTCCGTGACCGATGGAGGCAATTACCAGCGGAAATGCGACTTTGGATACTTCGGCAATGCCGCCGGAGCCGCGGAGAGGCGGGATAATGGAATTTTTCATATCTTTTTTTCAGCAGATTTGTTGTTTGAGCAAATGACAATGGTCACTGCAATGAGAATTATCAATGTTCCAGCGGCAAGTTTCAGCGTAAGTGCTTCATTGAAAAAGCACACCCCGACGGTTACCGCAGTTACCGGTTCCAGTGCGCCGAGTATAGCTGTTTCCGTCGCACCGATAAAACGTATTGCCACCGCCGTCATCAGAAAAGAGAGCATCGAGGGGAATATCGCCAGACATGCGGCATTGACAAACGCTTTGAACGATGGGAGCATTTGAAGGTCGATTCCTCCGCGTAAAAAAATCAGAAACACCGGCAGTGAAAAGAGCATCGCATAAAAGGTTAGAGTTTCCGGCTGCATTTCCCGCAATTTTGTTGTTTTTACCGCAACAATGTATATTGCATAGGTCAATGCCGAAAGCATGATATATATGACTCCGGCGGTGTTCACTCTTGCTCCGGAACCCGGCAGACAGATTATGACTGCTCCGGTAATCGCCATTATCATGCCGGCGACTGTTGAAAGAGCGGGGGGGTCTTTGAAGAAAACAGCCATTATCATAGCCACCATTACCGGGTAGACAAACAACAGCGCCGCCGAAATGCCGGAATCCATTATTTTGAATGCCAGAAACCAGAAAATACAGGTGAGAGCCATCAGAATTCCGGCAAAGAGTGCAGGTATGCGGCAGTCACGCGGCAGGGAAAAAGAGGATTTCCGCAGAACAGTAACGATACCCATAAGTATTGCCGCCATTGAAAAACGGTAAAAAAGTACTGAAAACGGAGTCAATCCTTCCTGATAAAGCGGGATCCCGAAAAACGGATTCAATCCATAGGTGATTGCGGCTGTTGATGCCGCGAGAAAACCGATGAATTTAGTATTTCTGAAAACGGTTTTAATCACAGAGTATGCCTTCCTGCAATTTTACGGAACGGGATGCCAGCTGAGCGATCTCAAGGTTGTGAGTGATCATCAGTATCGTCAGATCCGGGTCGCTTTTCCGCAGAGATTTGAAAAGTTCCAGTATCGTTTCTCCGGTGTGCGGATCGAGGTTCCCCGTCGGTTCATCTGCAAGCAGCAGGGCAGGGGAATTTATCAGACTGCGGGCAATGGCTGTACGCTGCTGTTCTCCGCCTGAAAGTTCTTTCGGGTGGTGCATCATCCGGTCGGCAAGTCCGACTTTTTCCAGAAGTTCCCCTGCCAGCTTTTTCGATTCGCGGAAACTTTTTCCGGCGATCGTTCCGGCAATGGCGACGTTTTCAAGGGCGGTCAGTTCCGGAAGAAGGTGGTATGACTGAAAGATGAATCCGATATTCTGCGCCCGGAATTTTGCAGCTGAACGCCGGGATAATTGAGCCGGATCAACTCCGCCGACAGTGACAGTTCCGCTTGTCGGCTGTTCCAGACCGCCGATAAGATTCAAAAGAGTTGTTTTGCCGCTGCCGGATGCACCGTAAATACAGCACCATTCACCTTGAAAGAGTTTGAAGTTGACTCCTTTGAGGATTTCAAGAGAGTTTTTTCCCATACGGTAGGCATGGCGGATATTGGCAAGTTCAAGTACAATGTTATTCATAACGCAAAGCCTCCGAAGGTTGCAGTCTGGCGGCGCGCAGAGCCGGGAGCAATGCGCCGATGGTACAGAGCAGAATACTGCATATCACGATGACCGCCACATCTGACGGAATTATCTGAGCGGGCAGTTCGTCGAAAAAATAAAACTTTTTCGGAAAAAGATCCTGACCGCTGACCATTGATGCAAAATTGAGGATATTCTGGCGGAAGCGTATCACCAGATAACCGAGCAGTGTTCCGGAAATACTGCCGATGACTCCGACAAGAAATCCCTGAAGAATGAATATCCGCATGACCGATCTGTCAGTACAGCCGATAGCTTTGAGCAGTCCTATTTCTTTGGTTTTCTGATAAATCGAAGTGATGAGAGTATTGGTGATGCTGAATGCCGCCACCAGCACGATGAAAATAAGCAAGAAGAACATCATCAGCTTTTCAACTGCCAGCACTTCAAGAAAGTTGCGGTTCGCTTCTTCCCAGCCGACAACCGAATACCCCGGCAGAGCTTCTGAAAGATCGTTGAGCAGTTTCTGCTGATTGAACGGGTCTTTGCCCCAACCGTAAATCGAAGTGGCACAGCCCCAGGGCAGATCAAAGAGTTCCGCGGCATCATCAGGACCGGTGAAGAAGACCAGCTGATCAAAATCAGATTTCCCGAGCGAATAGATACCGGCAACCTTGAACTCCGCAGGCAGATACGCGGAACTGTTGTCATTGAGTTCAATTCCTCCGGCGGCATTGAATTTTACCAGTTCTGTTAAATGCTTTGTCGAATGCACCAGAAATTTATCCCCGACATTGAGCTGCCAGCGGTCAGCCATATAGGTACTGATGACGGCATAATGAGCATCATCTTCAAAGGATGAACCGAGTTTGAGGGTTCCTTCTTTGATATACTGCTCCAGATTCAGGTGTTTTTTCAAATCTTCCGCCGAGGCGGCAAAAAGCATTGTCCGGGTGTCAAGGCGCTGGGTGTATCTGCCGTATTGAACAAGTACCGGACTCTGAATGACCGGAGTTCCGGTCGCATCATGACGCGCCAGCAGCTGCCGGACATACTCTGCATCGAAATTGTTCATCGCAGAATTGATCCTGCGGATTTGGAAGTGTGACTGGGTTTCTATCAGTTTCTTTTTCATCTCACCTGTAAAACCGCTCATTACCGCCATCACGACCATAAGCACAGTCACTCCGAGGGTCACTCCGAGGATGCTTGTCAGGGTTATGAGAGAGACCGCATTCCGCCGGGGTTTGAGGTATCTGCCTGCCAGAAAAAGTTCAAAAGCCATGATTTTTTACCTCACTTGTCCGTGGCAGGGGCAATGGCAATGCAGGAAAAATTTCTGCCGGAAATGATCTGTTTATTTGCCGCCGGAAATTTTTTTATCAATACCGAATCATTTTCCACGATCACATATACCGGTTTACTGCCTGCTTCAGAAGGAATATCAGAGACACAACTGATGGAGTTTACTTTTTCACCGGTACACCATTGAAGGACAGGAACATATTTTTCACCGGTATAAAAGGTCGATTTTTCGGGGATGATATCCAATACTTCAATAAACATTCTGAACTCAGCTTCCGGCATGAAGGTATTTTCTTTTATGCTCCAGGAAAAACCGAGGGGCAGTATCGCCACTGAGAAGAAAAAGAGGTAGAGACGGCTGCGCCAGTTGCCGCGGCGGCTGTAAAGCAGGGTTCCGCCGCCGAGCAGAGAGACCACTCCCAGTGAAAGCAGTATGACCGGTTTGAAGGGCAGCTGTGCGAAAACCGGTTCATAAAAACGGGGGAAGAACCAGAGGATAACTTCCGCAAGTCCGGTAAGAACAAGAAGTGTCGCCCAGAGATTGAGCATCCAGTCAAATGAGCGGTGATGCCCGCCGGTATTGAAGTACGCCTGCAATCCCAGCGCCGTCAGGATAGCCAGTGCAGGGAAGGCGATCTGCATCGTCCACAGTTCAGTGTTGCGGAACGCAAGTGCATAAACAAGCGGAACTGCCGCCGCACAGCAGGCAAATTTGCATAACGGCTGATTGAAAAGGCGTTTCCATGAGTCCTTGCCGGTCATCAGCGAGGCGGGAATAAGAATCCAGACCGGGAAAAGTCCGGCAATTATCACCAGAAGATAATTGTACCACGGAGTCGGTGAACTTTTGAAACGCAAAAATTCATTCAGCATTTCAGCAGGACCCAATGCAAGCTGCAATATCCACGGCAGTACCGGAGCTGCCGCACAAATCAGAAACGGCAGTGTGATAAAGAGCAGATCTTTCCATTTTCCGGATATTGCGATGTAGACCAGTGCGGTTATCACCGGTATGAGCAGGGAGTATATTCCGCCGGAAAGAATGGCGAGTGAGGCAAAGAGTCCGGAAAGGACACAGAGCAGAAATTTTCTGCGGTTGAATTTTACTTCCTGAAGTGCGAGGAAGATCGTTCCGAGAGAGCCCGCCATTGCCATAACAGTGAACATTACCGGCAGCGTGACTGTTCCATAGAAAAACACCGCCAGCAACGAGAGGTAGACCGTTGCAGAGAGCGCCGCAAGTTTTTCATCCCGCAAATGCTGCTGAACCAGCAGTGCGATGAGTATGGCAGTAAGTCCGGCTGCCAGTGCCGACGGGAGTCTTGCGGCAAAGCTGTTTATTCCGAAAAGATTGTAACTTGCTGCAGTTACCCAGTGAGTCATCGGCGGTGTCTCCGGTGCGCGCGGAACAACTGCATAATATGAATTTTTTACCATGTCCATCGCCGGGAGCGCTTCTGCGAACTCCTCCGGACCGATCATCGGACGGCTTGCGAGGGGAATGATGAACATGACGATGAAGAAGAGGAATATCCAGCCGAAATATTTCATTTTTTATCTCCGGTAAAAAGGAATAAATTATATTTGTTTTTCAAGGTATATTTGATTTTGCTCCGCTCCGGCAGGAAAGACTCCAATTCGCCGTCTGCGGAAACTGCGACCACATCATTTGTTCCGGGAAAGAGGGTGTTGCTTATCTTTGTTTTGAGATCATCGGGATGGACCGCTCCGGTTTCTCTTTTTCTGTTGACCCGGATCACTGGTCTGTTGAGGCAGTAGCTTACTGCGGCAGCACTCTTATCATCTGCGAAAATCACCGGATCGTTGGCAAGGATTTCAGCTTTGAAAGGCTGGATATGCTCCTGCTGCATTACATTGAAAAGTCTTTCCCACGGCAGTGAAAACGGCATCGTCAGCAGGCAAAATCCCAATGCAACGCCGATAACTGCGATTTTTCCGGCGTAGTGTTTCACCTCTTTGACCATATAGAGCCAGAGCAGCGGAGCAAGCAGTGCCAATGCCGGGCGGTAAAGACGTGTCCCTGCCGGATAGATACTCAACGTGTCAGGGTAGTCAACTTTCAGAAAACGGCAGACCGGAGGAATAAGCAGCATGATTGTCAGCAGAATGAATACCACAGCAAGAAAAATCGCCAGACGGTTTATTTTTGACTCTGCCATATTGTTGTCGTGTAATTTTTCCAACCGTACCGCCCAGGTCAGAAAGAGTATCGGCAAAACAGCCATTATTACTCCCTGCCAGCTGAAAAATCCGGATTGAGCAAAAAATGCCGCGCCGACGGCACCGATGGCACCGAAGGCAAAACCGGCAAATTTGGAAGATGGATTTGCCGCTTTTCTGGCGATAAGCAATCCGGCGGCGGCGACCGAAGTCAACAGCGCCAGCACCGGAGCCGGGGACGCCGATGTACCGGCAAACCATACCGGCGGAAAGCACAGATAAAGAACAGGAGCGGTTCCGGGATTGGCAAGTTTGAGTTTTATTGCCGCCAGATAGAGCAGCACCCCGGTGACAAGTGTTGCGATCACCGCCGGAATTTTGGCAGAAACCGTTCCGGAAAAAGCGGGGAAAATCTCCCGCATTCTCAGAGCAAATTCATACTCTGAACCGGATATGAAACCGCGGCTGCGCAATGCGGCAAAGTAAAGCAATGCAAGCAGCAGAGCGCCGATCAGCGGCATGTAATTGAATTTTTTTTCTGACATAAAACAACAAAATCCCATATTAATCTTATTAATATACTGTAAGAAAGGTGGAATTTCAAGTTTTTTATCAGAAAAAGCATTGAGTTATCGTCATATAAACGGCTGTTCCGGCAAAAATCGAAAGCAGGGGATTGCCTTTCCATTTATGCAGAATAATGACCGTGATGCACCCGGCGGCTTCCGGTATTCCCCAGATGCCGGAAAAACTTTTATCCTTATAGACAGAGCAGAGGCAGTAAACGACCAGCATTGCGATCGCGGCAGGGGAAAGTACCTTGCCGATATAGTTTATTACCGGCGGGCATTTTCTGCCGGAAGAAAACAGCAGAAACGGAAATGCCCTGAGCAGTACGGTAACTCCCGCAGTGACTGCGATAACGGCGATGATGTAAAGAGTTTCTCCGCTCATTTTGACACCTCCGCGTCAATAAAAAGTTTTTCAAGTTTTTTGCGGAAGATGATAAAAACCGCAGTCATCAGGATCATTGCCGGAATAAGCATGTTCGAGGTCGAAAAAAATATTCTTCCGGCGACAGCAGATAAAACTCCGATAACAGCCGGATAAATGTTCCGCCTGTCTTTGCATTGATCGGTGAGTACCACGAGGAAGAGTGCCGTCATCGCAAAGTCGATGCCTCTGGTGGAAAACGGGAGAAATTTTCCGGCGACCGCGCCGATCGTGACTCCAATCACCCAGTAAGAGTGGTCAAAGGCGGCGACTGCGAGGCAGTAGCGCAGGGTCGATTTTTTATCATCTTCTCTGCTTTCGGTTTCCAGGGCGTAAGTTTCGTCGGTCAGACTCCATATAAGGTAACATTTTTTCCAGAAACTTATGCCGCTGAATTTTTCCAGCAGGGATAAACCGTACATCGCGTAGCGGACATTGAGAAAGCAGGTCAGCAGTGCGACGTCAAGAAGCGGAATGCGGTTGTCTATCCAATCGACGATAGCAAACTGCAATGCTCCGGAAATGCTGGTCAGACTGCTGAGAAAAGCCCACAATACGATATCTGACCGTTGTATCGTGCCGGAAAGCAGTATTCCGGCAGCCATCCCCATTGTCGTGTACCCCATGAGAACGGGTAAAGAGGCGGTGAAAGCCTTTGACAAAATCTTTTTATTATCCATTAAATATCCCATCAGAATCTTTTTGATTTCCGCATAATGTAACCTGAAATGGCAAAAAAAGCAACCCCATATAAGATTTTTCTGCCGAAAAGTGTTTTAACAGCTTGCAAATTTGATAAAATGGGCTATATTATACAGATTGAAAAAGGTTTTTGTCAAAAATGGATTAATTGTCTGAAAATATAAAGGAGTTGAAAAATGGCAGTTCCGAAAAGAAAAACTTCCCGCATGCAGCGCCGTCAGCGCAAAGCCGCCAACCGTTATGAAGGCGTTGCCGCCACCTATTGTGTGAGCTGCGGCGCCCCGGTCATGCCGCACCGCGTCTGTGCCAGCTGCGGACAGTATGACGGCAAACAGGTCATCACTGTTGAAGCGTAAGCAGTCGTTTTGACTGCGACAGTACCCGGACACGAAAATAATGAGAATCGGCGTAGATGCAATGGGCGGGGACTTTGCCCCCGGAGTCGTCGTTGAAGGCGTAGCCCAGGCGCTTGTTGATTTCCCCGATGTGGATATAGTCCTCGTCGGTCATCGTGACCGGGTTGCTTTTTATCTGGAAAAATACGGTATTGCCGGACATCCGCATTTGGAACTTGTTCATGCTCCGAGTGTGTGTGAAATGTCCGAACCTTCTGCGGTATCGTTGCGTGCCAAGCGTGATTCTTCGATAACTGCGCTTGCAAAAATGCTGAAAGCCAAAGAGATCGATGCAATGGCAACACCCGGACATACCGGGGCGACTGTTGCGGCAACGACTGTTCTGGCAAGAACGCTCCCCGGTGTGGATCGTCCCGCGCTGGGGGCAAGTATGCCTGCTCAGGAAGACCGTTTTCTGCTTATGGATGCCGGAGCCAATCCTGACTGCGGTGTTCATAATATGGTGCAGTTTGCACTTATGGGCGAAGTTTACGCCCGCTACCTTTATCACAAAGAACGTCCCCGGGTCGGTCTGCTCAGTGTCGGCGGTGAGGATATCAAGGGTTGTGACCTTACCAAAGAGACATTCAAACGTCTGGAACAGCTGCCGATAAATTTTGTCGGCAATGTAGAAGCAAATACCGCTTTTGAAGGTGTTTGCGACGTGCTTGTCAGTGACGGTTTTGCCGGAAACGTTATGCTCAAAGCTGCCGAAGGTCTTGCCCGTGCCACCGGCTACTGGCTCAAACAGGCGCTCAAACGTAATGCTGCCCGCGTTGTCGGAGCGGTTTTGGCGAAAAGTGCTTTTGATGAACTTAAAGCGCATGGCTCATCTGATATTATCGGCGGTGCGCCGCTTTTGGGAATCAATGGTATATGTATCATCGGTCACGGCGGATCCAGTCCGGTGGCGGTGCGTAATGCGATCCGCGTTTCCGCAGAATGTGTTCAGTTTGAATTGAATCAGCGTATTGTCGAAGCTATTGAAGAAGCCGGAGACCTTGCCCGTCCGGCGAAGGCGTAAAAGTGACCTGTTCTGCTGTAAATAAAAAATCTGTTTTCAATCAGTTGTTTATCCGTGAGAGTGTTGTATTTGCTCTTACGGTTATTTTTTTCGGTTATTTTGCATTTCTCGGTTTTGATTTGCATCATGACGGAGTGATGCTTTTTCCTGCGGTGCGTGTTGCTGAAGGCGGAGTTGTTTTCCGTGATGCTTTCTGTCAGTACGGTTTGCTTGTTCCGCTGTTGCAGGGAGTTGCGGTCGCGCTTTTCGGTGCCGAAATGATCGTTATCCGTCTGCTGACGGTTTTATTTTACGGCGGCAGTGCGGTTTTGCTCGATTTGCTCTGGAAACGTTTTCTTCCTCCGAAACTTTCAGTTTTTGTTCCGGTGATGTTTCTTGTTTATGCTCCCTGCATCATGGTGACATTTCACAGCTGGAGCAGTGTTTACGCTCTTTTCTTTATGCTGCTGTACGCCCTTTTTATGGTGCGTTATTGGGAACGTGATCCATCTTCCCGCCGGGAGTTGTTTTTTGCCGGAGTTTCCGCCGGTCTTGTCTGGAGCTGCCGCGCTCCCTGCGGAGCGGTCACCGTTTTTGCCGCGATTCTGATTTTGCTCGGCTTGAACTGGTTCTGTGGCAAAGATAAGAAAATGATTTTGCTTGAAAGCAGTTATTTTTTTGCCGGAGCGGCGGCGGTTGCACTGCTTGCTTTGGGTTATATCTTTATTTCCGGAGCATGGAGTGATTTTGTCTTGCAGAACTTCAACTATGTCGCAGATTTTGCTTACGGCAGAGGTTCACGCGGCAGCTGGCAGTATTTCTGTGACAGCATGTTTCCGTTTTATCAGGAAGATCTTGCTTATTTTAACTCGATGTTTGCGGTAATGCCGCTTGCCGCAATGATTTTGCTTTACATGAAAGTCCGGAGCGGTATCCTTGATGGCAAAGAGGAAATGCGCCGCTTTATGTCGCTTGCCGCATTGCTGATACTCGGACTGGGCAGCTGGCATCAGTATTATCCGGTTCCGTGTGTCCGTCACCTTTTCTGGGGCGGCGCTCCGCTTTTCGGGGCATATCTTCTGGCGTTGAGTGAGCTTTGGAAAAAGAGAACATTTTTCCGTGTTTCCACCTGTGTTATTCTGATTTTTATCGCGTTGATAACACTTGTGCCGCGCGGCATCGGTATTTCCATGCGTCTGGATCTGCATAAAAGACCGACTGCTGACGTTCCGTCGATACGTTATTTGCGTTTGACAAGGCACGAGGAACAGCTTGTTCAAATGCTTAAGAATTGGGAAGAACAGGGACGGCGCGCCGGGCTTGCAAAGTTTGTGAATTGGACGGAGGATTCTCTTATCACTCTGATGCTCAAGCCATCCGGATTCCGCGACCGCCAGTTTTACCGTATAAGCAATTCCCCGTACCGTGATTATGATAATAAAATCGTGAAACACATTACCGAAAATCCTTCGATGGTGCTTCTTGATCACGATACCTTTGTGCCGGGGTTTGTGAAATATGCCGATTTTGAATATGTCGGCAAACCCTATTACCTTTTTGTCCCTTCCAAATAGAGGCAATTTCAAAACTCCTCAAAAATTCTTAAAATTCATCGCTGCGATCTTAAAGCGGGGCGTTTTCGGTGGTTATTTATTCAATAGCCACGCCTTGTCTCGCCATAGCCCGAATGGCGACGGCGGATCAAACACCAGCTTTAATCTCATCAACGCTGATTTTTTAATCTCTTTTTGAATTACTTTTGAAATTGGCTCAAATAATCATTTTTTCTGTTTTCTGACCGCTGTTTTCTGTAAAAAAAAGCCGGATTCCTGAAAAAAGTTGCAAATCCGGTTTGAAAAAGTATGGCAATGGTGATATCTTTGTATTTGGAGCTGTTTAACTGTAACAGGAGAGGAAAATGGAAAATCTGTTTGATCTTCCTGATAATGTCCGTCTGACGGATAATCGGGAATATGCGGAAAAATTACATGCTGTGATGAAAAGCAATGGCGGTTTCTGCCCCTGCCGTTTGCAGCATACAGAAGAAAACCGCTGTATTTGCAGTGAGTTTAAGGCTCAGATGAGTGATCCTGAGTTTGAGGGTTTTTGTCATTGTAAACTTTTTTACAAAGAGAGGTGAAAAATGAGTGTTCTGCATTTGAACAAAGAGTCTTTTGATAAATTGACGGCGCAGACTGAAAAAGCTGTGCTTGTCGATTTCTGGGCGACATGGTGCGGCCCCTGCCAGAGTTTGACTCCGGAACTTGAGGCGCTTTCTGAAGAGTATCCTGAGCTGATAGTAGGCAAGGTCAATGTGGAAGAGCCGGAAAATATCCAGCTTGCCGCGTCGATGGGTGTCAACACCATTCCGGCAATGTTTTTCTATCGCAATGGAAAATTGGAAAAACAGCTTGTCGGTTATATGCCCAAAAGAGAATTGATCAAAAAACTCGGATTGTAATAATAACAAGTGGGGGATGTCATGAGTGCATGTGAAGAAGGTATTATCGCCGGAAATTCAGGATTTTTTCAGAGTCTCTGGGAAAATTATCAGGATGAAATCATTTCCGCCGGAACCAGTCTGCTCTGGGCGGTGCTGGTCGCTTTGCTCGGTTTTGTTCTTTGCCGTATTCTGAAACGGCTGATTTTCAAGGCGGCGGAAAAGATAAGCAATGCCGATAACTCTGTTGCCAGGATTTTTTATTCGATCGTTAAAGTTTTTGTATGGGTGCTTGCTGTTCTGATCATCCTTGAACTTTTCGGAGTCAATACTGCAAGTGTGCTTACCGTACTCGGTGCCGCAGGATTGGCTGTTGCTCTGGCAATGAAAGATTCTCTGAGCAATATCGCCGCCGGTTTGATGCTGCTTATTCTCCGTCCGTACAAGACCGGGGATTATGTCGATTGCGGCAGTGTCAGCGGTACGATAAAAGAGATGGGATTGTTCACTACGGAACTGATTACCATTGACGGAATGTATATTCTTATTCCGAACAGTGCGATTTTCGGCAGTCCGGTAAAGAACTATTCCCGCAATCCGCTGCGCCGTGCAGATATCACTTTCGGTATAGCGTATGGCGATTCTCTGGAATTGGCGATCGGGGTGATGAAAAAACTTATGGATGAGCATTCTGGTATCCTCAAAGATCCAGCTCCAGAAGTTCTGGTTGCTGAACTTGCTGACAATTCAGTCAACCTCACTTTGCGTTTCTGGACAGCGAATGAATGTTACTGGGATGTTTACTGGGATGTCAAAGCGCAGTTGAAACCAGCTGTCGAGGCGGCAGGTTTGAATATTCCTTTCCCGCAGAGAGTTATTACTCTTGCCACTCCGGTTGCCGGCTTGAACAGCAAGTAAAAGAAAAAGGAAAGATACTTTGGAACTTTACTGGATTTGGCTGGCGGCAGGCGTCCTTATGATTCTGCTGGAATTGGTGATGCCGGGATTCGTGATCTGTTTTTTCGGGATCTCGGCATTGATTGCGGGTATCGCCGATTTTCTCTTTCCGTCATTCCCGCTGGTCGGGCAGCTGCTGCTTTTTGCGCTCGGAGGAGCCGCTCTGGCTTTGAGCTGCCGTAAACTTGCTCCGGGGATATTTTCCGGTAAAGAGACCCGGCAGACTGAAGATATCGACGGCGATGATATTCTCGGAACTGTCTGTGTCTGCCGGGAGGATATCAACGGAGCTGTCGCCGGCAAAGTCGAATTCCGCGGTTCCCTCTGGAGTGCTGTTGCTGACGGGGAAATCTCTGCCGGAGAGTATTGTATTGTAGAAGAACGTAACAATCTTACGTTGAAAGTCCGTAGAAAATAATGTAAAAAGGAGTGTGGATCATGCCGGGATTATTTGTTACGATCATTGTTGTCGTTGCTGTTATTATCACTATTTTCAAAACCATGCGCATCGTGCCGCAGAAACAGGCATGGATCGTGGAACGTCTGGGTAAATACCATTCAACTTTGAGTGCGGGAATGCACATACTTGTTCCTTTTATTGACAAAGTGGCATATCGCCGGGATTTGAAGGAGTGTGCAATAGATGTTCCTCCGCAGCAGTGTGTTACAAGAGACAATATCATCGTTGAAGTTGACGGTTTACTCTATTTGCAGGTCGTGGACCCGATCAAAGCATCCTACGGTATTGCGGATTATCTTTTTGCCTGTACCCAGCTGGCGCAGACAACATTGCGTTCAGAGGTCGGCAAACTGGAACTTGACCGTACCTTTGAAGAACGGGCAACGATCAACAGTGCGATCTGTACCGAAGTTGACAAAGCCTCCGATCCCTGGGGGGTAAAGGTCACCCGTTACGAGATAAAGACCATCAAACCGCCCATGTCCGTGCTTGATGCAATGGAAAAACAGATGCGGGCAGAGCGCGAAAAGCGTGCGCAGATCGCGGAGTCTGAAGGTGAACGGCAGGCGAAAATCAACCGCGCCGACGGTGAAAAATGCGAAGCGATCGCCCATTCTGAAGGTGAAAAGCAAAAGCGTATCAACGAAGCTCAGGGTAAAGCCGAAGAGATCCGTCTGGTCGCTGAAGCCACTGCAAACGGAATTGCCACTATCGCCGCCGCGATCCGTAATGAAGGCGGCAGTGAAGCGGTCAATCTCCGTCTTGCAGAGCAGTATATCAATGAGTTCGGCAAACTTGCAAAAGAGGGCAACACCATGATCATTCCTTCTGATCTTGCCAATGTTTCCGGATTCATCAAAGCAGCCGCCAAGGTGCTTGAGACCGGTAAATGATATCGTCGTTGATGAATGAACGGCTTTTGATGAATTTTTCTCTCGAGGCAATTTCAAAAGTTCTCAAAAAATCTTGAAAATTCCCGTTGCGATCTGAAACCGGGGCGTTTTCGGGCGTTACCGCTTTGGGTAGCGCCCTCAAACTACCAGCTTTCATCTCCTTAACGGTCTCTTTTCAATCTTTTTTTGATTGACTTTTGCAATTACCTCTCTCATAAAAGCCGTTTTTTCTGTAAATGCAGATTTTTTTGCAAATTGTGAATTTTTATGGAATTTTTTGCAAAATCTTTTGAAAATAGAGAAAAAAGCGTGTTTCCCGGCAGAAAAAATTTGCATAATCATCATTTGACAAGTATATTATAAGACTTTTACAGATGCGAAGGCATGGATCTATGGCCGCAATCCTCTGGGCCTGTCGGTTCGTCACCTTGTGCAAAACTGATGGAAGCGGTGTATCTGACCGTTTTCTGTAACGTAGCTGTGCAGTTTTGAAAGCAAGTGTGAACAGTTGAAGTATAAACGTGAAGAAACGAATTAAAAAGAGGTAATCAAGAGTTCTTATGGTAAGAATCAGATTGAAACGTACCGGAACCCGCAATGCGGTCTGTTTCCGGGTTGTTGTCATGGATCAGCGTTCCAGCCGTGATGGTAAAGCGATCGAAGAGTTGGGTTTCTACAATCCCCGTACCAAAGAAGAAAAAGTCAATGTCGCCCGTGCCGATTACTGGATGGGTGTCGGTGCTGAAGTTTCCGATACCGCCAAAGATATTATCGAGCGCGCCCGTGGCGGTGTTGTTCTGAAAGATCGCGTCCGTCCTGCCAATATCTCCAAAAAAGCCAAAGCCAAGGCTGCTGCCGAAGCTGAAGCCAAAGCCGCCGCCGAGGCCGAAGCCAAAGCTGCTGCTGAAGCTGCCGCTGCCGAAGCCGCTGAAGCTCCTGCTGAGGCATAATTAGGGTACTCCCGATGTTTAAGAAATTGTTCGGCTTCCTTTTCGGCGGTTCAAAAAAGACCGCTCCTGCATCAGGCGGTGCATCCGGCTCTTTGCAGGATTTGGAGTCTTTTGTCGACTATGTGGTGAAATCCCTTGTCGATAATCCTGATGCCGTTGAGCTTTCAACTGTTGAAACCAGTGAAGGCGCGACCATCAAGATCCGCTGCAGCAAGGAAGATATCGGAAAAATTGTCGGTAAACGCGGCAAGACCATCATGGCTATCCGTTCACTCGTGAGCGGTGCGGCGGGCAGACAGCGCAAGCGTGTCTCCGTCGATGTGATGGATTGAGCGTTCTTTTGAAAGCGGTCATCCATGCGGATCGACATACTGACTCTCTTTCCGGAATTGTTCCCCGGTCCTCTCGGTGAAAGTATCATCGGGCGGGCTGCGAAAAACGGAGTGATTTCGGTGAATGCAGTCGATGTCCGTCAGTTTGCAAAAGATGCCCGCGGAACTGTCGATGAGAAGCCTTATGGCGGCGGACCGGGAATGTTGATGATTCCTGAGGTGCTTGCAGAGGCTGTCGAATCGGTCAAAGGTGCCAAAAGTACGGTCATTCTGACTTCACCCCGCGGTGAGGTAATGAATCAGAAATTGGCACGGGAACTGGCAAAAGAGGAGCATTTGATCCTCGTTGCCGGTCATTATGAAGGTGTGGATCAGCGGTTTATCGACCTTGTCGTGGACCGTGAAATATCAATAGGGGACTTTGTCCTTTCCAACGGCAACATTGCTGCAATGGCAATAGCTGATGCGGTCATCCGGCTTCTGCCGGGGGTGCTTGGAGACGGAGAGTCTGCTGTTGAGGAGTCTCACAGTATGGGACTGCTTGAGTATCCGCAATATACACGCCCGCCGGTATTCCGGGGGGTAAAGGTGCCGGAGCTGCTTTTGAGCGGCGATCACGGCAAAGTAGCTGAGTTCCGGAAACGCGAGGCGGAAAGAATCACCCGCGAGCGCCGACCGGATTTATGGGAAAAGTATCTGATTGCAGAACTTAATAAAGAGGTAAAAAAATGAACATAGTTGACAGCATCCGTAAAGCAGAGGCGAAAGCCGATTACCAGTTCAATATCGGTGATACCATTAAAATCGCCGTGAAAATCATCGAAGGTGATACCGAGCGTATCCAGTACTTCCAGGGAACGGTCATTGCCCGTCGCGGCAGCGGTATCGAAGAAACCTTTACTGTGCGTCGTGTGCAGGCCGGTCAGGGCGTGGAACGTGTTTTCCCGATCAACAGCCCCCGTATCGCCGGTATCGAAGTTATCCGCCGCGGTCTTGTCCGTCGCGCCAAACTTTACTACCTCCGCGACAAAGTCGGTAAGGCTGCCCGCGTCAAAGAACTTCGCACGAAGTAATCAACTTTTTACTTGTCACAGTATCATGGCACAGCAGAGAGCTGTCCTGAGACAGGACGATGAACTCCTCCTTCCGGAGCGTCAGCTTCGGCAGGAGGGTTTCTCTTTTATTGCCGGGGTCGACGAGGCGGGCAGGGGACCGCTTGCCGGACCGGTCACTGCAGCTGCGGTGATTCTTCCGGCGGATGTGGAAGAATTGCCGGGAGTTTTTGACTCCAAACAGCTTAAAGAAAGTGAGCGCGAGGAATTGTTCGCCGCGCTTTATGCTGTTCCCGGAATAAAAATATCTGTTGCATCCGCATCGGCGGAGGAGATCGACCGGCTCAATATTTTGCGGGCAACGCATGAGGCAATGCGGCGCGCCGTTGCCGGTTTGACGGAGGCGGATTTTGTGCTGGTCGATGGATTGCCGGTTCAGTTTCTGCTCCCGTCGAAAAATATCATCAAGGGCGATGCGAAATGCGCCAGCATTGCCGCGGCAAGTATCATCGCGAAAGTTACCCGGGATCACGAGATGGAAAAACTTGATGAGCTTTATCCGGAATATGGCTTTGCGCGTCACAAGGGATATGGGACTGCTGAGCATCTTGAGGCGCTGAAAAAATATGGACCGATACCCATTCACCGTAAAAGTTTCCGTCCGGTGTATGAACTGCTGCCGGAAACTCCGGTGCAGGGAGAATTTGGATTTTGATCTGCCTGAATCGTTGCGTCATTTGAGGCAATTCCAAAAAGTTTTCAAAAACTCTTGAAAATTTCCGTTGCGATCTTAAAGCGGGGCGTTTTCGGTGGTTATTTATTCAATAGCCACGCTCAAACTACCGCTTTAATCTCATCAACGCTGATTTTTTAATCTCTTTTTGAATTACTTTTGAAATTGGCTCATCTCATCAACGGTATCTTTTCAATCTTTTTTTGATTGACTTTTGCAATTACCTCTACTCTGTATTTCGCTGTTCAATGATGTTTTTTTCAAACAGAAACAGAAATATGTACAGCCTGCGCTGAGTAATTTATGCGATCGCTGTGAAAAATATCAAGTAATTTTTGAGAAAAAGCGCGAAAAAACTTGAGAAATAGTATGATGGGGTATATATTATAAAAAACGATAATTTTTTTGGAGACAGATAAAATGAGTAATTTTGATTTGGCGACGATCCGCCACAGTGCTGCGCATGTGATGGCGGCGGCAGTGAAGCAGCTTTATCCTGATGCAAAATTCGATATCGGTCCGGCAACAGACAACGGTTTCTATTATGATTTTGATATGGAACACCGTCTGGTCAGTGAGGACCTTAAAGAGATCGAAAAGGCAATGAAAAAGATCATCGGCAGAAAACTGCCCTTCGAGCGCTTCGAGTGCAGCCGCGAAGAGGCGAAAGAACTGCTTGCCGGACAGGATTATAAACTTGAGCGTCTTGCCGATATCGAAGAGGGCGCTCCGATAAGTTTTTACCGCACCGGTGATTATCTTGATCTCTGCCGCGGACCGCATGTTGAACACTCCGGTCAGATCGGTGCTGTCAAGTTGACCGGTATCGCCGGAAGCTACTTCCGCGGAGATGAAAAGAATCCGATGCTTCAGCGTATCTACGGTACTGCATTTGCCACGCAGGAAGAGCTTCAGACCTATTTGCGTCAGCTTGAAGAAGCGGCGAAACGCGATCACCGCAAACTTGGAACTGAACTTGATCTTTTCGGTTTTTCCGATTGTGTCGGCCCCGGTCTTGTTCTGTGGCACCCCAAAGGCGCGCTGGTCCGTCACCTGATGGAAACCTTCTGGAAAGATGAGCATTACAAAAACGGATATGAACTGCTGTACACTCCCCATATCGGTCAGAGCAACCTCTGGGAGACCAGCGGACACCTGAACTTCTATCGTGAGGGTATGTATTCGGCGATGGAAATCGACGAAAAAGATTACTATGTCAAGCCGATGAACTGTCCGTTCCACATTGAAGTTTACCGTTCAAAGCTGCGCAGTTACCGTGAATTGCCGCTCCGCTGGGCGGAACTGGGTACGGTTTACCGTTACGAGAAATCCGGTTCGCTTCACGGTTTGATGCGTGTGCGCGGATTTACTCAGGATGACTCACATATCATCTGTACTCCGGAGTCGATCGAAGATGAGATCGCGGAAGTTCTCCGCTTCAGTCTTGCCATCAACCGTGCATTCGGCTTTACTGATATCAAGGCGTATCTGTCAACCCGTCCGGAAAAGGCGGTCGGCGAACCTGAGCGCTGGGAAAAGGCTATTGATTCTCTGCGCAAAGCTGTTGCGAAATGCAATCTTGATTGTGATGTCGATGAAGGCGGCGGTGCTTTCTATGGTCCGAAAATCGACCTCAAGCTCCGCGATGCCATCGGCCGCGAGTGGCAGACCACCACGATCCAGTTCGACTTCAATCTGCCGGAGCGTTTTGATATGACTTATATCGGCGAAGACGGCAAAAAGCACCGTCCGTTCATGGTTCACCGCGCATTGCTGGGTTCGCTTGAGCGTTTCTTCGGTATTCTGGTCGAACATTATGCCGGAGCGTTCCCGATGTGGCTGGCGCCGGAGCAGGCGAGGATCCTGCCGGTTTCCGACAAGCAGCTGGCGCTTGCAAAAGAGTTCCAGGCGGAACTCCGCAGCAAAGGTTTCCGTGTCGGAATCGATACGCAGGCGGCGGGATTGGGAGCAAAGATCCGCAATGCCCGTTCAGAGCGCGTTCCGTATCTGCTGGTACTCGGCGAAAAAGAGGCGGCAAACCGCACGTTGGCAGTCCGCAACCGTAATGAAGGCGAGATCGGAGAGATGAATCTTGAGAATCTTGTCGAAAAAATGCGTGCAGAAGTTGACAATAAGGTAATTTGGTAATATATTATATAGAGAACACCTGCGATCGGTTTGATTTGCGGGCGTTCTCTTGTATGAAAATAATAAAACAGAGAGTTTTTGAGAGGAGGGTGTTCTTATCGCCAAGTTGTTGAAACCCAATGATCGCAGCATTCAGTTGGATCAGGTCCGTTTGATCGGTTCCGATGGAAGTCAGCTGGGGGTAGTTTCTTATGTCCGTGCCAAGGAGTTGGCGCAGGAAGCCGGTGAAGATCTTGTGTTGGTCTCTGATACATCAAATCCGCCGGTTGTCAGAATCATGAACTTCGGCAAGCTGTGCTATGAGCAGAAAAAGAATCTCAAAGCGCAGCGCAAGAACACCGCTGCTCAGAAGATCAAAGAAATAAAGTTTCATATCAATATCGATCAGCATGATTACGATACGAAACTCAATAAGGCGATCGACTTCCTCGATAAGAAGTTCCGCCTGAAAGTCACTTTGGCTCTGCGCGGCAGAGAAATGGCGCATCAGGATATGGCATTTGAGCTTATGGAAAAAGTTACCGAAGCTCTTAAAGAATATGCCGATGCTGATGGCAAGCCGAAACTTCTCGGTCGGAATATATCGGTCAATTTTGCGCCGAAAAATTAAGGTTGTACCCTGCTTGAGCAGGATTGAGTAACCGGATCCATGCGGATCCGTGCCGGATGAGGGTGAAGCATTGACCCTGCCGGTGAATAAACATCAAAAAATAAAGGATGTAAACAATGCCGAAACTGAAAACCAGAAAGTGTGCCGCAAAGCGTCTGAAACAGACCGGCACCGGTAAGTTCCGCCACAACAAGGCGGGTGCCCGTCACCTTATGAGCAGCAAAAACGCCAAACGCCGCCGTCGTCTCCGTCAGGATGGTGCCGTTTCTCATGCCGAGAAACGCCGTATCCAGGTCGCGTTGCCCTATGGTCTGTAATTTTTGAAGAAGGAGACTGCTTAAAATGTCAAGAACTACTTGTGCTGTTCCCTCACGCAAACGCCGCAAAATGGTGCTTGCCCGTGCTAAAGGTTTTTACGGTAACGCCAGCAGAAACATCCGTACTGCGTATGATGCAGTCGATAAGGCGCTGGTACACTCTTACAAAGGTCGTAAACAGAAAAAACAGCAGTATCGTCAGCTGTGGATCGTCCGTATCAACGCTGCCTGCCGTGCGCTGAACGTCAATTACAGCACCTTTATGAATGGTCTGAAAAAGGCGAATATCGGTCTGAACCGCAAAGTCCTTGCTGATCTCGCGGTTACTGCCCCGACCGAGTTTAAGGCTCTGGTGGAGAAAGTCACCCAGGCCTGAGGTTGGTTCAACAAGATCACAGCTTGGAAATGGTGACTTTTTTCACCAGTTTCAAGCTGTTTTTTGTTTTTTTGCCGGAAAATGTAATTGTATCCGGCGGGATTGCAGAGGAAAATAACTATGAATGATATTATCGAAGCGGTCAATCGCGCGGCGGCAGATGCAGAAATGAAAGCAGCGGCTGCGGCAGATGCCGGAGCATTGGAAGCGTTGCGCATTGAATATCTCGGCCGCAACGGATTGTTCCCGGAATTATCCAAAAAAATGGGGAGCGTTCCCCCTGAAGAACGTAAAGCCACCGGTTCCGCTTTCAATACCGGCAGGACGCGTATCCAGAATGCGCTTGATGAAGCAATGGCGCGCCTTGGCGGTGCTGGAGCCAAAGCTGATAAAGATGCTATTGATCTTACATTGCCCGGAAGAAAAGCTGCTCCGGGGCACCGGCATCCGATAACTCAGCTTGCAGATGAGTGTGTATCCGTTTTCCGCCGTATGGGATTTGTTGCTGTTGACGGTCCGGAAATTGAAGATATTTACCATAACTTTGATGCGTTGAATACTCCTGACGATCACCCTTCGCGTGATCCGAAAGATACATTTTATTTCCCTGACGGCAGGATTCTGCGTTCCCAGACCAGTCCGGTGCAGATCCGGGTGATGGAAACTCATGAACCGCCGGTGCGTATCGTTGCTCCCGGACGGGTTTTCCGCCGCGATACTCCTGATGCAACGCATGGAATGAACTTTCATCAGATCGAAGGATTGTACATTGATAAAGGTGTTTCCATGGCAGATTTGAAGAGCGTTTTGCAGAATTTTGCCTGGGAAATGTTCGGCAAAGATGTCAATATCCGTTTGCGTCCGCACTTTTTCCCCTTTACCGAGCCGAGTGTTGAATATGACTTCAGCTGTGTGGTTTGCGGCGGAAAGGGATGCAATGTCTGCAAAAATTCCGGTTATATTGAAATCGCCGGAGCGGGCATGGTCGATCCCAATGTGTTGAAAAATGTCGGTTACGATCCGGAAGTCTGGAGCGGTTATGCTTTCGGACTGGGGTTGGAGCGTCTGGCGATGCTCCGTTACCGTATTCCGGATTTGCGTTTCCTTTATGATAATGATATCCGTTTTCTGGAACAATTTTGAGGTGTGTTGAATGGATATTTCAAGAAAATGGCTCAGCGATTATGTCAATCTTGATTGCGATGATGCCTATTTGTGTGACAAATTGACCATGGCTGGGATCGAGGTGGAAAAAATCGAGAAGAATTCCACCATTCCCGAAGGCGTGGTCACCGCCAGAATTCTTTCCCGCGAACCGCATCCGGGCAGCGATCATCTTTCTGTCTGCAAAGTTACAGACGGCAGTGAAGAACTCCAGATCGTCTGCGGTGCCCCGAATTGTGATGCCGGTTGCATTGTACCGCTTGCAAAAACAGGAACGGTGTTCCACACCGCAGAAGGTGATTTCAAAATCAAAAAATCCAAACTGCGTGGTGTCGAATCCAACGGCATGATGTGCAGTGAGGAGGAGCTTGGAATTTCTGATAACAATGACGGATTGATGATTTTCCCTGCTGATACGGAACTGGGCGTCCCCTTGACCAGACTTTTCCCCGGCGATACCAGAATTGAGCTGGAAATCACGCCCAACCGTCCGGATTGTCTTTCGATGTGGGGCGTGGCACGCGACGTATCCTGTCTGCTTTCCACACCGGCGCAGCTTCCGGAAATTTCCATCCCTGTCTGTGATACAGAAATTCCCGGTCTTGTTACTGTGGAAAATTCAGAACTCTGTCCCCGTTACATTGGCAGAGTCATTAAAAATGTCAAGGTCGGTCCTTCGCCTGACTGGCTGAAAGAGCGTTTGGAAAGTGTCGGTCTCCGTGCAATAAACAACGTCGTTGACGTGACGAACTTTGTCATGCTTGAACTCGGTCAGCCGCTTCATGCGTTTGACCGTGCCACACTTGCCGGAAACCGTGTCGTAGCCCGCAATGCAGTAAAAGGTGAAAAAATCACTCTGCTTGATGGAAAAGTCATTGAACTTACCGAAAGCAACTTCGTTATTGCCGATGCGGAAAAACCGATGGCGCTGGCAGGAATCATGGGCGCTGAAAACTCCGGAGTTACGGAAAATACCACTGAGATCCTGTTGGAAAGTGCGGTGTTCAAATCCTCATTCATCCGTGGAGAAAGCCGCACTCTGGGTATTTCCACTGATGCAAGCTACCGCTACGAGCGCGGAGTTGATTTTGATATGGCGGAACTTGCTTCTGTCCGTGCCTGTCAGCTGATCCTTGCCACTGCCGGCGGTGAAATCGCCAGCTGTGCGATGGAAGTCGCTGCTGACCGTCCGGCGGAACCGGTCATCAACTGCCGTTTTGAAAATATCCGCAAACTTATCGGTACCACTGTTACCAATGAACGTATTGTCGATATCCTTAAGAAACTTCACTTGAAAGTTGACAATATTACTGCGGATTCCTGTGTTGTTACCGCTCCGCTTTTCCGTCTTGATCTGACCCGTGAAGCCGACTTGGCAGAGGAGGTCGCCCGTATCGACGGATTGGATAAGATCCCGACGATCCCGGTTGCCGGAAAGGTTTGTCATCCTGACAGTGAAGATGCGTATGCGCCGTTGAAGATGGTGCGTGACCTTGTTATCGGTATGGGATTTGACGAGTGTGTGCATTACAGTATTGTCGGTTCGGCTTCGGCGCTGGCGGACAGCCGCTTTGAGAAAAGCGATCTGATCGAGTTGTCCAATCCGCTTTCACCGGATAACGGCTGGATGCGTCCGGGATTGCTCGGTGAAATGCTTGGAACTGTCGGCAGAAATATCGCCCGCGGCAACCGCGACCTGCGTCTGTTTGAGTTGGATAAGGCATTTTGCAAGAATCCTGCCAAATTCCCGGAGGAACGCAACGAACTGCTGATTCTGATGACCGGCAAACGCCATCCGGAACTTTTCTCTGCCGAAGGCGAAGCACTGTGTGATTTTTACGATATCAAAGGTGTTGTGGAAACACTGCTTGAAAAACTTGCGATCACCAACTACCGTTTTGTGATTCCCGCTGAGGCGGACGGCCGTTTCCGTACCGGACATGCCCTTATTCTTCAGCTTGAGGGCAAAGTGGCCGGTATGTTCGGTGAATTGAATCCGAAGCATGCCTCATCATGGCGCAGTTCCGCTCCGGTCTTCTTTGCCCAGATCGAAGCCGCCGCTCTGACCGGTGCCGCAACGAGGGTGAAAAAGAGCTGCAAAGCGCTTGCGCAGTTCCCCGGAACCACCCGCGACATTGCCTTTATTGCTCCGGAAACGCTTACTCATGGTGAGGTTATCGACTTTATCCGCAAGTGTAAGGCGCCGAATTTTGAATCTGTCCGTCTTTTTGACATATTCATCGGTGATGAGTTGAAAAAACAGCAGAAAAAGAGCATGGCGTACAGTTTGAGTTTCCGCAATCAGGAACGTACATTGACTGATAATGAAGTCAATGCGGCAATGGAGAAGATCCGTGCGCGCCTTGCTGCGGAATTGAAAGTTGAATTGCGATAATTTGAAAGGATTTTACCATGGATAAAAATGCAGGAAAGATTTTTGAAGGCGCGTTGTGTGCCGAAGGGATCAAAATAGGTATCGTTTGTGCCAGATTCAATGATTTTCTGGTCAGCCGTCTGCTTTCCGGTGCGATTGATGCGATTGTCCGTCACGGTGGCGATGCGCAGAATATTTCGGTTGCTTATGTTCCGGGTTCTTATGAAATCCCCTTCGCTGTCAAACAGATGCTCGACCGTAAAGAGTTTGATGCTGTCGTGGCACTTGGTGTTGTAATTCAGGGGGATACTCCGCATGCGTCATACATCAACTCCGAGGTTGCTAAAGGTCTGGCTCAGCTCGGTTTGGAATCCGGTATCCCTGTCACTTACGGAATGATCACTGCCGATAATCTTGAACAGGCGATCAACCGCAGCGGAGTGAAAGCCGGTAACAAAGGTGTCGATGCGGCACTGGCGGCGATTGAAATGGTCAACTTGTCACGGGCGATTAAAAATGCTTGATTTTGCTAACGAAGAACAGGCTCCCGTTCATTCCAAACGTTTGGGCAGGGAGTTGGCAATGGAGTTCCTTTTTGCCTGTGAAAGCAAGCAGGAACTTCCCGGAGCCGCAGAATTTGATATTTTTCTCGAATCGGTAAAAGAGGAATTTTCTCTGGAAGAAAACCGCAACACCCGCCGTGCGAAAGATTATGCGGTGCGGCTTTATGAAGCAGTCACCTGCGCTCAGGAAAAGATCGACAGTCTCATTTCCGGTCACTGCCGTAACTGGGAGTTTGACCGCCTTTCCGGAGTCGATCGCAACATCATGCGTGTTGCAGTTGCGGAAATGCTTGAGTTTGATGAGGTTCCTGCTGTTGTCAGTATTGACGAAGCGGTGGAGATCGCCAGAGATTTTTCCGGTGCAGAAGCCGGAAATTTCATCAACGGTGTCTTGAATTCCATTAAAAATTCCACAACGGAAAACGGAAACTGATATGTCAATATTTTCCATATTCAAACGCGGTCTGGAAAAAAGTGCCACCAAGCTGGCGCGTGTGGTCAGCGGTGTATTTTCCGGCGTAAAAACCCACGGAGCTGCAAGTTTTGATGATTTGGAAGCGATGCTCATCGCCGCCGACTTCGGACCCGCAGCGGCAAAAAAAGTCGTTGACCGTATCCGTGACCGGTATGAGCGGGGCAAAATTGCCACCGATGCCGATTTGATTGCCGAAGCGAAAGACGAAGTGCAGACCATTCTCCGGCAGGGGATGCGTCCGGTCAACACTGCTCCGGAAGGTGAACCGCTGGTCATTCTTATGGTAGGAGTCAACGGCAGCGGTAAAACTACGACCATCGGCAAACTTGCCGCCCGCTGGAAAGCTGAGGGGAAAAAGGTCATCCTCGGTGCATGTGATACATTCCGTGCCGCTGCGGTGGAACAGTTGCAGTTGTGGGGAGAACGCACCGGAACTCAGGTCGTATCTTCCAAACATGGTGCTGATCCGGCGAGTGTGGCGTTTGATGCGACGATGGCGGCAAAATCCCGTCAGGCGGATATTCTGCTTATCGACACTGCGGGCCGTCAGCAGAATCAGCAGGATTTGATGGCTGAGCTGAGTAAGATCCGCCGTTCAATCGGCAAGGTTCTTCCCGGTGCGCCTCACGAAGTGTGGCTCACGGTCGATGCATCTCTCGGTTCAAATGTTATCAGTCAGGCGCGTGAATTTGGAAAAATTGCCGGTGTTACCGGCCTTGTCCTTACCAAACTTGACGGAACGGGCAGGGGAGGTATGGCAGTTGCACTGCATGAGGAGTTCCAGCTGCCGACATTCTTTGCCGGTTTCGGTGAAGCTCCGGAAGATTTGCAGGATTTTGATCCGGAATTTTATGCAGATGCACTTTTTACTGTGGAGAACGCATGAGTTCAGACTCTGAATATATGCTTGAGGCACTTGCGCTCGCCCGGATGGGATGGGGATTGACCAATCCCAATCCGATGGTAGGTGCTGTTATCGTCAAAGATGATATCGTTATCGGCAGGGGATTTCACCGTAAAGCCGGTGAGGCTCATGCCGAAATAAATGCTCTTGCCGATGCCCGTAATCACGGGCATGATACAAACGGTTCAACGATTTATGTAACGCTTGAACCGTGTTCCACTTTCGGTAGAACTCCTCCCTGTACCGATGCGATCATCGCCTCGGGAATAAGCCGGGTTGTCATCGGTTCGATGGATCCCAATCCCAAACATGCCGGCAGGGCAAAGGATATTCTGGAAAAGAACGGGATAGTTGTCGACTGCGGTGTGGAAACTACCGCCTGCTGGGAGTTGAACAGCCACTTTTTCCGTTGGATAACCAGCGGAAAACCTCTGGTCATTTTGAAAATGGCGATGACTCTTGACGGTAAAATCGCCTGCTGCAATGGGGATTCCCGCTGGGTCACCGGTCCCGAAGCCCGCCGCCGGGTGCAGTCCTGGCGCCGTCTGGCAGATGCGGTCATGATCGGTGGAAACACGTTGCGCGCGGATCACCCGGAACTGACCGTGCGTGAGCCGGAAAATTTTGAAAATCAGCCCCGCCGGATCGTGGTATCTTCCTCGCTTGATGAAGATGATTTGAAAGAGTATTTCCCTGACGGCAGAGCTGAAGTTGTCGATCTTCCTGATGCAGAGGCGTGGGATAAGTATTTGCGTGATCTCGGTTCCTGCGGAGTTACTGCGCTTTTGATCGAGGGCGGCGGCGAATTGGCAGCGGCGGCGATAAAAGCTCAGGCGGTGGATTTTGTTGAATTTCACATTGCACCGAAACTTCTCGGCGGCAGAGAGAGTATTCCTGCGCTCGGCGGAGAAAATCCGGAAAAAATGAGCGAAGCATTGGATTTGTCGCGGGTCAAAACCTTTACCTGCGGTAATGATATCATCATCAGTGGATATTTACGGGAGATTTGATATGTTTACCGGAATCGTTCAGCAAAAAGGCAGGATCATCTCCCGCGGCGGCGGTAAACTTGTCATAAAACCGGATATGCCGGTAATTGATCCGGTTTACGGAGAAAGCATTGCGGTCAACGGTTGTTGTCTTACTCTTGAATCAGCCGCAGGCGGAAATCTCACCTTCCACACTCTTGAGGAGAGTTTGAAGCGGACAAATCTCGGTATTCTGCCGGTCAATTCCGTTGTCAATCTGGAACGCGCATTGCAAGTCGGTGACCGTCTCGGCGGTCATATCGTTCAGGGACATGTGGATATGGCGGCAGAAGTTCTTCAGTGCCGCCGGCAGAGTGACGGGGATTTTATTTTTGAAGTCGCGCTTGATCCTGCTTATGCCAAACTTGTTGTGGAAAAAGGCGGTATTGCCATCGACGGTGTTTCGCTGACTGTTGTCAATGCCGGAAGGGATTCTTTTTCAGTCAGACTTATTCCGGTGACACTTGCGGAAACTGCTTTGCATGAACGTCTTCCAGGAACATTTGTCAATCTTGAATTTGACGTTGTCGGCAGATATATTCTGCGTATGATGGAGTTGTCTTGCGAAAGCGATTCCTCCGGCATTACCATGGATACCTTGAGAGAGGCGGGATTTCTGTGAAAATAAACTACGGTATAGCAGTTTCTTCTTTCCGGCAGCTGTCTGAATTGCCGGAGTTGAAAAAAGCAGGATTTCTGGAAGTCGCATCAAATTGCATCCAGTCTCCGGACTTTGTGCTGCCCCGTGCATGGAAAAATCGCCTCAACCGTGTTACCAGCCGCAGTGAAGCGCGTACATTCAGTGCCATGATCGGTTCCGGCCGCGGGGTGATGAAGGAGTTTTACCGTGTTTTTTCCCGCAACTGTGAAGCGTATGCCCGTCTCGGTGTGACAGAGATAACCTTGACTGTCGATTGGGAAACTGTTGTCAATGACAGTGATTATGCAGACGAACTGCGTGAGGTTCTGCGTTGTTGTTACGGAATAATTTACAGAAACCGTCAGACCGCATTGCTGGAAATGCGTATCCCCGGATTTATATCTTCCATTCCGGAAAATTTTATTCAATTCCGCAACTCTTTATTGTTTCCGGTCAGGACACTTATAGATTTTCATCCCCATGAACCGGGGGCGTTGGAAATGCTCACCGCTTTTGCAAAAAAAATGCCTTTTGATTCATCCCGGTTCCGAGTCAGTTTTGATGCTTCCGGCGGAAATTATCTCAGTTCCAATTTGCTGGAAAAAATCCTGTCTTCTTTGCATATTGTCGGTAAAGAGATTCCTGAAATCTGTTTTTATCCCGGCAGGAGCGCTGATAAAGCGGCTTTTGCCGCATTGGAAGCGGTGCTGCAATGAGCAATAAAGAAACAAAATTGCTCAAGAGCAGTTTCGGCGTGGCGCTGGCGACATTGGCAAGCCGTATTCTCGGATTGATCCGGATGCGTCTTGAGGCACAGGCGCTCGGCGGAGGATTGACGGCGACGATTTGGTTTTTTGCCATGATTTTCCCCAATATTTTCCGCAGACTGCTTGGGGAAGGAGCGCTGGGAACAGCTTTGATACCGCTGGTGACTGAGACTGAAAAAAATTCCGGAATAAGTGAAGCAAGGCGCTGTTTTGCCCAGATTCTGACTTTTGCCGGGGCACTGCTCGCTCTGATCGTTGTCATTGTTTCTGCCGGAGCATTTTTCTGCGGTAAAGCGGCTTTTTTATATGATTGGGAATTTCTGCAAAGCGAAAAAGTTCAGGGTGGTTGTCAGATAATTCCGCTGCTTATGCCGTATGCGTTTTTCATCTGCCTTACCGGACTCATCGGAGCGGTTTTGAATTACTCTGGTTTATTTGTCCGTCCGGCATTGACTGCCGTATTTTTCAATCTTGTTCAAATCGCCGGATTGCTTGCCGGTATCTGCCTTGAATTGCCATCGGAGCAGCTGTTGAAACTTCTTGCGGTTCAAGTTCCGATTGCCGGAGCGATACAGTTCGGCTTGATGGTGTGGATGCTGAAAATTTGCGGACGTTTTCCCATTTTCTGCAAAGATGCGTTCCGTTCATTTTCTCCGGTTAAAAATCTGCTGAAACTTGCTTCTCCCGGATTGATCGGTTACGGAGTGCTTCAGCTGAGTTTTCTTATTGACCGGAGTCTGGCACTCTGCCTCAACAACCGGGCAGTTCCGGCATTGACTTATGTTGACCGCATCGTTGATTTGCCGATCGGACTTTTTGCTGTTTCATTGGGAACGGTATTGATGACGTCGATGACCCGTGCCGCTGTGGATAAAGATTTTGATGCAATGCAAGAACAGTTGAATTTTTCGCTCCGTCACGTCTGGTTTATCTGTGCGCCGATGGCGGTTGCGGTGATATTTTTTCATACAGAAATGCTCCGGGTCCTCTGCCTCGGCGGCAAATACACTCTTGAAGATTTGGATGCCGCGCGGCTTGTCGCGATTTTTTACGGAATGGGAATACCGCTTTTCTGCTCTTTGAAAGTGATTTTGCCGGCATTTTATTCACGGAAAGATATGAAACGTCCGCTTTATGTTTCGATCACTGCGATCGTTGTCAACCTTGTTTTGAATTTGATCCTTATGTTTCCGCTTCAGCAGGGCGGACTTGCTCTGGCAACAGTCATTGCGTCGGCGGTGAATAACAGTTGTCTGCTGTTTTTGCTTGATCGTGAGGGATTCAAGATTCAGAAACGGACAGTTGTGTCATGTTTGCGGTCGGTTTTTATAAGTTTGCTTGCCGGAATTACGGTTTATTTTCTGATGCCTTTGATAAGATGCAGATTTGAACCGGGATTCGGAACTGATTGTATTTTGCTTCTTATTTGCGGCGTAACCTATGGCGTGCTGATTTTGATCTTGTGCGTGGCGTTGCGTGCCGGAGAGCTTTTTGAATTTTTTTCGATTTTGCGCCGCAGAAATAAAAAATCAGCATAACTCCGGATAATTATATAAATCGGTGAGTGTGTAAGGTTTCACGTCCGGAAATAAACAGCTTTTTTTTACGATTTTGACCTGCAACAGGAAAAATTCTTTTCCGCCTATTGATTTTATCTGATTTGTGCGGTATATTATAAGATATGAATGATGCCCGGATGGTGGAATGGCAGACACAGCAGACTTAAAATCTGCTTCTTTCGGGAGTACGGGTTCGAGTCCCGTTCCGGGTACCACTTTTTGAAATCCGCGTAAGCAGTGCCTTGCAAAAAGCAGAGTGTGGCTTGTAAAATTTTATTTTTCCGCCCCCCTCTTTTCTTTTTGCGTTGTCAGTTTTGTCGACAGCCAAAACGGCACTGCTCACTTTGTTTCGGGTTGCGCTCGCAAAGCTCGCGCACTTCGGAGCTTCGCTCCTCGTCGAGTCCCGTTCCGGGTACCACTTTTATACCCTTTTTACCCCGCGTTGTATACCCCCTTTGTATGCCCCATTTTTCAGGCATAAAAAAAAGCGGGGAGTAAACCCCGCTGGTTGATCTTCACTTAATTGACTTGAAAAAAATCATGGTAATTTCGCAAAACCCCTTGAAGCATTTTATGCGTAAGTTCCAATTCATATATTTTGGGATTTTTGATATTAAGATAAACTGCGTACACATTACCTGGGGCATATTCTTTGCCGTTCCATGTTTGATTATACCAGTTTTTTGCAAAGCTATCTGCAAGGGATTTTTCATCTGAAAACCAAAATCCAACTTTCGCAAACTCGTTACTTTTTCCAGTTTGTTCAATATCAAATATACTTATCCCTGATTTGCCACCGTTATAAACCACCAGCGGCTCACCGTTTTCATCAAGATTTTTTGAAAAATTTGGATTGACATTGTTTGCGGCTTGTGCTATAGTAATATATGAAGGCATTGACCTGTTATCAGGCTCCCGCAAGGTGGTCTTTGAGCCACTGGTTGCATCAATGCCTTCTATTTTTATTTCGGCGATTGTATAACCTTTGAATACTTTTGTAAAAGTATTTGCTTTTTCATTGAGAATAATGGATGCAGCATAGATTTGTTGCCCGATACGGAATGCCGATTTGTAAATGTATTGTCCAGTTATATTCTTATGTTTTTCTGCCCCGTCAGATTTCCTGAAATCATAAAAAACTGCATTTTCAATGACCTCATTCAATGCCGCATATATCTCTCTGGGGGATCTTCGATCTTTAAGAGATGACTTGTTGCTCTCGTTGCTGAAAAATGCCAAAGAACCATCATCTTTTATAACTACCGGAGTTTGCTTGTTATAATGGCTGTTTATGAAATTCAATAAATCGCCATATGTATCTTGGACATCTACATTTTCTTCGGTGAATATAGATTTATCTATGTCAACGACTTTGATTTTTTGATTTGGATCATAATTCCAGTTGCCAAAATATCTTTTGAAAAACAAAGTTCTTGTTTCAATCCATTGCCCAGGAGATAAGTTGGTTTTTTTGCCATTTGGAGCGATACCAATTTGATCGGCATATTTTTCTTTTATAAATTGTTTTTGCCTTTTGAGTTCTTGTTTTGCTCTATCAGAAATGATGCTCTCCGTCTCCGTCTGCAAATCCCCCACCGTTGAAAACAGCGCCGTGTTGCCTGATTCGTCGGACTTGTCGGACTTGTCGGACTTGTCGGACTTTTTACCGCTGGATGTTTCGGCTTCCGCTTTGGGTTTTGCCTTGATTTTTTCGGTGAGGGTGCGGGTAGCTTTCTCAATTTCTTTGGCGTTGAGCATTTTGCCGTCAAGAGTGAAGGCACTGCCGCTTTTGGTGAAGGTCTTGCCGTTGACGGTATGTTCACCGTCCGCCAGTTCGGCAAATGCCATTATGCGGGTATTACTGCCCGCAGGGTATGAGGTGATTTTGTCTGTCGCAGACTGCATTGCCGGCTGTTCTTTTGTTTCAGATTTTTTTGACTTGCTCGGTTCACTTGCTACTTGCTCACCGACTTGCTCACCGACTTGCTTTGCCTGTGGTTCACTGGGAACACTGGGAGTGCTGGGAACACTGTTTTTTTCGGTGGTCTGCTCTGTTTGTACGGATGATTCCGAAGGAACTTGTAAGTTTTCCTTAGCAGTTGCGGCATCTTCGGTGGTCTGTGCATTTTCTGCACTTGCCACTTCGGGAGCAGGGGGGAATACTGTCAATTACCGCACATATATTCCCTTGTCCAGAATAGGAATGATTCAATCTGTTTTTCTTCTTCCGGCAGCAAATCTTTGCCGGAGATCCGCGTATCATCTCCGGACATGTTGATCGTTCCATATTTATCTTTTGTATTGAAAAGCAATTGGCTGGGATTGGCACGCTGCTGATAGAATGTACAGAAAAATTTATTTTGATCATCTCCTGCGGAATCACTGATAAACAGATTTCTCTGATACTGGTGCTGTTCTGCTTTATCCAGCATCAGCCATTGCAGAGAGTAATGAAGATCCACATGACTGTAAAGACGATCAGTATCTATTTTACACGGCAGATCGCCGAATATTGCCAGCGGAACGTATTGCTGAGCAAAAAATCCCATTGCCTGCTGTTCCTTATGTGAAATCGGCAGCATCACTCTGTGGTCGCCGGTTACGATTAGAACCCCATTGTTCTTGAAAAAATCAATTGAATGAAGTTTTTTCATGAAATCAGAAAACAGCAGATCAAATGTTTTCAATGTTTCGTCATAAGAATATTTTTTTGAACGGTAATCGTAAAACGGTCCGTGAATGCCGAGAGTCTGGGCATAGATGAAAAAACGTGACGTTTTATCTGCTGAGGCGTTTTGTGATTTTACCTGTTCTATGACCGCATCAAGTAATATATCGTCAGAAACCGAGTTATAAACAAATCTCTGGTGATTGTCAAATATGCTGTCGGTATCTTTTATTACTTTGTTCCAATTGCTTCTGCTTATGATCAAGTCCAGATTATCTATCATGCTGCAAGGAGTTATAAAAATAGTTTTATATCCTGCATTTCTGAATGACAGCGGCAATGGATTATGATAAAATTTCGGATCCGAAAAAATTGCGCCGTAGTTGGGCGAGGTCGGGGAAAATCCGGTCATCAAAGCAAAAGTACTTGTTGCCGTGTTGAATGATGAGGAGAGGTAACTGGTTGAATATGCCGCGGCTTCTTCCCTGACGATCCGGTCAAATTCCGGTAAATAATCAAATGATGAATTTGAAAATAATTTACTTTGACCGGATGAAAGACTTTCCACCGCAAGGAGAATGATATTTCTTTTGATCCCCAGTCCTTTCTTTTCTGTATATTTCAATTCGAAAGGAACAATCTTTTTCTGATATTCTTTTGAATATTTTTTATTCAGTGTTTGGCTGGACGTGAATGAAAATACATTCCAATATAAAGATTCTTCTGCGTCTTTGGGGAAGGGATACATCCGTATCGTTGCCAGCACCACTGCGGATAACAGGCAGAAAATTATAAAGGCAATGGTGCTTTTTTTCGTTCTGCGCCAGACTGTTAAAATTATTATTGCTGTTATGCATAACAGAGTTGTTAATACGGACATGGTAAAATATGATTGCTCTGCTGCATGTGAAAAAAATTGTTCTCCGCCTTTGATATCATTTTTCCAGTGAAATATGTCGGATATATTGAGTCTGATATTGAATTGTTTGAAAGAAAAGCAGTCCAGCAGATAAAGGAGCTGTATGAATGAAATTATCAAAATACTTGCTGCTGCCGTATACAACTTTCTGTGTACGGCACATAATAAAAAGCAGCCCGTATATATGTAAAATATGCTTGCATCGGACTTCAGCAAAGCTGCACGCGACGCATCGGAGAGATAAGGATATAATGACGGACGCAAATTGAAGAACAGAAATGCGATCAAAATCAGAAGCAGTTCCGGTAACACCGACTTTATAAAAAACGATACCGGTTTGATTATGCGTTCCGACAGCCATGAAAAAACTGTTGATGATAAAACAAATTTCTTTAATAAGTCATTCCCCCTGGCTGTTATCAGAAAAAATACTGTTACACTTGCCAGAACCAGAAAACAGCATAATTTGAAGTAAAAATCTACGCTGTTGTAATCAAAATATCTGACTGGAGTTTTGCACTTCAAAGAAACGTAGTAATCTTCATCTGCCGGAGGCGCGTTCCTGTCTGCTCTCATGTTTGGCGGGGTGAGATACAAGCGGCATATATTGCCATCCACCAATTCCGGATGGATGAAATTGGTGGATCTGATCATTTTTATGATTTCACGCGCCGTAAAAACATGATTGTTGATCTGTATTTCTTTCAGATCATAATAATGCTGTCCGGGGTGATCTATATCTATGCGGAAATGTTTTAATAATTTTATTTTTGTTTTCAGTTTTACGAAACTTCTGTTATCCTTGTTTTTTGTACAAATGCTTTTTACATCTGAATACGGTTTTGTGTAATAAATACGGATAGGACAGTCTATCGTACTTATTTTTTTATTTTGATCCAGAAACGAAAGGGTGATTTTGTATTTATGAAACAGAAACGGAACACTCAAAATCACGATAACAGCAACGCATATTCCAATTTTTCTACGCAACATAGAGAACCTAAACTGTTTATTTATATACCGTTTTTAAGAATCTTTCCGGTACTCATAATATTTGTTTATTTTCCCGGCTGACATACAATAAAACTGCTGCTTCTTATGGAAACAGCAAGTTTGTCATTTCATTATTTGTTGAAGTCCGCATCGACTCTGGCTTTGAAATCGCCGTCATTCAGATACCGCAATGCGGTATTTGCCATTGAGGCGGCGGCGGTCATCGCATTTTCAAATGCCATGTCACTGCCG
>SUWE01000097.1 GCA_015061615.1 Lentisphaerota bacterium
CGTGCAACGCTCGCCGCAACTCTTACTGAGGACTGCTGTACTTTTTACTTGAAATCTGCCATTGCTCAAACATCAGTTTTGAGCAATGGATTTTTTTGCCTGCCAATCCTTCCAAGTGAATTTATTTCACGCTGAAAAGAGACCGCCGCAAAACATCAGGTTTTGCAAACGGCTTTTTTTGGAGTGTTATTTACAGACCGAAATATTCTTTATACCGGTTGTAAAGATGACCTGCGCTGGGGTACATACTGTTGGGACTGATAAAGTGTGAAAATTCAAAGGTGATAGCCTTATCCAGCTGAGCTTTGCGTGCGGCTTCAAGTTTGAGCAGCATTTTTTCCCATTTGATCGGCGGGAAACGCCACGGCATATCCCGGTCGATGCTTTCGCAGTTGGTCCAGCTTTTCAAGCCGTGACGGTCGGCAAGTTCTTTATTGAGAATGAGATAATCTGCAAGTTCATCATAGTCACAGTGACCATCCTGAAACGCAACGATATCCACCGCTCCTGAAATTCCTGCCATGATGTTATCCCAGGTGCGCTGATGTTCTTCGATGGTTGCAACATTATTCGGGTCGCACTTGATTCCTGCGATACAGGGGGAGATCATTGTCGGCAGATTGTTGGAAATATCTTTGAGGTGCATTCCGAGGTCGTGGTAGAGATTGACCATTCCTGCGTAAGTGCGGCTGATTTCCCAACAGAGATACCATCCGCCGAAACTTTTATAGTGACCGTATTTCTGCCACACTTCATCGGCAACGGCACGGCTGATGTCAAGTTCCTGCTGACACTTGTTATGTATCCAGTAGTATCCTGAGTCGTAGAGTCCGAAAAAGAATTTCATATCAAACTCATCGGCAAGACGCAGAAAAAGATCGGTCAAGTCAACAGGCGGCAGATAGCAATCATGTTTTTCCATAAGAACTTTTGACGGGAAGGTGATAAAACGTCTGTGTCCGCAGCGGATTTGGATGACCGTATCGATTCCGATAGCTTTCATCGCGGCAAAATCTTTTCTCCATTCAGCTTCACCCCAATTCTGATGGGGAATGTCGTGGGAAATTTCATCAAGAAAAGTTCCAGTGATACGCATTTTTCAACCTCTTTTCTATTGATTCTTCTTCCAGTCACAAAGCCGGAAAGGCACGGTTGCTTTTTCGGCAATACGCTCACATGGCGTTATTTGAGCAATAACTTCCTCTAAAGTTGTTTCCGCAAGGCAGGTACACCAGTCTCCTGCGCCGTAGTATATACGGAGCGTTTCATCTTCCTCAAGGATCGCTCCGCAGGGGAAAATGCAGTTTTCCACATAAAGCTCATCGTTGCCGGTCTCATACGGAGCTTCAGCAAGCATCAGCGGATTTTCAGTAATACCGATCAGTCTGGTCGGATCATCCGGAGCAAAGAGTGCCGCCCCCGCCGCATAACGCATATCCCAGGAAAGGTATTTCAACTGAACTTTTCTTGCCGGATCACTGTCAACCGCATGAAAAATCAGCAAATAACCGTAACGGGTCTTGATCGGAGGTGCCCCGCCGCCGATCTTTTTATTGGCATAAGGAACATCTTCAACCCCCAGAAGCAGTTCCGAATCTCCCCAGTAACGCAAGTCAGGTGAAAGACTGTACCAGATATGAAACGGTTCTTTATACTGATTTGCAGGGCGTTCCAGACGCATATACAAACCGTCTTTGGTCTTGAATGGACAAAGAATCATATTCCGCTGTTGAGGCAGCCCCAGACAGATACAGTCAAAATCAGTTCCTTTACCGCGCCAGCGGGCAATGCCGGGGCGTTCTGAATGACTGCTGTTGAAGCAGAAACTGGCATAGAGTTCCCCATCCAGCACTGTCAGTCGGGTGTCGTTGCACCAGAGCAGTTCTTCACCCTGATACCAGAAGTGGCACGGTTCACTGTCAATGGTAAAACTTATTCCGTCATCACTTGTTCCGAAAGCGGTTCCGATCCACTCCGATGGCGGATAATTTTCACCGAAGAAGTCGACTCGCGGAGCGATATAGTATTTGCCGTTGAATTTCGCCACACCTGCATTGAAAGCAAAATCAGCAGGGTAAGGAATGTCATTTTTGGTGAGGATCGGATTTCCGGCATAGCGGCGAATGACCGGCGGTGCAGTAAATGCCCCTGTCGGTGCTTTTTTAACGAAAAAATTTTCCATCTTTATTGCCTCCTGTAAAAATGTATGCTGCAATAGGTCGAAAGGTATGAAAAATAAAATACCACCTGCTGAAAAAAAATCAATGATTCAAAAGAAAATATTCACAGTTGTTCAGATAAGAGTTTGATAACACTTCGCTCGGCATCTGCTTTCTGCAAACAGCGGATTTTTTTTCTGCTGAAACTCTGCTGCCGTGCAAAATCTTTGTCTGCAAGAGCTTGAAAAAGCATACGAAGTGTGGTATATTATAGAGTGTATTTTTTTTATCAGTTAAAGGGTTGAAAATGACAAAATATCTTCTGATTGCGGGATTGGCGGCGTGTGTCTGTCTGTTCATCAATTTTCCCGTGGCATTCAGTTACTTCACATTGCTGAATATGCTCATTCTGGCGGTGATGGCGTTCACTTACCGCCCGTTTACGGGTAAGCATGAGGTGAGTTGTGACGTGATAATCCCGGCATTCAACGAGGGGCGGCACATCTTTGAGACGGTCAAAAGTGTGATGGCTTCCAATTACAGAAATTTCCGGATAGTGGTCATTGACGACGGTTCATCCGACGATACCCGTTACTGGATACAGCTTGCTGAAAAAACTTATCCGGAGAGGGTGACGGCGCTCTGCTTCGATCAGAACCGGGGCAAAAAACATGCACTTGCCGCAGGTATAGGCGCTTCGGATTCCGAAATCATCATCACCATTGACAGTGACAGCGTGGTGAAGGAGGATGCCATTGAAAATATTCTGAAACCCTTTGCTGATGAGAAAGTAGGAGCTGTCGCCGGGAATATCAACGTTCAGAATCTCGATCAGGGACTTATCCCCCGGTTGATGGATATCATTTTCGTTTTTTCATACGAACTGCTCCGCAGTGCGCAGAGTCAGTTCGGTTCGGTCATGTGTACTCCGGGGGCGTTGAGTGCCTACCGCAGAAGTGCGGTCGAACCGGTGCTTGAAAAGTGGCTCAAGCAGAAGTTCCTCGGCAGTTACACCTCTATCGGCGAAGACCGGGCGCTGACCTGTTTCCTGATAAGGGATAAGTGGGATGTGGTCTATCAGGAAACTGCCAAGGCGTACACCAATATGCCGGTCAGATATAAAGACCTCTGCCGGATGCTCCTGAGGTGGGTGCGCGGAGACATTCGCGAAAACATATTGTTAAGTCCTTATATAGCAAGCAGTTTTTCTGTGACTGACCCGAAGTCTGTGGGGTTGATTTTCCACTTTATTGTTTTCAATGTCGGAACATTTGCGCCGATAGTGACGCTGCCGCTGCTGATACTTTACGGAGTTGTGAATCCGGCTTTTCTGCTTGCGATGGCGCCCTGTTTCCTCTTTGTGACGGTGCTGTGGTCGGTACTGCCGATGATGGTGTACATGCGCAAGAAGACGGTAAAGTATGCGTTCCACTCGATAACGTACAGTGTTTTTGCCCTGATCGGACTTTCATGGATACCGTGCTGGTCGATATTGACACTGAACAACAACAAGTGGCTTACGCGCACGGGTGACAAGGAACTGGAAGAAGATAAATCCAAAGCGCTTGAAACCCGGAAAATTTCCTGATGGCAAAGTACGAAAAGATAATTAAAGTGGTCGCGGTCGGCAAGATGCGCGACCGTTTGTTTGAGAGCCGCTGTCAGGAGTTCCTGACCCGTCTGGGAGCGTATGGGAAGTGTGAATTAACGGTGCTTGCCGACAGCAATGTTGCCGGTGAGGGCAGGGCGATGCTGCGCGAACTTGACAAAGAGAAGGGAGCGTATGTGGTGGCGCTGACGGAAGAGGGCAAAGAATTTTCCACGAAGGAGTTTTCTGAGCAGTTGGGAAAGACCGACCGCAAGATCGTATTCATCATCGGCGGACCCTTCGGAATTGCGGAGGAGGTCAAACAGCGTGCAGATATGATGATGGCGCTGTCGCGGATGACCTTTACGCATGAGATGGCGCGGATGATTTTTCTGGAACAGTTGTACCGGGCGTTGAATCTGCTCAACGGGGGGGCGTACCACCATTGAGGCGCAAAGCCGTGCGCAGCACAAAACAAGCGCGAAGCGCCTAAGCTGTGCGCAGCACTTAACAGCGCGAAGCGCCTAAGCCGTGCGCAGCACCAAACAGCGCGAAGCGCTCAAGAGCAGCTTGCGAAGCAAGCGTGAAAAGTTTTTGCCGGGGGCATGGGGGAGCTTTTTACAAAAAGCGCCCCCATAATAAAGCGCGAAGCGCAAAAAAAACAACCTGAAGCGGCTTGCGGGCTACACCGGTTTTAGATACCACCTGCGGCTTGCAGATTATAGGGTGCGGCACTACTGTGATTACTGAGAATACTAAGAATACTAAGAATACTGGTTTTTATTTGGTGCGGCGCAAAAAGCAGTCTGCGCAGGGTGTTTGCAGACATTCACAAGACCCACCCCCAGTATTCCCAGATATTATGAGAGACACAAGAGGTCTCTCATTTTTTTGCCAAAAAAAACAAAAGTGGTTTGCCTCTTGATAAAAACGGATTTATGTTAATCCCAAAAACAACGAAGTCGCATAGTGCGCTTCAAA
>SUWE01000027.1 GCA_015061615.1 Lentisphaerota bacterium
CAGTTGAAATCAACAAATTGCATTGGTACTTGCAAATTCGCCCAATCTTCCGGCAGAAAATGTCCTTCCCAGTTGCTGCTGTCAATATAACCATTATACAGCGTTTCGGGAATTTGCGTTGTAAACAAACGATGTTTACCGCAATAATTGAGCTGCATAAATCTGATTGCAAAAAGGGAAATATAAACGGCAAGAAATGCAATAACCAATTTCAAACCGTTCTTACACAATTTCTTTTTGTCGAAAACTTTTTCTTTTTCACTCATAAAACATCTTTTGCCTTCGTATCAAAACTGCATATTATAAAAGGACTTTAAAATACAAACCAATGCCATATCTGCAACATATATGCACCCAAATGTCAGCAATTCACTACATGTAATTCATCTTTTTTATTATGACTACAATTGGTCAAATTGAATTTAACAGTTTGACCAATTGTACGATTAGTTATCTGCGACGATGATGATGTTGGTGATGAATTCGTCTAGGTGGTGGAGCGTGACGATGAATTATTACTGGAGGAGGTGCAGGAACCACTATTGGAGGCGGAGGTGGTGCTACAACAACGGGGGCAGGAGCAACAACGGGTGGGGCCACAACAACAGTGGGCTGCGGATTAAGAACTGCACCAACCAAACCAATGATTTCAGCGGCAAGTCTTACACCATCATTTTCTTTGTGATGATGCCCGTGTCCAGCCATTACAGGCAGAGTACAACCACCAACAACAACCAAAGCCAAAGTGAATTTTTTTAAGTTCATTTTATACCTCATCTTATTTTATTCAAAGCGTGAATTTCCCATGCCCCTTGCACTGCGGACAGGTAGCCGTCCCGCGCAAGTATTCCTTCCCCGAATCATAGCATGTCCAGCATGTCGCTTTCCCACTTCCCAGACATGACATACAAGGACTGCTTGTGGCAGGCATTCCAAAAGGTCCAGGACCGGCAGGTGAATAGAATTGTCCACGTCCACGACATGAAGAGCAGACCCTTTTGACGCCGCCGCAAGAACGACAGCGAATGGTTCGCGAAATTTGTACTCGTCCGTTACCGTCGCATTTATTGCAGTCAAAAACGACATCCGCATAAAGGGCTCCGCTGGCAAAAAAAGTTGCCAACAACGTGAGGGTAAGAAATTTTTTCATTTTAACATCCTTTCTGATTTTTTGTTTTGCTGCTAAAATACAGCATTTAAGTTTTTTTATTTTATCTTGTCGTAATAACAAGCATACCACAACAGATTGAAAAAGTAGCTACCAAAAGATAAAGCATTGTTGCTATTCCAAACAGACAAAGTTTGTGTTCCATCAGTTGTTCCTCTCATAATTAAGTTGCTTTCTGTTATATTAGAGTACAACCATTGAGAATCCTGACAGAGTTTTGATAAAATATTCAAAAAAGATGTCTAGCTGGTATATTATCGTATTTGAGAGCAATTATTTTACGAGAATATAAACGTAATGAAAGTTAGACATCGAGCCAGGATCTTTCAGAATAATGTTTGAGGTGGTGCTATGCCGTGTTGCCCGGCTTCATCTGCTACCGCAGATTACGCCGCGGCAGTCTTCCACTCCGTGTTCGCTCGTCTGCGCCACCGGCTTGCCGAGGCGAAATCAAAAATGCCGTTTAATAAATGCTCTGCCGCAATGAGTTTTCAAGTAGGCTTCAAAGGCGTAGGCTTTTTCTCTGTTTTCAAAAGCAATGGCGTTTTTGATCCGCCATGGTCTGAATTTAGATGTATGCGGCACATCGCCTTTGTTGTGTTTTTCCAAACGGGATTTTAAGTCTTCGGTACAGCCGATATAGAAATGGATTCCGGTTGCTTCGTCAACGAGGATGTAAACGTAATGAAAGTTGGACATTGGAAAAAATCTTGAATAAACAGATTTTGAGAGTTTGTTGCCTTAACTTGTATTATCTCAAGCTTGCCGAGGCCCGGCTCCATCTGCTTCGCAGATTACGCCGCGGCAGTCTTCCCCTGCGGGTTCGCCTCGTCTGCGCCCATGGCTTGCCGAGGCGAAATCTCGGCTTTGCCGAGATGAAGACTGGTGGGCGATGAGGGACTCGAACCCCCGACATTTTGCGTGTAAAGCAAACGCTCTAACCAACTGAGCTAATCGCCCGCAGATATTACAGTTTCTTAATATAACCCCGCATTGACAAAATATCAAGCGGGGAATGAAAACTCTGAGACAATTTCTGATGCCGATACCTCTCCGGCAGCTTTTGAACCGGAATCACTGCGGGAATATCTCGCTTATTTCCGGAGCAATGTTCCAAGTCCGAAGCTCAGTTATATAGTTGCTGTCGTTCCATGAACGGGTCTTCAGCCAGCTGTCTTGAAACGGACCGATAAACAGATCGTTGAACTTGACATTCGCTATCGGACAATCTCCTTCAACAAGCAGTTTCCCGTCAAGATAGATTTTGAACTTTCCATCTTTCCACACTGCCGCAACATGATACTCCCTGCCGAACTCCAAAACCTCCTTACCGGTAACCGCCTTGCCCTTTTTATTGACCGGATGATAAAATCCGGCAGTGATTTTCGGCGTATTCTTTCCGTTGATGATAAAGAACATCGATGCCAGACTTGCCGGACGCAGATAAAGCAGGTTACGGTCGCCCTTTACGCTTTCATCAACCTTGTCCAGACGGAAACGGAAAGCTGCTGCCCCCTCTTTGCCGACAAGCGTCTTTGCCGGAAAACGCGCTCCGGTTCCTTCACTGCCGAAGCAGAACGCATCCTTTTCAAACTTGCCTTTAAGCTGAATATATTTTCCGGAAAGCGGAACTTTTTTCACATCTTTGAACTTTACATCAAGCGTTTTGCCCGAGGGTTTGATACGGCAGAATGCAACTCCCAGCCACGGAACATTGTTTAACGGACCGTTGCCTGTATTGGTGATTTTTACGGTATAAGTTCCCGGTTCAAGTTTTTCCACTCCGAGCGGAAACTCCTGAACCGCCCAGCGGTAATCAGGATAGGGCGCTTTGCCTGTGAAAACAGTTTTTCCGTTAAATTCGATCTTTATCGGCGCACGGCTGTTGATGACATCGTCACACATTGCACCAAGTTCCAGAATCGGCTTATTCATCGCCTTTTCAACTTTGAGTGTCACGCTCATTTCAGTTTTATTGCTTCTGCTGCCGTAAATGATACGGATAGGTTCGCCGAGGCACCAGTCATTGCGTTTGACTCCTCCGGAAAATACCGCACTGTCGGAAAATGCAATGACTGCATCCGGATTCTGAGGAGCCGCCAGCGCAGGCAGGATTTCTTTGAGCAGCGGTTTTGCTTCCGGCAATTCTTTCACGATTTTTCTGCCCGGCAATGCAAATGCTTCATCGCCGCCGCTGCTGCAATAGACCACCAGATGGCGGGCAAGTTCAGGGATTTCCACCTTTATCCGGTCGCCGTTGCGGACAAACTTCCAATCGACGACATCGTCGAAGTCAAGACTGAAAAGGTAGACTTTTTTCGTTCCGGGCGCGTAAATATCAAGTGTCATCGGCGCATTTTTATCCGGACGGTTCTGCGCTGCTGACGGGAAATCGTAGTTGCGCAGCTGCGGCTGAACTCCGCCTTTGGGACGGTTTGAAGTGAAGTTGAGCAGTGTCAGCATCGTGCCGCTTGTCTCTTTGTTTTTGTGTTTGAGCGCTTCGATAACTACGCCAACAGGGAAATTTTTCGCTTCAAAAACGACTTTGTCATTGTAAGATTTTGCAATTTTGGTCCAGAGTCTGCTCCATTCGGGGTTGCGCCGGTCTTTCCACTCCTGCCCCGGAGTTATCCGGTTTATGTTGTAGAAGTAGAAGAAGGTGCTGCGTTCAGGGGAACCGGCAAAGTAAACTATCCTGCCTTTACCCAGTTCTCGCACGAGGATCGCAGGGTGCGAAGTCCCGTCTTCAGCAATGAATGAACCGTAAACTTTCACGTCGGAAGCGATATTTTTCAGTTTGATTATCCGTTTGTCATAAGCGATTTTGCCTGAGAAATCACCGGTGACAGGATTTTTTCCGGGAACTTCAAGCGCAGTTGCGGATTTGATTTCACCGTCATAGCTGAATCCGAGCATCTTTGCTGCGGCAAAGTCGGGAAATTTGTTGTTTTTTTCATCCGCCATGGAAAAATTGCCTGAGGTGATGAATGTCCCGCCGTCGCGGACAAATTTTTCAACCTCTTTCAAAGCATTTTTGTTCCAGACAGCGGTATTCATCGCCAGAACGGTATCAGCTTTTTTACGCAGAAGCGCGGCATCTTTGAAGTCATCCTCAACGATCACACGGAAAGGAACATTTTCATCGGTAAGGGCATTGCCGACACCGGAAAATCCAAGTTCCCACTCCGAACCGCCGAATGGGTTGAGACTGCGGTTGAATGAGGAGAAGTAAAGGGCGATATTTCCCGCGTTTTCATTGGGAGTGACCAGCGCTTCGTGTTCCTGTTCCCACTGGAGCATCGGACGCCAGACATGTTCCTTTTTGCCGAGGAGCCACCACCACTGACGGGTTCCGGTGGCAAACGCGGTGAGGCTTGAAACCATTTCGCTGAAGCTGTCCTGCGCGTAGAACAGCACCCACGGAGCATTACCGGTCTGTTCGGCAACGGCGCGGAGCAGTTTCTGCTCCATTATCACCAGCGGATAGTATTCAGGATAACGCAGTCCGGACGGCATACTTTCCAAACCGAGGGAATCAGCATATTTGGGCAGATTGATGATGTCATAACCGAAAGCGTAACGGGTGTAGCCGGTGAGGTTGTTGCACAGATATGCGGAAAATACCATGTTGGTATTGAGGCTTTTTATGAGTTTGCGGCACTCATTCTGACGTTCCAGAAGTTTTTCTATCCTCCACGCTCTCCAGCGGCGGAACGCTTCCGGTTCACGGGTCGACCATCCGCTGTATTTGCCGTTGGGGGGCATTTCATAACCGGTATCGGCTTTGAATTTGGTGCGGCAGGAATTGCATCCGCAAAGTTCCGGAGCAAAAAACTGGATCTCGTCGATCATCACGGAGTCACAGGGAGACTCCGTAAGCAATCTTTTCAGGCGGGCAAACCAGATATTCCAGAATTCGTCATTATTGACGCAGGTATTTCCTGTCCCATAGGTATTTATCTCGGTTTTGCCGCTTTTAAGGTTGACCGCCGCCCATTCCGGATGGAGTTTGAGAAGCTGCATCGGCACCATTGTGCAGGTGACATGGTGCATGGTCTGCATACCCTCTTTTCTTGCGGCATCAAAGAACATTTTGCTGTCGCGGATGGTGTCGTCGATATTGCGACGCGCGGCACTTCGTGCTGAAGCCGGGAGCAGGTCCATTATCAGAGTACGGCACTTTTCGGCAAGCACCATGTTGAAACCCGCTTCTTTGTACCATTTTGCCTGTTTCGCCGCCTCTGCAGCGGTAAGGTTCGCCGGAATATAATAGGAAGCCATGCGGTAACTCTGCATCTGTTCGGCAAGAGTCGGCAGAACTTTGTTGGGCAGAGTGCTTTTATACGGCTGAAAACCGACAACACTGCTGCGGTCGCAGTAGTAAGGATCATCTGCCGCGGCGCATAAGAGCGGGATCGCTGTACAGGCAAAAAACAGTGTCTTATGGAAAACATTCATTTCATCACCTCATTACTTTCCAGTCCAGCAACCTGAAAATGAGCTGTACGGACTGTTTGAAGATGTATAGGTCATGCGGTCTGCGCTGGCATTGGTTTTTACTGATTCTGCGTGGCCGTCAACGTATGAGCAGTTCACCGAACCGCCGTGACGGCCGTCGAGCTGTCCGTTATAGGCATTGTCGGAGTACACCTGGGCGACGATATGCCAGCCTGTCTTGCGGCTTGAGCCGCTTTGATAAGTATCTGCAAAAAGAAGTGTTCCAGAAACTTTTTTCACGCGTGTCATTTTGCCGCCGAGCTTGAGACCGTAAGAGCTGTCATTAAGATACCAGTTGCGCCCCATTTGAGAATAAACAGTTATTGCTGAACCCCAGTCATCATAACCGGTTTCCCAGTTCTTTCTGAGGGTTGAAGCGCTTGTTATACATGCCCGGCGGTCGCTGTAGTCATTGACAAATGACGGGCATTTGACGATTTCCATACCTGTATTATTGGGAACAAGAAGATAACTGAGCCATGCGACAGATTTTCCGTGCGGAGCCATATTGATGCTGTCAGGCGGCAGCTGGTCGTCATTTTCACCCAGATACATCGAATTCCAGGTGGAAACAGTTTTGTAATTTGAAAGACAGCTGGCTGATCTGCCCCTTTCTCTTGCGCTGTTGAGTGCAGGCAGCAGAATGGCCGCCAGAATGGCGATGATGGCGATAACCACGAGCAGTTCGATCAGAGTGAAGCCCATGGGCTTCACTTCTGCACGCAGAAGTGAATGGTTTTTCATTGTAAAAACTCCTTACTCAAGTATGTTTATCTTTCGGAGGCACCTTGACATACAATACACTGCATAAAAGTTAAAGTCAAGTATAAGGGAATATTTTTTGCCGATATATTTTCTGTCTGAAGAGCCAATTTCAAAAGTAATTCAAAAAGAGATTAAAAAATCAGCGATGAATTTTAAGAATTTTTGAGGACTTTTGAAATTGGCTCTAAAACAGGCATTTTTGCTATTTTTTCATAGATTTCTTTATATTTTTTTATGTTTTATTTGTATTCGGGCTTGTTTTTTAGTTTTTTGGGGTGTATATTAGTGTCGAAGCGTAGAAAAATACCCTAAAAATAAGGATGGAAGATATGGATATAAAATTTTATTCACTGGAAGAGGTCGCAGAGATTCTGGGAATAAACTACCAGCTTGTTTACAAACTGGTGAAATCGGATGTCATGCCCTCGGTGAGAATCGGCAAGTTGTTCAGAATAACCGATGTTCAGCTCCGGGAGTATGTTGATAAACAAAGTCAGGGTTCTCCTGCTTCGGGCAATATTGAACACATTTGTTCACTTTGCGGCAAAAAATATTTCAGTGCGTTATCCATTTCAGGCAGTTGTAAAGAGTGCGGAGCCCCCCTTTGCAAAGCCTGTATAGAAAATGACAACGCAGAATTTTGTGAAGTTCATAAAAATTAACAATATACAGGAGCAGACAAAATGATCGAAAACTGGTTCACCAACAAATGTATGACCCTTATCGGCATCAACGGCAGAGCGCTTGCGGGTGAAGATCTTAAAGTCGCTGAACGCGCTATCGAAGCCGCCAGAATGGCAAATCACAAACTGTGGACTGACCGTAACGGCAACTTCTATCACAAAGAACGCACGCTTTTTGCTTCTGCCCGACCGCTTATTGACGGCAACGGCAAACCTGTACGGATTTGCGGCCGTATGGTCAAAATCAAAGCCAAATTCTGCAGCAAATGCGGCGGTTCTGCTCCCGGCAGCTGGTGGCGTTGCGGCGGATGCGGCAAACTTATCGGCAATGAATCTCAGACTTGTCCCCATTGCGGCAGAACCCAGAATCCGATGATGCGTCTGGATATTTCTGACGGTTCATGGCGTAAGGAGGAAGAAATTTTTGCTGAGCGTTTTGAATTGCAGGATATTGCTCCGCTCATGCAGAAAGGGTTGAATGTTCAGGAAAGTCAGAATGCTGTTCTGCTTGAAGGCGGCGCTGTTACCGATGTCCTGTCTGCCGGATTTTACAAAACCCCTGATTTTGAAAACAACGAAGGCGGCGATAAAAGTCTGGTGATGGTCGATTGCTCTGAATTTTCTCTGCCGGTATGTGTTGAAAGCATTCGTACTGCTGACGATATCGAAGCCGATTTGCATGTTGTTGCCGTACTCCGTTTCGATCCTGCAAACGCCAAAGAGTTCATGTGCAATCTCATGGGCAGTTCGCTCTATCTCAAGCAGGATGCTCTTACCGCTTCTCTCGGTTATGATGAAATTGCTCACTGCCTGCTCGGTGATATCGACACCGCCGCCCGTGAAATGTGCAACACCACCACCGTTGCGGAACTTTTCAAAAGTGCCGATACCCGTATCAAACTTGAAAATCACATTGCCAATTCTCTTGCCCGCAATCTTTCAGCGATCGGCATGAGTTTTGTCCGTCTCAAAGAAGTTGAGTTTGAATCTGAAGTTTTCACCAAACTGCGTGAAATGTCCGGTCAGGTTGAAACCAAACGGCGTGAAATAGAATTTATGCAGAGGGCAGATGAGCTTGCCAACGATGCCACCCGCCGTGAAGCGATGAGCGAGTATGAGATGGAAGATTTCATGGATCAGCTCGCTCACGAAAAGGGTATCAAAGATGATCTGCGTGTTCAGGAAATCGAACGGCTGCGGAAAAACTGGGAAAGATCACAGGAAAAAGATGCACTTTCTCATGAGCATGACCTTGATGATATTCAGCAGATGCGCCAGCTTGAGCGTGACCGCACCGATGCTGAATTCAAGCAGGAAATGATCGACCTTGAACATAAACGCGATATCGAACGCCGTATCGCGGAACAGAATGCTTCGCTGGAATTTACTCAAATCGAAAGCCGGATACAGAACATCAAAATCGAAGTTGCCGCCAAAAAAGCTGCCGCCGAGCAGGACGCTGCCGACAAGTGGCTCGATATCAAGCAGAAAAAACAGGCATTCAATCAAAATCAGAAAATCGATATGATAAAAGCCGCTCAGGGTGCCGATATTTCAGCCCTGATAATGGCAGAGGATGATCCTGACAAAAGACGTGATCTGCTTGAGTTATATGAACAGCAGCAGCAGGCGAAAATGACACCTGAACTTCTGCTTGCCGCCGCCGCCGCCCGTGGAAACGCCGCTGCCGCCGCCGCTCTTGCAGGTATGAACAAAGATCAGCTTGATGTTATTGAACGCGCCAAAAACGAAAATAAAGAGATTTTTGAAAAGATGCTGCAGATGAATGAACGCATGTTCAATCAGGCAACTGAAAATATGGCAAAAAACAACGGCGGTTCCAATACCACCACGACGACCCAGATCATCAAGTGAAGGTTTGAGGGGGGGGAAATGGAAATAAAGTGTCCTAATTGTTCCGCTGCTGCGGAATATATCCCGGGGGAAAGCGAGATTTGCTGTGAGTGCGGCAGTGAGTTGAAACCTGAAGCGGTTTCAGATCCTGCCGCCGCAGAAATCCCTGCGGCAACTCCGGTGGTGACTCCGGTCAAAGAGCCTGCTGCCGGCGGCAAAGGGATTTTTGATAACATTGATTTTGCTTCGATTTTCGGTAAAAAAACGACTTTTGCCGACGACAGTGATGATTACGATCTTTCTGATCGTTCACGGATGATTGCCGACAATATCGAAAATATCGATTTCGGTTTTGATGAACCGTCTTTGGGTGAATGTTCCCACCTCAAAGTTGAGTACAACAGAAATGTATTCTTCCTTACAGGTTCAACTTCAGTCATCAAGCTGAAACTGACCCCGATGGATAATCAGCTCGAAGATCTGCTGGTTTTTATGGAAACTGACCGCGGTGAAAATCACGTCAGAAGACAGATTCCTGTGCGTGCGCTGCTGAAAAAAGACCGTACCGTTTTTCTGCAGCTTCCTGTTGATCCCGAAGAAGTTTCAGGCAGATTGTTCCTTGTTTTTTACATCGGCTGCAAGGTCAGGGGAGAATTCCGGTATTACCAGTTTGCTGCCGAACACAAAGTTTATGACTCAAGACAGTCAGGCAGTGCGCTGTGCAGTCAGATAACGATCAACAATATTCAGGATATCACTTCCACAGGTGCTGCGGATATCAACTACCGCGACTCCATCGGCGATGCGCTGAAAAAGATGGCGGATAAGACCCTTTCTGTCAATGAGTTGATCGACCGTTTGAATGATTTGCCGCCCGAATATCAGATACAGCAGTTGACAAAAACCAGCTGGAGACCTGAAGATGCACTTGTCAAAGGCAATCTCTACCCTGCCGAAAAACTTACCCTTGAATACAATGGATTTACCATCCATCTGCTGAACAAACCGTCGGTGAAATTCGGTCGTGACCCGATGCAGTGCGATTTGCTCGTCCGCAGCCGTTCGATTCCGTCCGGAGAATATCCCAACTCGACAGTCAGCAGAAAACATGCGGAAATCATTTACTGTGATGACACGGTAAAACTTTTTGATTACAGCTCATACGGAACTTACATCAACGGCCGCAAACCTGACCGTTCGGGTATTCCCCTTGATTTGAGCGCGACAGTTGAGTTCGGTGATATCCACTGGAAGATGAGTATTCAGCAGTGCAATGCACGTCTGCCGCATAACATCTGTCAGACCTGTTCCGCGAACAAGGTCAGATCGGTAACTTTTTCCCGAATGGATACTGAGCCTGAATGCTATTTGCTCATCTGGCAGTGCTGTGAGCTTGGCAGGGTGATCGAAAATTTGACCGACTGGACGATTTTTTCCAGAAACGGTTGTTTCTTCATCCGTACACCCGAGCAGGATTTTTACCATCTGCGCCCCGGACAGACGATCGCTTCAAAAAATAATCAGATAAAAGTTAAATATTTTGAACAAAATTGAGAAAGGAAATGAAAAAAATGAAAAAAAATCTCTTCACAGTCATGGCAGGCGTTTTGGCACTGCTGATTTTCGCCGGATGCAGAATGATGACTCCGCCGCCTGAAGTCGATCCCAATCCCCAGTCTGTTCCGGAACCGTTGAGATACTATGGCGATATTGAACTCTATAAAGAACAGCGTGTTCCGCTTGCCGTTATGATTACTGCATCAACTGCGGCAGATGAAATCTCTTATGTTGATACAATGAAAAATGCGTTGAATGACAGCGATATAAACTGTGTTGCTCAAGGTGTGCCGTTTGATATACAGATCCGTATGAACTCCATTTACAAAGTGTTGACACCCGCGCCGCAGTGCCGTCTCAATCACTTGCTGGAAATTTCCGTTGCCAATGCCGACGGAGTCAAAGTTCTTCCGCTCTGGCAGCACAAAACTGAAGCGCTTAAAAGCTGTGCCACTGCCGCCGATGCCAAAGCTCTGATGAAGCCGCAGATCGATGAAAGCATCAGAGAGTGGAACAAAAATTATTTCAGAAAAGAAGCGGGCAGGGTTTTCAAAGTGTCAGTTCTGCAGTTCAGAACCTCAAGAAAACTTATCGAATTTGATGACACCCGTTATGAAAAAGATATCAGTCATGTTCTTTATAAACTCCGCCGTCTGCCCGGTGTGGTCAATGTCCGTATGATTTTCTCGGATAAAGCGAACAGAGTTGCCGCATTCCGTGTGGTATACCGCAGTGACATTAAACTTTATGAACAGATGATAAATCAGAAGTAATATAAAATAAGGAGATGGATTTTATGAAAAAGTTCAATATGTTTACCGCCGCTGTCTTTGCCGTACTGGCATCAGGATGTGCCTCTGATCTGCCGCCGCAGGCAGAAGAACGCAAGATGGTTGTTTCCGCACCTGCGGTTCCTGTTCCGCCTGTTAAAGTTGCACCTGCGCCTATCCGCACGGCAACGCAGGCAAATGCGACCTTTTCTGTGGCAAGTGAAGTGAATACCAAACTGCGTATAGTTTTTACGGCTCACGGTGATGAACGGGTTTTTGCCGCAAAACTTGCCAGACGCCTCGCCGGAAAAGTCGTTGTCAGCAAAGCGGATATCATCAACAGCGGTGTCTGTGATATGGTGATAAATATCACACCTGAGTTTGAATTGCTCGACAAGACCCGCGAATATTACCGCGTGAACTGCAAACAGATCGATGTCAGCATCAGTACAGGTAAAAAAGTTTATGCGGCAATGACCTGCGAGGTTGAAAATCTGCCCCGCAAACTCGGTTTGCAGAACGCTAAAGATCAGTATCTGCCGCAGGCGGTCAATGCGATAGCTCCTTTCCTCGGCAAAGAGTTGGAAAGAATCAGCAACGAACAGGTCGCCGTCAGCGAGGTCAATCTGACTCTGGCAAATTTTCAGACCAAACCTGAAGCGCGTTATGTTTCAGAGCAGGTCAACCGCGTTGCAGAAATTCTCAGTGCCATGTCAGGTGTCCTCAACTTTACCAATGTCCGTCAGGATGTGAACAAGGCAACCTGCACATTCCGCATTGTCTATCTCAAAGAGCAGTTCCCGCAGGGGATTGCCAATGTACTCAATGCAAAACTTTCAGGCAAATAATTTCAATCAGGAGATATAAAATATGAAAAAGCTTATTACTGTATTTGTGTTGATGTTTACTGTGTTGAGTGCATCGGCAAATTCCTATGCGTTCCTTGCTGATGATGATGCCCGTCAGGCGGTTTACGGAGCGTTGGATAAGGCGATCCCCGCTTTGAAAAGTGCGCCTTTCGGCAACCGCACCATTGCAATACTGCCGATGAAAGCCGGTCACTCCATTCTCGCCGGCCGTTTGAAAAATATGCTGGTTCAATCAGGATTCGTCTGCGTTGAAGGCAAAGAGGATCCGATGTGGGATGAGATCCTCAAAGAGATCGAATGGGATGAGCGTAAAGATGATATCCTTGATCCTGCAACAGTTGTAAAATTCGGCAAACTCAAAGCCGCCCATATTCTCATGCAGTGTGAGATCCGTGTTATCCACAGGAACTCCGAGCGCATTTATGCGGAAATCGAGCTGCGCGCCACCGACATTGCCACCAAGCGTGTTATCTGGGGCGGAACTTTCGCCAACCGCTTTTATTTCAGCAAAAAAGTCCGGGGTATCACCGGTCTTGATGTTGAACTGTGCGAACTGCTCCGCAAAAATTTTGAAAAAGCCCATAAATCTCTGACTGCTCCTGTTACCGCTGCCAAATTCAACAATATCAAAACAGTTACCGTTGTTCCTCTGAGCGGTGATATCGACTCATACATTACCGGACTTGCCAAAGCCATGGTGACCCGTACCAATCTTATGCCGCAGGATCCGCATATCCCCTCTCTGGCAGAGGTCCGCACTGCGGCAAGAGACGGATTGTTCAACAGTGATGCCATACTTTACGGTTCAGTCCGCGCTCTGCACAAAACCGCCCCCACTCAATATACACAGGGAAAGAAAGTGGTTACGGCATGGGAGGTTATTGCAGAAATCGAGATTTCCATTGAAGAAGCAAAAACAGGCAATATCCTCTGGAGTGAACCTGTGCTGGTAAAAGAAACTCTTACTTCACGAAAAACTTGCCCGTCTGGGTGTTCAGGTCGCCCCTGAACACTTCTACACCAGCGCGCTGGCAACAGCCGATTTCCTTGCCCGTCAGAAACCCGGATGCTCCGTTTTTGCCATCGGCGAAGCCGGACTTACCAATGCCCTTTATGAACAGGGCATAACTATGAATGACGTTGACCCCGACTATGTTGTCGTCGGCGAAACCCGTTCATACAGCATCGAGCGTCTGGAAAAAGCGGTGCATCTTGTGCTTAAAGGTGCGAAACTTATCGGAACCAATCCCGACCTGACCGGTCCTACGGAAAGAGGAATCGTTCCGGCAACAGGCTCACTTATCGCCCCCATTGAACTTGCCACCGGGAAAAAAGCGTACTTCATCGGCAAACCCAACCCCTTCATGATGCGCCGCGCAGTGAAATATCTCAATGCAATGTCACGCGAAACGGTCATCATCGGCGACCGTATGGATACGGATATCATCGCCGGGGTGGAAGCTGAGGTGGATACCGTCCTCGTCCTTTCCGGTGTGACGGCGAAGGAGGATATTTCAACGTTTGCCTACACTCCGAAATATGTGATGAGCGGTCTTGCCGAAGTGGTGGAAAAACTTTCCTGAGGTAATTTCAAAACTGATTCAAAAAGAGATTGAAAAATCAGCGTTGATGAGATCAAAGCGGTAGTTTGAGCGTGGCTATTGAATAAATAACCACCGAAAACGCTCCGCTTTGAGATCGCAGCGATGATTTTCAAGAATTTTTGAGGAGTTTTGAAATTGCCTCTCCCGACAAAATTTTTCATCAAAGACAATTTTTTGCAGTTGAATGTAATTGACTTTTGCTGTTACTCATGCTACATTATGTTGTTCCGTGTGTAAAAAATCCTCATCAAATTTCAAAAACCTGAAAATATACTAAGGAGGGAAACATGTTTTTGAAAAAATTGCAAACCGGCATCAAAATGTTTGCTGCCGCCGCCGCACTCGCCCTTTCCGGCTGTGCAGTCAACTGGTATGAACTTCAGCCTGATATGCAGGAAGCCCCGGTTGAAAACATTCAAAAAGAACAGCAGACCTACCAGCAGCGCCTCAAGTTCCGCCGCAGAGCTTACTTTGTCGGTCAGAAGGTGACCCGCACATGGTTTACCCACACATGGTTCCGCAGCTGGGTCACGACCGCCTCTTTTGAAACCGCCTTCACCCAGCAGTTCGGCAGTGAACTTCAGAACCGTTTCAGCAATATGCGCGACCTTGAACTTGTCGGTCTGCACCGCGATATCATCAATGAACAGTCTTTCGGCAGTGACACTGGTTCACTGCTGAATCAGAAACTTCCCAAACAGGCGGATTACCTTATTCTTTACAAGGTCACCAACGTCGCAGTCCGCGAAAGCGCCGCCACCCAGCTCGGCAGAACTACAACAGGTATCGTCAGCGACAGTCTTGCTCTCGGCGGTCAACGCAAAGCCTCTTACCGCACCCGTAAGGGCGGCGATATGGTCAGACTCTATTATGCGACTGTTTCCGCACAGATCCAGATGGTGGAAACAAAAACCGGCAAATCCATTTTCTCCTACAACATTACCGCCGACAGTATTCCTTCACCGCTTTGTGCGCAGGATAATATCGACGACTGCATCCGCAAACTGGCGGAAAAAGCGTGTGCCAGATACCTTTATCAGTTCGGACCGCCGATCTACACCACCGAATCACGCAATTTCGGTCAGATGGTCCAGCTGAATATCGGTGCCGACTACGGAGTCGTTCCCGGAATGAGATTCCGTTTTATCCAGAAAAATCAGGCAGGTCAGGAATTTCAGATCGGAACAGGTTATGTTCAGAATGTCCCCGATGATATCGGTCCCAATTACAGCCGCGTTGTCGTCAATGGTCAGGGCAAACCTGAAAACTTCCGCGTTATGAAAAACATGCTTGCCAAACCTATGATGATGCGGTAAAAGTGAGGAGTAAAAAATCATGAAAAAAAGCACCCGTATTGCGGCAGTTATTTCCGGCGTGGCAGTTTTTGCAGTTCTGGCAGTTTTTTCTGCCGTGAAACTTTTCGCGGCTCCGGAAGAAAATATCGTACTCAAACCGCTGGTATATCTGGAAGAAGTCAGCAACAAGTCTGACAACAAGGCTGCAAAAATGGAATCCTTCCCTGCGGCAGTCATGCACAGACTCATCAATACCCGCAAATTTGATATCTGCCGTTCACTGGACGATCTCAAAAAATTGCAGAAAGAACGTACCGGAAAAAAAGATAAGGGAGCTTACCTTATCCGCATGACGGTCATTCAGTACAGTATCGCCGAAAGAAAAACCACCCGCAGAGACCGTACCGATCTTTTGAGCGGCGAAATGGTACTTGAATATGAAGCAAAAATCGTTGCCCAGATCGAATATGCCGATGCCATGACCGGAAAAGTTCTGGAAAGCAAACGCGCTCAGGCAGGGAAAAAAAGCTACTTGTCTTCAGTCGGCGATACTGTTAAAGTGACTCACTCTTTCAGACAGCAAGTTATGGAAGAAGCAGTGCAGAGCATTTCCGATCAGTGCGTAAACGGTTTCATGGAAATGCTCAACCCGGTCAAAATATTCCGTGCTTCGGGCAAATCCATCTATATCAATGCCGGTCAGGATCGCGTTGTACCCAATGAGCTTTTCAACGTCTACAAACTCGGTGAAGCATTTACCGACCCGGATACCGGTGAAAGCCTCGGAGCCGATGAAGAATATGTTGCACAGGTGAAAGTCGTTCAGGCAAAGCAGAAATACAGCATCGCCGAAGTCGTTGACGGCACGATCACCGGAAAACTTTCCGACTACATCCTCCGCAAATGTTCCACGGAACAGATCGCCGCTCCGGAAAGTGAGAGTTCGCAGAACTCCAATGCGGCAGATAACGATCCGCACGGAGCCAATCCTTTCTGATAAGAGGTAATTGCCTCTTAAACTTGAAATCTGCCATTGCTCAAACATCAGTTTTGAGCAATGGATTTTTTTGCCTGCCAATCCTTCCAAGTGAATTTATTTTACGCTGAAAAGAGACCGCCGCAAAACTCAGTCCCGCTTTTTTTTGCAGGGGTGCTAACGACTTGTCACGGCGCAGTAAAACGAAGACGGACTTCCCTTTGCAATCTGCAAGAAGTCAGCGTTCCTTGAAGTCCTGCGGAGCCCACTGATATTTTTTGCGGTCTTCAGCGGTGATTTTGCGGATGACCCGTGCGGGGTTGCCGGCAACGAGGGTATCGGCAGGAACATCGCGGATAACGACTGAACCGGCGGCGACAACGGCATTGTCGCCGATGGTCACTCCGCCGAGGATAGTCACAGAACCGCCGATCCAGACATTGTTGCCGACGGTCACGGGGAAGGCGTACTCCCAGCCGTCGACACGATCCTGCACATCCAGCGGATGTCCGGCGGCGAGGATGGATACGTTGGTGGCGATCCAGACATTGTCGCCGAACCGGCAGTAATTACCGTCAAGCACGATAAAATTGTAGTTGGCAAAGAAGTTTTCACCGACTTCGATACGGAATCCGTAATCGCACTTAAAAGGCGGCAGAATGTTGCAGTTTTTGCCGATCTTGCCGAAGATATTCGCCAGAAAATCACGCCGCTCCTGCACTTGTGAGGGGCGGAATTTGTTGTATTCGTAAATCGCATCCTGGATTTTGAAACGGTAATCCGCCATTTCGGTGGTGGTATTGGGGTTGTAAAGCAGTCCGGCTTCGGCTTTTTCCTGTTCGGTCATGCCGCCGGGAACCGGTTTGCAGAGTACGATATTTTCTTTCATTGTTATCCTCCTGTTTGAATGCATTGATAAAATATACCACAGTAAACTGCGATTGCAAGCATAAAAAACTTGACAAAGTTACCTATATGGTGCATATTAACAATAAGTATCATATAACCGGAGATTTACCGATGGAAGAAAATACCGTACCCGAAGCAGAATATCAGTTGACTGGCAACGAAGAGTGTTTTACCATGCAGACTCCTCCCGGTACTCAAACGCCGGCAGGGGAACTTGTCAATAAAATTCTGCTGACAGTGACCATCGCAGGCATAATTGTTTTCGGATGCCTCTTTCTCAACCGCTGGATAAACCGTGAAGAGTACGATACTGTGGTAAAAGAACAGCTTGAAAGAGAGTATCAGGAACGCGAACAGCAGAGAAATGAACGCCGCATGGAAGAACTTCAAAAAGTACAAGCCGCAGAGAAAGGGGTTGAAAAATGATCGAAATAATGAAACTTTTTCATACTCTTGCCAGATTGCTGACTCTGGGGCTGGATATGTGGATTTTCAGAAAATTTTATGATGGCTATACAGGAACTCCCCATCTTGCGACACTGCCTTTCTGGGCAAACGGAATTGCAACGGTAATACTTTTTTGTATGACTGTTATTTTCAGCTACAATCAATCAGCTCTTGAAGTCGGATTGATATATTTCTGGCTGACAATCACTTTTATCAATGTTCTTTTGCATATCAGACAGGTTTTCAAAATGCCGACAGTTATGAAGAAACTTATATATTTTGGTTACATGCTGGCATTTTCGGCATTGATCGGCTATCTTTCATCGCAGTTTTTTGCAATATTGACAATCATCATGGTGATTTGTCTGCTTATCATGTTTTTCTGCAAAGCGATGGTTTGGAGCGCTGCAAATGATTTAGCCCGCAGAGTTCCTGTTCAAAACATAAATCCCAGTTATGAGTTATCCAACGGTACTGTTGTCCATCATACTTACGATAACGTTTATCACGATGGTTCTGGGGCAAAATATATAAAACGGGACGACCTTTTCTACAAAGTTGATTAAACATAAACATATAATATGTACCATGAATAATTCTGTTGACGGTTTTGTAACTGAACCGCAGGAAACACAAATCTATTTCGGTTCACTTTGAAAACAGACAAACTTTTTACCGCAGAGATCAGCTTGAACTCCGATACACGGAAGGTCAATTTATATTATTGGCTTTCTTGAACTCAGCCAATCTTCTTTGACATGCTTTGACCGCGTCAGGAGTGTTTGCTCCTGCTTTGTATTCGGCTTCTTTGAGTTTGCAGATCTCTTCAAGACCGTAAAGGTATTTTGACGTCAATGCTTTCTTTATGTGCGGCGGAGTATCTTTGTTTTCCAGAAGGGTATCCAGCAAAGACAACTCCGCATTCAAAACGTCTTCCGAAGAAGCTGCACCATAATAACACTGCTCTTTTACCAGTTTCAAAGTATCCGCCTTTTCTTCCAGTTTGACAACGTCACATTTTCCCAATTCAGGATAAACCGGGATTTTCAACGAAATCAGGAGCTTTTTCAGCTTGGCAGAAAGTTGCTGATTCTGAAGTACGATACTCTCATTTGAAAGAATTTTTTCCGGATGCAGACTTTTCAAATCGTTTCTGAGCCGGCAGTTATCCTTCCATAAAACGATTGCGGCAGTGAGGGAAATCAATGTAATTGCCAACAGGATGATCGCAGCAACTTTGCTTTTCATATATTCCTCCATCGTTACAGAAGTTCAAGGGAATTTCTCCCTGTAATAAGATATCACACTGTCAGCAATAATTCAAGCAAATTGCAGGCACATCACTCGTCGCCGGCATGTTTGCGCATCCAGTTGCCCAGCGCTCCGGAGGAGGAAAATCCCAGTTCGGCGGCGATCTCTTTCAGGCGCAGGCCCCGTTTTTTGGCATCGGCAATATACTTTTTCCGCACGGAATTGATAAACTCACCAATGGTCGTTCCCGTCTCTTTGTGGAACACATGGGCAATATGACAGCGGCTCAAGCCTGCCATCACCGAAAGTTTTTCCAGTGAGCAATCTTTACCGTTGCAGCTGCAAATCATCGACTTTATCAACTCACTCACCGACGGTTCCGGAATATTCTTTTCGTTGCGCTGGATCATCAGCTCGTTGAAAAGAAAGTTCACCGGCGGCAGCATGAGATTTTCAACACTCTGTTCATCAGCTGTTTTGCGGGCAAAAAGTTTGTTCCAGCGCTGCATTATCAGCATGGAAAGTTCCTGCGGCAGATGATGAAAATTCTCTTTGGCACAAATCACTCCGCGTTCACCGACTTCGAGAATGGTGGCGCTCCACTTGCCGTTGATATGGTAGCACCAGCAGTGCAGAAGAGCGCGGTCGGCAGTGGTATAGCCGAATCCGTGCGGAACCCAGCTGTCTATGAGCATTACCGTTCCGGGAACAAGATGGTAGATCGAACCGTTGAAAAAATAATCCGACTCACCGGAAAGCACAAAGAGCATCTCTTCATGCGGGTGACCGCTGTTCTGCTGATCGTTCATTTTTACAACTTTTTCCGGAGGGGAAAAACGGGTGATTATCCGTTCTGCTCCGGCAGAAAGTTTCTTATCAAGTTCATCCATTGTAAATTTTCCTGAAATAGCAAGATTGATGCTAATTTAACAACAATGATATATTGTCAAACCGCATGTTTTATGGTATACTATAATAGATTTGATAAATTATTTCAACCTTCAGACAGCAAAAAAAGGAGAAAAAATGAACAATTTAGCTGTAAACGGCGGAAAAAAGATTTTTGAAACAAAATTGGAGCTTCCGGCATGGCCGCCGGTCTATCCTGAAACTGCTGACAGGATGAAAGAACTTTATCTCAGCCGCCAATGGTCATTTTACGCTCCGCGCGAAGTGGAATTCAACCGCGCTTTTGCTGAATACACAAAATCAGGCAACTGCGTTATGATGGCTAACGGAACTGTCACTCTGGAAATGGCGCTTCAGGCATACGGCATCGGCGAAGGCGACGAAGTGATCGTTCCCGCTCTGACCTGGCTTGCCACCGGTGAAGCGGTCGTCTACCGCGGTGCAACTCCGGTGGTGGTGGATATCGAACCGGATACCCTCTGTATGGATCCTGCCAAATTTGAAGCGGCGATCACCCCGAAAACCAAAGCGGTCATTCCCGTACACATTTTCGGTTCTATCGCCGATATGGAAAAAATCAATGAAATCGCAAGAAAGCACAATCTCAAAGTCATCGAAGATTGCGCCCACGCCCACGGTGGTGAATGGGATGGCAAACATGTCGGAACCCTCGGTGATGTCGGTTCATTCAGCTTCCAGCAGAGCAAATTGATGGCTTCCGGCGAAGGCGGCTGCTGTATCACCGATGATGATGACCTTGCCGATACTCTGGGCAGACTTTCACATATCGGTTATCAGTACGGTTCAAAGCAGGGTCAGAAAGGTACTCCGCCGCCGGTGGGACTGCTCTGCCACAACTATCGTGTAACCGATTTTCAGGCGGAAATCCTGCTTTCACAGCTGGCGCACCTGCGTGAAGATACCGTTGCCCGCGCAAAAAATGCGGAAATCCTGCGTAAACGTCTCAACGCCATTCCCGGTGTTCAGGTTCAGGCGGCGGGCAGAAAAGCCACTTTGCAGAGCTACTACACCTACTGCGTTCTGATCGACCACAACAGAATCAAAGAGGGCTTCAGCCGCGCCGATATCCTCAAAGCCATTCAGGCTGAAGGTGTTATGGCATTCGAGGGCTGGGGAGCGCCGATGTACCGCCAGAATCTCTGGACTGTTCCCGAAAACATGTACCGTACCGACGGCTGTGCTGTTGCTGAAAACATTATCGCCAACGACCTCACTATGATGAACTTGCAGTATCTCATGCTCAGCGAAGCCGATACTCACAAAGTTGCCGATGCCTATGAAAAAGTGTTGAATGTTTACCTTGAAAAGTAATATGTAACAACCAACAAAAAAAGGAGCCTTGATCATGAGAAAAGCTTCCTGTGAGTCAAAGGAGGGCAGTTCAAAAAGTATCAGTAGAAACACTTTTACTTTGATAGAATTGCTCGTCGTCATCGCCATCATCGCCATTCTGGCATCAATTCTGCTGCCTGCGCTGAATCAGGCGCGTAAGCAGGGTGAAGTGGCAGCTTGTGTGAACAACCTGAAACAGATCGGTTCAGGCGTCATCCAGTACGGTATGGAGTATGATGACTTCATGCTGCCGTTTGACGGCAGATACCGCAATATGGGCGGAACAGTCAACAAAACCTGGCTTTATTACGCCCGTTTCCACCTGGCTATCAATGACCCGTCGCCAAGTACATCCAGTTCTGAAACCCGCAATGTTCCCAAAGATGCCAGTTTCGGTATCACCCATTGCCCGGCTTCCGGCAATCTCTCAGGCACCTGGAACTATCGCTGGCCGAGCTACGGTATGATGAAATATTTTATAGGCGGTCTGGATCCAAACACTGTCAAAACATGGGAAAAAGGCTGGAAGTTCCATCATTATAAATCTCCTTCAAAGAAAGCATGGATAATTGATTCCATATATTCCACCACCACTTACCATTTCAAAAAAACAGACTACACCAATATCGAAAATTACGGCAACAGTTATGTGGAAAATACTGGTGAATACGTCAACAGAACCCGTCACGGTCAGAAGTCAAATATCCTCTTCCCCGACGGTCATGTTCAGACATTTACCGAAGCTGCACTGAAAGCGGAAATCTCAAGCAAAGCCTATTTCAATCAGGTTGAAATGTTCGGTTCAGGCAATATCAAATAATTATTGATGAGGAAAATATGATGATGAAAAAAGTATTCTCACTTTTGGTTCTTTCAGCAATCATTCCGTCGCTCATTGCCGCTGATGCTCCAGAGGCGGCAGCCGCTCCCGCCGCCCCTGCCGCAGAAGCTGAAAAACCTGCCGAAGTTGTTGTGCCGGATGTTTTCAAAGAAGATTTCAACAACAACCGCCGTTATGTCGTTCAGAAAGTCCAGACGCACGATGCCAAGGGAAAGATGTCCAAACAGGTCAATACCGGCTGCCGCAGAGAGTACAAAGACGGTGCGATGATACTCTACTACAAGCTCAATGACACCAACAACAAAAAAGATTACGGCTCATTTACTTTCGGTTTGGCAAAACGTCTTGATCTCAAAGGTTCCAATGTGCTTGAAATGCGTTACCGTGTGCCGAATGTCGGTATCGGCAATACTCTGACTTGGACTTATGCTGATGAAAAAGGCAAACTTCACGGCGACTGGATCAATGTCCCCAGCCGTGCCGGTGAAGATTGGAAAACCCTGGCAGTGGAAATGGATAAGAGCGGTTTCAACGGCAAAAAACGCGCAGCAGCGGGTAAACCGATGCCGAAACCTGTGAAGCTGGTCACATTCCAGATCTACTCCCATGTCCGCATGGATGATGCCGAACACTCCATTGAGATCGACTATTTCCGTATTCCCGGTGTCGCCGCTGCTGCTGAAAGTGCAAAGTGAAAGTTTGAAAGGAAAAGGTAATATATGAAAATTTTTCTTAAAAAAATTATATGGGCATTTTTATTCTTGCCGGTTTTGCTTTCAGCGGCAGTTGTCGCTGAAAACGGCAAAAGCGATTACGATATTGTTATCCGCAAAGATGCGCCGCGTGTCACAGTTTATGCCGCCAAAGAGCTTGCCGATTACCTGAAAAAAGTTGCAAATGCCGATGTGAAGATCGTCAATGCCAAAGTTTCCGGCCGCAAAGCGATCTATGTCGGTTCCCACAGCGAACTGCCGAAAACGGCAGAATTTGATCAGGCGAACTACAACGGCAAAGAGCGTTTCCGTATTGCCGAAACCGCCAATGGTGATATTTCCATCATGGGGGCGGATTGTAAAGTTGAGCCGCTTTCCAGAAAAAACGGCGACTTCGGTCTGCTTTTCGGTGTTTATGAATTTGTCGAGCGTTTTCTCGGTGTCCGCTGGTACACCCCCGGTGTATTCGGTGAATGTTTTGAAAAACTTGCCAAAGTTGAAACTGCAAATTTGCCCATCGACCAGACACCTGCTTATTACTCACGCGCTTACTGGCCGTGGACATGGAATGAATTCAGCCACAACGATGCACTGGCATTCAACCGCAGATTGCGTGCATTCGGTATTCGCGAAGGCAGTTCCAACCACTCAATGATGGATTTCCACTTTGCCTATCGTGACAGTAAGCCCGAAATTTTTGCTCTGCGTGCCGACGGCAACAGAGAGTTTGGTGCTTTCCGCCCCAATACCAAACCTGAACAGCGCAGCTGGGTACGTTATCCGCAGTACTGTCTGACTAATCCCGAATTTGTTAAAATTTACTGTGAATGGATCGATAAATGGTACGCTGGCGATCCCCAGGTCAGAAAACTCTGGAAAGGTTATCACCCTGCGGAAAAATTCATCCACGTTTCACCCGACGACTGTTTCAACCTTGCAGAGTGCCATTGTGACAACTGTCAGGCGATGCATTCTGACAAACCGCGTGCCAGACAGAGCAATCTGGTCTACAGCTTTGTGACAAAAATCGCCAACTATGTGAAAGAAAAATATCCTGACAAAAAAGTTATCTGTCTTGCATACGAACACTATTACTGGCCGCCCGATTTCAAACTGCCCGACAATGTGGTGATCTCCATCTGTGTCGACCCGTATTTCTTCTTCTTCGGCAGCAAGCGTTATCAGGAATCTTTTGAAAAGACTCTGAAAATGTGGAGCGAAAAGGCAAGCGAAATAACTGTCTGGCAGTATTATATGCCTTACCGCGACACCTATCCGTACTACATGCCCAATATCGCCAACGACTGGTATCGCCGCTATCCCAAAATCAAAGGCTGTTTCATCGAATTGAACGACACCGCTCTTGCCGGAAGACTTGCAGGCAGAGAAATGAAGATCAACCCCGCCCACAAAGGTCAGAAAACCACCGTTGACCTCGGTCAGAACCATCTGACACTGATCGCTTCAATGAAGTCGATGTGGGGCGCACCCTATGATGTGAAAGCGGAACTGGAACGCTATTACAAACTTTTCTACGGTCCTGCGGCTGTTCCGATGAAGAAATTTTTTGAAACTGCCATTTCCAAGTGGGAAAATGTGAAAAATACCACCGGCAATGTCAATGCAAGTTTCGCCAAATTCTCCGGAAAGGAACTTTATGAGGATATCTACTCCGCTGAGGTGATGGATATTCTGGAAAACTCTCTGAAAGAAGCGGAAAAACTTGCTCCGGCAGGTTCGATTTATGCTGAACGCATCGCATGGCTGAGAAAATCCTACTTCAACGACTTCAACAAAGTTGCCAGAGCCTATCAGAAAGAGGCGAAACTTTCCAATGACACCGTGCTTCTGATGTCCAAAGTGAAAGCTCCGGTCATCGACGGCAATCTGGATGATGCCTTCTGGAAAGCTCTGCCGGATTACAATTTCCGCCTTGCCAATGCGCCGATGCCGCCGCCGTTCGGCACGACCTTCAAAATGGGTTACCGCAACGATGGCAAACTCTATATCGGTCTGCGTGCCGAAGATCCGCACATCAACTCTGCCCGTCTGCTCTGCAAAGAGCGTGACACCAATGTTTACAGCGATGACAGCATGGAGTTCTTCTTCCGCACCGATGATATGAAGCGCCCCAAAGCGTTCCGTAATATCACCATCAACCAGAATGGCGTCATTCTTGACTATGACACCATCAACGGCGGTATGAATCGCAAGTACAATACCAATGCTGAAATAAAAGTTTTCAAAGGCAAAGATTTCTACAATATCGAAATGGCTATCGACCTCAAAGAGATCGGTATCGACCCCGCTGTTGAAAACTCCATTCTGCGGATGAATATCTGCCGCAACAAACTCAGCGGTGTGCCGCAGATGCACGGAACAAGCTGCTGGATACCGGTTTACGGCAATTTCCACAATGTGTCGCATTTGCCCGCCATCCGCATGGTCGGTCAGAAAGACCCAAAGAGTGATGAGCTTGCCGGTATTCCGAAAGTTTATCCATCCATTCAGGTCAGGGATAAAAAAGGTAAAGAGACCAATGTGAAAAAGGGTGCTTCTCTGGAACGCAAAAACGGTGAAGTGAAAGTTAAATACACTTTCCCCTCCCGCAGAAGCTACGGAAATCTCTTTGTCTCAAGTTTGAACGGCGCGGATATGACCAACACTCCGTATATCGAGATACGGTTCAAAAATCCGTCAGAGAAACTTGCCTTGCAGGCGGTTTACAGCTACATTGATGATACCGGCAAAGAACGCGCCGACTGGATCTACTTCAGCAGGAACGAAAAACATGACGTTTTCGCTGTCAGAGCCATCAATGTCGCCCGCGACGGTTACAACGCCCAGAAGCGTATGCAGCAGGGCAAAGCACCGTTCAAGCCGGTCAAACTCACCTACTTTGCGATCTATTCGCACCCATCCGGCGGATTGCTCAACGCAGAATATCTGCTGGATTATGTCCGCGTGACCGGCAAGCCTGCTTCAGAAAAATAACACTCTGAAACAAACACAGGGGCTGAGTGCAAAACTCAGTCCCTCTTTTTTTTACAGGGGTGCTAACGACTTGTCACGGCGTAGTGTAACGAAGACGGATCGCGGCGGCGGTAAAGTGATCGACGGTATAGACGTGATCTATATTCAACGGGCCGAAATTCAACACCTGCGTGATTCAAAGTTCCGTTTCTTCAAAAAGTTCTGCGGCATTTCTGCCGATGGCAAGTTTGACAAATCCGTTGTTCCGCAAACGCTCAACGTCATCTGCCGGCAACGGGATTTCCGCAGTGACACTTTTTCCGCTTTTTGCAAAGATTTTCGTAAACGTTGCAAGCTCTTTGACGGGGCGGGCGCTTCCGTTTTCCCGGAGTGCATAAAGGTGGATGACCTCACTGCCTGAAAATTCAGAATCGTTTTTCAATGGAACTCTGATTTTTATTCCGTCTTCACGGCAGATTTCCATTTTGTCTGCAACGAATTTTCCATAGCCCAGACCGTAACCGAAGGGATAAAACGGTTCTTTTCCGGTGCGGTCGAAGTGACGGTAGCCGATGAACTCGCCTTCCAGATAATCGGTATGGGGGTTGTCACCGGTGCGGACACCGGGATAGCATCCGTTGGCGTGGCAGGAGTAATCCATGATATCCTTGCCCCAGGTGAAAGGCAGTCTGCCTGCGGGTTCGGCACTGCCGCTCAAAATATCGGCGATCGCATTGCCGCCTTCCATTCCGGGGAACCATGTGATGAGAATGGCGCCGATATCATCGTGCCATGAACGCATATCAAACGGTGAACCGGTATTGAACACACCGATAACATTTTTATTGACGGCACAGAGTTTTTTCAGGAACTCATCCTGACCGTCGGCAAGCTCCCACTGACCGATATCCGCACCGGGAACGTCGCCGCCGCCGATCGCCTCTTTATCCTGAATATGGGTTCTGCCGCCGAAGTAGAGGACTGCATCATACTTGCTTGCGGAATCGAGGACAGTGCGGGTAAGTCCGCTTGTTTCCTCCATCCAGAGCAAGGTGAGTTCCACGAAACGGACATAGGCAAAATCAAATTTCACAGTGAAGCTGAGTTCTCCGCCCGCCTTGATCACAGTAAGGGGGATATCCTGACTCAGACTGTTCACCTGGCAGCCGTTGTATTCCAGAACCGCGTTGAGACGGCTGTCGAAGACGGCGAACTGCCCTTTCATATCGTTTTTCGCTTTGATTTTTCCGGAGATTTCAGCGCGGAACGTTTTGCCGGAAACCGGGTGATCATCGAAAACTCCCCCCGCATTGACATGACCGTAATTGAGTGAAGATAAGGAACTTTTTTCCTCGTAGATCAACTCTCCGGTGGTGCGGTCAAAGTAGCGGATATCCATTTCCAGAATATCTTCCGGAACAAACTGATCGGCGCGGAATTTGAAACAGGGCAGATAATCGACGGTGAAATCCTTCAAATTCTCCCTGACTCCGGCAAGCGGAGTAACCTCATACGCAGGATGCACCGCGCCTGAACCGCCCTGACGTTCAAGCGTACCGATGCAGTGGAAGGTGTCGGCGGCAGGTCCGGTGATGAGGATTTTTTTCACTTTGTCTTTGGTAAAGGGCAGAATATTGTTCCGGTTTTTCAGAAGCACCGTACCGCTTGCCGCAGCTTTGCGGGCAAACTCAGCGTGGAGAGCATAATTGCACTCTTTGACTGCTTTGTTGGCAGTTCGTTCAGTCAGCAGCAGCATGCGGCTGACTTTTTCATCAAGGAGTTTTTCATCAAGTTCACCCTTTTCCACCAGAGCGGGGATGATCTCTTTGTAGTAAAGGTCGGCAAGCGCGATATCCAGACCGTTGAGGTATGCTCCCTTGCCGTCATGAACTGCTCCGGCATCGCTGATGACGACACCGTCAAAACCCCACTCATCCTTGAGTATCTTCTGCTGCAAAGTGCCGCACTGCGAAGCAAATTCGCCGTTGATCTTATTGTAACTGGACATGACCGTCCACGGCTTTGCCTCTTTGACGATGATGCGGAACGCTTCAAGATAAAGATTGCGGATAACCTCCCAGTCACAGTTGGATGAACCGTTGGTGCGGCAGATTTCCTGATTGTTGAGCGCCAGATGTTTCGGACAGGCGGCGACTCCTTCGGACTGGGAACCGGAAACATAAGCCGCACCGATTTTTCCTGCAAGGACCGGGTCTTCACCCATATATTCAAAACTTCTGCCGTTCATCGGGGTACGCATGAGATTCAATCCCGGCCCGAAGATGATCTGGAATCCGTTGTCGATACACTCAAGCGCAAGGATTTTGCCGTATTCAAAGGCAAGTTCGCGGTCACACGATGCCGCAAGCGCCATATTGCAGGGCAGAGCGGTGGTGGTTCTGCCGTCTTCCAGACGGACTCCCTGCGGACCGTCGATACCCTTGACCGGGGGGATACCCAGCCGGGGAACTCCCGGAAAACTGATACAATCGCTGCTGCAGCACATAGAGCCCTTTTCCCACACGGTCATTGCGGAAATTTTTTCCTGAAAATCCATAAAAATATCCCTTTATAATATATACAATTTTTGCCTCTTATAAATTACTGCAAGTACGTTGTTTTGTCAAGCAGAAAACAGGACGAGTTGTATGTATTGTTTGCAAACAATCACATTCCCTGCAAGCCGCAAACACCATAAAAAGTGCTTTTTTTGCAACATAATGCTTATTTTTTGCATTACGGTTAAGGTAATTCCAAAAATTTTGAGTATATTTATTAAAGAGGTTCAAAAAAGCAATATCAGCTTCAAAAAAAGCAATATTGAGGTTTGCATTTGCATTGGTGCAGTGTATATTTATAACGTATACTGTTTTCGGTATAAAAATACAGGGACGATATTATTATGGAAATTGCAGCTTACTACTTCCCCAATTACCACGTTGACAAACGCAATGAGGAGTTCCACGGTGCCAACTGGACGGAGTGGGAACTTATGCAGTGTGCGCGTCCGCGTTTTGCCGGACACCGCCAGCCGCGTGTTCCCGTCTGGGGTTACGAAGATGAGTCAATTCCGGAAGTTATGGGTAAAAAAATCCGTACCGCACAGGAGTACGGCGTCGATGTTTTTGTCTTTGACTGGTACTGGTATGACGGCAGAACTTATTTGCAGCGCGCTCTGGATGAGGGATTTCTCCCCGCGGTGAAAGGAACAGATTTCAAATTCGCTCTGATGTGGGCGAATCATGACTGGTACGACCGTCATCCGTGCAGTTTTGAAAATGCCAAAATGGAAAACTGCCGCCGGCTTTACACCTGCGATATCACGATGGATAATATTTCCGGCATCTGGGATCACCTTGTTGAAAACTATCTCGGCAATGAAAATTACTGGAAAGTCGACGGCAAACTCTATTATTCCATCTATACTCCGCGCCTTTTCATCAACCGTCTGGGCGGAGCGGATAATGCGAAAAAAGCTCTGGAACTTTTCCGCAAAAAGGTGAACGATGCCGGATTGGGCGAACTCCACCTCAACGCCGTGATGTATGACAATCTGGAGTCTTCAGCACAAAACAGCATGGATCAGCGTCAGGCGTGGTACGATACCGGCTTTGACAGCTTCACCAATTACAACAGCTCCGGAACTTCTCCGGAGTGGACGAAGTTCCCGGTGGTCGATCCCCGTGTTGCCGCAGAGGAGTTCACCGGAATAGTTGCCCGCAATCTTCAGCTTGATTGCGGAGCATTTTTCCCGGTCATCACCACCGGATTCGACTCCACGCCGCGCACCATCCAGTCCGATGTTTTCCGCGAAGGCTGCTATCCCTTTGTTCCGGTGCTGGAAAGCGACCCTGAAATCTTTTCCGAAACCCTTTTCACTTACGCAAAGCTGCTCAAGGACAAGCCGGAAAACGAAAAAATCATCTTCCTCAATGCGTGGAATGAGTGGACCGAAGGCAGTTACCTTGAGCCGGATACCCATTTCGGTTATGCAATGCTTGAAAAAATAAAAGCATTCAAAAATAGTGTCAAATCATAAAAAGGAGTATTCAATGAAAAAAGCCCGTCGTTTCAGTTTTTCAATGGTGGAACTTCTGCTTGTTATCGCAGTATTTTCCATACTTTCACTGCTTTTATGTACCGCAGGTGAAGCAGCAAAAAAAGATGCCAAACTTGCCATCTGCGCCGCCAATATGAAAGAACTGGTGAATAAAATCCACTTATACGATGCTGAACACGGGCAGCTTCCGCCGGTATGGGTTCCTGCCAAACCGTTGTGGTATTTCTGGTCGAAACACCTTGACCCTTCGCCGCTGCGGAACAAACTTTTCTGCTGTCCTGCGGATATCCGCAGTGCGCACATGTACGAAGAAACCGACCCGTTGAGTGAAGAAATCCGCATGTCGCATGACCACAGTTACGGCATGAATGCCACACTTCACACCTACAATCCCGCCAAACCGCCGACCTTCCGCAAAAAACTTGCCCGTCCGGAAAGAACCATCGTCCTCGGCGACGGTATCGGCCCCATCCTTCAGCCGCGCGACAAATTCGGTGTTCCCCGCCACGGCAGCCGTTACCACTACGTCACCGTTTCCGGCGCTCAGCGTCTGCTGACCGGAACTGAACTTGGAATCATCAAAAAAGGCATTTTAACAAATCCGAAAAAGGAGGATTGGTCTTTATGAAAAAATTTATTGTTTCCCTGCTGCTTCTGGCGGCACTCATCCACCTCGGTGCGAAGGAGATAAAACTCCGTGAATTTTCCTTTACTCCGCGTAAAAACGGCAAATTTCTGCTGACCCGCGAAGGTGCGGCGGATGCCCGCGGATACTTCTTCATCCACAACGGAAAAACCAAAAAACTTGAAAAGATAAAGGGGAAGGTCAAGGACGATACCCAGACGCTTACAACTTCAAACTGCGCCATCACCATCCGTTACACTCCGCGCAGCCGCATGATACTTGCGGAAACCACCATAACCAATACGACCGATAAAGAAATCTGGATCGAACCGGGTATGGGAATGATTTTGCCGCACACCGGCAAAGAGTATTTCTGGAACGGTGTCGACACCCGCAAGACCGCCGGTAAAGAGATCGCCCGCAAAGGATTGAAAGCGAAACCGGAAAAACACACCGGCGCTTTCGGCTCTCCGCTGGCACTGACCGTCCTTGCCGCGCCGGAACACAGCTGGTCACTCGGTAACGTGATGTTTGAATTGACAAGCTACAACGCCGCACGTTTCGTTCCCGAAGGGGATAAGTGCCGCATCGAATACAGCCGCCGTCTGGTGCTTGCTCCGGGGTGCAGTGAAAAATTCAGCTTCGTCATCGGTGCAACGGAGACCGCCTTCGGTAAAGAGGAAGGCGCTATTCAGGCATATTACGACTCCTTCCCCGAAGTGTGGGTCCCGGCAGTCGGTTACGACAACAAATATATCTGGAACGCTCACGCCATGTACGCTGTCTGGCGTTACAAACCCGATTACGAAACTGAACGCCGCTTCCATTCGCGCTGGGAGTGGGCGTATGTTCCCTACAAACGGTGCGGTGATATCTTCGGACGTCCGGAATTGTGGAACTACAAACCGATGGGACACCCCTTCCGCCCCGGATTCATCTGGTATATGGGCGGTGAGTTCTTCGACTACCGCACATTGAGCTGTGAGGAGTTCCACAAAAAGAGAAAGAGCGTCTTTGACCGTTACGGCAAAAAGTTCGGTTACGCCTTCTATGCCGATGCTTCCGGAACTTTCTGCGAACTGGCGCTGGCACGGCAGAAATATCCTGATGCGATCAATACCGACCGCGATGAGGGAACGGTATTTATCTTTCCATCCTGGAGTACCTCACATGACAACGAAGTGCGCGTTTTCCCCTACAAAACGACCTTTGCCGAACAGTTGAAAAAAGATGTTCTGGATTTGAACAAAGAGCTTGACCTGCCCGGATTCAGCCTCGACTGCTGCGGCGGCGGAGCAAAATACCGCGGACCTGCGAGCAAAGACCCCTCAATGCCGTTCCGTGCCTATGATGAAAAGGGGGTTTACGTCGATCAGGGTGTGGCGATCCAGAAATTCATCGACTTTCTGCATAACGATGTCGTTCCCAATGCCGATTACCGCACCAAACCCTTTATCGCCGCCAACGGTTCACTCAAATGCGACGTCCACATGATCGAAAAAAGCGTACTTGACCCGGTGTTCAATACGATGATGCCCTTGTGGCGCTACATTTACGGTGCATTGCCGGGAGTCATCCACGGTCAGGGTTACGCGATCGACCGGCTGATCCCGGAGTGGAGACAGCTCAATACGGCTGAGTTCCTCGACCGTTTCACGACCCTTGCCGTGTACAGCGTATTTTCAGAGTTCCGTTACGGTCTTACCGCCTCACGGTGCATCTACAAAGGCAACGCGCTGGCGCAGTACAGTATGCCGGAATTGCTGGAGTGCATCAAATACGGCTGGCAGGCGCAGACTCCGGTAAGTTGTGACAACGGCGGAAAAATCCTCTACAAATCCCGTTTTTCACGCGGTGAAAACACCATACTCTTTTTCGGCAACCCCTACCGTTATGATATCGAAACGAAATTCGGTGTCGCCAACCGTCTGCTGGGTACTGCTCAATATATTTTCAACCGCAAAATGCGCGACAATGCCGCACTGGAACAGAAGATCGTCAACGGCGAAACTGTGTTCAGCTGCAATCTGCCTTCGCGTTATCCGGTGCTGTTTGAAGCTCTCTGCGGCTTGAGCAATGTCCCTGAAACTGAGGTCGGTGTCAAAGTCAATAGTGCAAAGGATTTGAATAAAATCCGTCACGAAATTAAATTTCTTGTCAGTGAAGAATTTACAACGAAGATCCTTCCCCGGATGATCTTCGACTTCCACCCGGCGGTGATCACCCTTGACGGAGTTGAGGTCAAAGCGGATGAAGAAGTGACAGTCGGTAAAAACTCCATACTGGTCATTGAATACACCTCAAAGGATTTTGCCGCAGGCAGTAAAGAGATAACAGAGTTCCCCTATCTCAACAAAATGATGGAACCTGCGTTCAGCATCCGGCTGACGGATAAAAACTCTGCGGCGGAAAAGGAACAGGCGCAGAATATCGCAGATTACTTCAAATTCTGCGTCACCCGCAACCTCGTCAATCCGGCAGAAATCAAAATCAAAAGCGGCAGCGATGCCGTCACCGGAGCGGAGATCGTGCTTGACTTTTCCGCAGAAAAAGAGGGTATTTTCAGAGAAGACAGCGTAATTGCCGTCCGCGCAAAAGATGCTTACAACGGCGAAGAACTGGTGCGCAAACTGAGCTTTGCCATGGATAAACGCTTTGAGTTCTTCTTCGGTATCGAGAATGCCGACGGCATCCCCGGCGGATTGCCCGATCAGCTCTCGGTACGCGGCAAATATGTTCCGGTGCGGATGAAGCGGTGCTTTGAAAGCCGGGGGGCAAAATAATGAAACAGCGTCTGTTCATTTCCCTGCTGCTGCTTGTTTCCGGATGCACTGCGGCAAAGAAGCCGGTATCTGCGGTCAAAGATACCGCCATTCCGATGGAGCATTGCGAAACAACGGAGATAATCCACCCCAGAGTCACACTGGATAACGGTTTATGGAAACTTTCGCTCATCCCTTCGACAATGGGGGGATTCGACCGCTTTTACAGTGCAAAGCATCCGGAAAACCTCTTTTGGGGCATATCCCACAGCAAAACTGTCACCGGCGGATTGATCGAGCGGAATATCACTCTCGGACACATGCTTGTAGAAAGATTCTGGGGCGTAAATGGTATCGACGTATCGCTCATGCCGATGCAGGTGACCGCTTCCGGAAAAAACTTTGTGGAACTGTACGCCTCACCCTACGGAGCATCGGCAGTGGCTCTGCGCCGCAGAGTGACTCTGCCGGAAGGCGAAAACGCGATTCTGGTCAACGGAAAAGTGACCAATCTTGCAAACCGTGAACTGAAAATCCGTCCGTGGATAAATTATGTTCCGCGTGAGGGCAGAACCATCCGTCTTATCCCGGCGAAAGGCAACGTCGGTCAGACCGGGGTCGGCAGTACCAGCCGGATGGCGGAAGATGGAATTTACAGCTTATCCAAAGAGCGCAACGTTTTTCTGCCGCCGGTAAGAAACTTTATTGCGGTGAATTACCAGCCGGAAAATTGTACCGTGGCGATCCTGCCGGAAAACAGCGACCTTGCTGACAGCGCATTTTACATGTATAATGGAACGATCGCCGGAAAAAGAAGCGGCGGAACCATCGAATATATCATCAAAGGTACGCCGCTTAAAAAGGGTGAATCTCTGGAATACAGTTACCGTATCGCGGTTTATGAAAATATGCCGCGTATAAGGGATATCGCCGGAACTGTTGCCGTCGATGCGGCAGTTGAAGGTAAAAAACTGACGGTGAAACTTGCGGTTTTCAGGAGTGAAGAATCACAGAAACTCCGTGTGCAGCTCAAATCCCCTGCCGGAAAGGTCATCACTCTGCCGGAAAGGGAAACGATAGCGCTTTCACCGGAAAAAACGGTGGAAATCGTTTATGAACTGCCCGAAAACGCCGATGACAAATGGGTTATCAGCGGAGATATCGGGGGGAACAAATTTGAATTGCTCAAACTTTTCCTTGATACAAGTGCCGACCTCGGAGACAATTTCAAGTAAAACACTCCATTAAACAACGAAAGGAATAAAGAAATGAAAAAAGTATCTGCTGTCATGGCAATTTTTGCCGCATTGCTGCTCTGCGGAGCTGAAGAAGCAAAAAATCATATCACCGGACAGTTTGAACTGCTCAGAGCAGGGAAAAACACCATCAGCAATAAAGACGGCATCGTGACGATCACGTTGTTCCAGAAGTTGAACTCCGGCGGAGCAAGAGAGATCTTCCACCTCAATCAGAGTAAGCCCGTTGCCATTGAGTTCGGCGCGGAAAGCAAACTGGATACCGGCCTTGACGGCAAAGCCGGCGTGGATTACTGTGTGTATGTCGATCTGGTCTATGCGGATAATTCCCGAACCTATCAGCTCATTGCTCCATTTTCAATAACTGCGCATGACTGGGAACTTAAAACCCGCAAATTCGTTCCGCGCAAGCCGATCAAAACCGTGGTATTTTATCTGCTTTACCGCAACCGCGACAAGGGAACAGTCCAGTTCCGCAACGCATTTGTCCGCGAAGTTCCGGCAAAGTGATTTTGCAGCGATTTGCAACTCCATTGAGGTAATTGCAAAAGTCAATCAAAAAAAGATTGAAAAGAGACCGTTGAGGAGATGAAAGCTGGGGCTGAGCGCAAAACCTGTGTTTTTTTTTGCAGGGGTGCTAACGCCGCCCCCTGCACCCCTGGCGCCCGCGCATGCGGGATTTTGTACTGGCAAGTG
>SUWE01000028.1 GCA_015061615.1 Lentisphaerota bacterium
ATACCACTTGCCAGTACAAAATCCCGCATGCGCGGGCGCCAGGGGTGCAGGGGGCGTCCGTCTTCGTTACACTACGCCGTGACAAGTCGTTAGCACCCCTGCAAAAAAAAAACACAAGTTTTGCGCTCAGCCCCATGATGATTCAGAAAAAATCACTGATTGGCAAGGTAATCTTTGAGCGCCTCTGCAACAGCGGGCCACTTTTTGATTTCACGGTCACCGAGCAGGATAACGCCTTCGACAATGCCTTTGGCAATATTTTCGCGCGCCTTGTCGAGCTGATAAAGCAGCAAATCGATCGGGGAACCGATATCCGATCTGCCGTATTCGTGCAGGAAAATTCCCTGAATGATCGGCTTGCCGGGGAAGTTCTGACGGCAAAGCTCAAGTTTTTCATCGTATTCAAGGATCTCATCCTTGTTCCAGTACCAGAGGTTGACCACGTCGATATACGGCTGGACAAGGGAGTAATCTTTGGTTCCGAGTTCGTGAACGTAGATCACACCGTACATGCGGAGTTTGTCATTGTACTTTTTAAGTCCCTTGTAACGCGCTTCAAAGGCATCCGGCAGCACGATTTTGTCGAAGTATGTTGATACATCATCGCACATGGCACCGACGATATTGGGGTACTGCAAAGAAAGTTTGCTCAGATATTCGGCATTAGCGGCATCGGCAAAATATTTTTCTTCGGGAGTACGCAGTTTATCTGCACCGCGATCTGCATCATAAAATTCATCCTGCGCGCCGGGGGTGCGGCACTGGGAGTTGATCTGGCAGAGCATCCGTTTGTATTTGCTGTGCATCTTCATCATCTTGTCATCGGTCGGACCGTAAACATAGACGACATTATCCGCATTGAAGTAATCCGCGCCGCGCACAAGGGTATCATCCGCCATCGAACCGCCCCAATAGGGTGTGGGTCCGCCCCATACCCAGAGGTTGTCTCCGGTGAGTTTCGCCATCTTTTCCGCCGGAACTTTCGGGAGTTTGGCAAGATATTCGTAAAGAACCTTATCCAGTTCGGAGTTTTCCGGTTCGATCAATCCCGACCAGACGGTATTGCCGCAGTTGCGCAAAGGGTCATCTTCCACATAGCCTTCGGGAACCGGAGCGGTACATTCACCAAGCAACAGTTCCGGATGCGCTTTCTGGACTTTTTTGACCTTCTGCACCAGATTTTCGATTGCGATATTGAGCCTGAGTCTTTCTTCCTTTGTCATTTTTCACCTCAATTCAAGCCGAGGATCTTTCCGGCATTTTTGTAAAAAATCTTATCCTTATCTTCCTGCGGAATATCCAGAGCATTGATCGCCTCAATGGCAAAACGCATCTGCATCGCTCCCTGAAGGGGAACGTCGGTACCGAAAACGATATGATCGGCTCCGGCAAGGGAGTACATTTTTTCCATCACGCCGGGGTAGACATACATAAGGTAATGGGCAGTATCGACATAGACATTATCCGTACACACTTCCATCACCTTTTCCAGAGAATCGAGATTGGGGAAGTACGGATAGTTGCCGTTCTGGTAAGTTCCCGCCATGTGCGCAAGGACAAACTGCGTATCCGGGTGATGCTTTGCAATATCCGCCACCGTCAGCGCAGGGGAAAATCCCGTTCCCGGCATACACGATACATGAAAAAGCATCATCGGAACCTGATCGGCAACCGCTTCGACCTTGTCGCGGCACCGTTTGGAGTCAAGGGAGTAACCGTGATAATCGGGGTGGATCTTCACTCCGCGGAACTTGGAGTTGCTCTTCAAGAGTTCCAAATCCGCTTCCGACTCCGGAAACACCGGATCATAAACCACATATCCCAGAAGTTTTTCGGTTTCCTTCAGTGCGCGGTCAAGTTCGGCATTGCCTTCGCGCACATCGTACATGATCGAACGTGAGGCAGATACGCATAATTTATCCACATTTGACTCAGCGCAGTATTTTTCCAGCGCTGCCGCATCCGCCTGCCAGAAAGGGGCAAAATTGATATTGCCCAGATGTCCGTGAATATCAATTATCATTTTCACACCTCAAGAATATTGATCTGTCTGCCGAAGCTGGAAAGTTCTTCCGCCGGACCGTCGGCACGGACGATAAGACCGTCTTCCCAGCGGAATCCCATTCCGTTGCGGTGCAGGAAAACGTCACCCATAAAGGTCATATCTTCCTCAAGGATATAGTCTGATGAAGTTTCAAGGAAGGGGTATTCGCACTCCATCTGACCGCAGCCGTGCGCCGGACCGTAGAGAATAGCATCTCCGTAACCCTGATCGGTAATGTAACCGTGGACTTTCTTCGCCACGTCGCTCGCTTTGACTCCGGCACGCATGAGGTCAAAATCCATATTCAGCGCATCGAGACCGACCTGCATGAATTTGCGGATCTCGTCCGGACACTTGCCCAGCACCACCGGTCTGCCGATACTGCTGCTGTAACCTTCGACTTTGGCGCCGATGCTGAAGTGGATGATTTCACCCGTGCCGACTTTGCGCAGAGAGGGACGGCTGATCGCCTGATCGGAGTTCGGTCCGGAACAGCACCAGATGGGATAACCGGTAGTTTCCGCGCCGTTGGCAAGCATTGCCGCCGTGGCGATTCCGCACAATTCGACTTCGGTCATACCCGGTTTGATATTTTCGAGAATGGCTTTGAAACCGATTTCAGAAATTTTTGCGGATTTGCGCAGACACTCAAGTTCCAGCGGAGATTTCTTCATAAACACCGGACGCAAAATGGCATCGGCATTGACGATATTTTCAGTTCCGCCGAGCGCATCGGCAATGTTGCACATAATGGTGTAGGGGAACATGTGGAACCCGGTGATACCGAGCTTTCTGACGGAAAAGCGTTTCATGATCGCCTTCCAGTCCGGATGGGTGGAACCGGGGTAGTCCGGCTGGGAGGATTCACGGAAATCCATCGTCTGGATGACCGTGGCAAGTTTGGAACGCGCCGAAGCATAAGTCAGTGTCTCCGGTCCGACGATCAGTGCCGCCTCACCGTCGCGGGTGATAAGCACGCCCGCCGTTTCAAAACTGGGCCAGTAATCGGAAAAATAACGCACTCCGGCAGGTTCGGATTCAGTTGAAAATACCAGAAATGCGTCAAGATCGGTCTTTGCCAGAACCGCCTGCGCTTTTTTGATGCGGTTGTCAAACTCTGCCTGTGTCAAAATCGTCTCTGCCATGATTCACCTCGTAGTTTTGTTGATTGCGGATATTGACAAAATATCTTCCGTTGTGTATATTATACACCATATACCGCCGTATGCAAATGTAAGAAACGGATAAAAAGATGTCAAATTCACCCAAAGTGCAGATATTGAACACCGGATTTGTTCCGGCAGTGGTACGCTGGCAGTACAAACATGCAAGTGTGCCGACATGGAGATTTTACTGGAACATGGATCCCGGGGCGTGGATAAGTTCACGCGGCAGTGAGATCGCACTGACTCCGGATATTGCACTGCTGATTCCGCCGCAGACGCCCTTTTCCACGCGTGCGGAAAAGGAGTTTGCCCACTTTTTCGTCCACTTTTCTCTGCCGGAACACTTTTCAGCGGAAAGAAAGGTGCATAAACTTTCCGTCAAAGATATAATCCTGCCGTTTATAGCGGAAAGACTTTCATCCTGCACCGGCAATGAGCTTACTCTTGCGGCATCGGCGGTGGTGAATGCCGCATTGCTGATGCTGCCGGAAGGCGCTCTGCACCATAAAGAAGATGACTCCACGGGGACGGCATTTGATAAAGCATTGAGCATCATCGAAAAAGAACCTGGCTTTTCCGGCGGCTGTCCGGAACTTGCCCGCCTTTGCGGAACAAGTGTGAACACTTTGCAAAGACAGTTCCTCAAAGCGACGGGACTTCCGGTAAAAAAGTGGCTGCTGAACCGCAAAATGGAGTACGCCGTGGAACTGTTGATGTACAAAGGCGCAACGATAAAAGAGACTGCAGACAAACTTGGCTTTGCCGACCGCTATCACTTTTCCAAAGTATTCAGGCACTACTTCGGCATTTCCCCTGCCCGGTTCATAAAAAGCGGCGGCATCCCCCTGCCGTAGAAAGAAGCCGCCCTGAAAACAGGATCAATTCTGTTCCGTACTGTTTTTGCGCCGGCGCACCCGGTCGATCACAATGGTGAGTCCGGCAAAAAATGCCGTCAGGTTGAACACCCATACCAGCGGATATCCTCCGGCAAGATAAGGGGCATTGACTGCCGGGAAACCGGTGGCATCGGTATAAGCAATTCCTACGGTCAATACAAAACATGCAGCGGCACAGCCAAGCAGGAAAAAGAGCGTTTTCAAAAGCGGTATATCTTTCCCGCGAACTGCAAAAAGTTTTATCAGGATAACCATAAATCCCAAAGCTCCGAGAACGGCAAACGGGATGGATATTTTTTCGTAAAACATTTGTACCTTGCGCAATATCCGCAGCGACATATTCCTATAATGACAGAGATGACTCAGTTCATCAGAAGCATGATCGAATTTGCTTCCGGTGAAATCTTCCAGATAGCGTACTCCGCGCACCGGTTCATGCGAAGGACCGGGATAAAAATAATATTGATCATTTTTCAGCAGCATGGCCCAGCTTTCCCCCAATGCTTTCTTAAAATGGGGGTACGCAGAGGGTTTCCACGGAGCCATCAACGCGCTGGGCATGGTGGGACGGGTTTGCAGTTTTCCTGCAGCAATGGCGGCATCAAGTTCATCGGCAATGGCGGCAAAACCCTTTTCCGCTTCTTTGGCTTTGCCGTTACTCCAATAGAGCATAGCCCAGAAAATATGACCGTTTTCCACTTCACCGTTCACCTTGTGCATGATATCAAGCCAGCGTTCGACCTCATTCCGGTTTTTACTCATTGTCGGGGAGTAATTATAAAGATCCTGAATCTGCCTGCGGCTGATTGCCAGCCGCGGCGGCAGCTGGGCGGAATCGTGCCAGTTTATACTATAAACCGTTTTTACCATCCGCGGAAAACTGCCTGAGGCAAAAAATGTCGTTCCCCAGAAACCGTTGTAATGCCAGTTCAGTGCCGATATGATCTCAATGGATATGAACAGCACAATAAGCGGCAGAGCAAGAACGGTTCCGTGAATAAGATACGCTTTGCTTTTGAGCTTGAACACATACAGCAGAAAAATCAGCGAAACAATCAGCATGCCGATAGCAAAAAGCACTCCCCAGATGGCATCTTCTCTGGTGTGATAGAACCATGTAAGTCCGATAATTCCGGGAATCGACCAGATGGAGAGCTTTTTTGCCGGAGCGTTGAGCCGCAGAAGCATTCCGGAAAGCGAAGCCAGTATCAGCAAAACCTGCCATACAGTTATCGAGTTACGGTAAACTCTCTGGGAAATAACATACGCAACCGGCATAAAAAGCAGCACCGTAAAAAATACAAGCTGCATCCATCTGCTTTTGATCACCGGACGCAGAGCAACAGTCATCAAAAGCGAAGCGATCGAGTGGCAGAGCGACACCAGTCCGGCATAACCGATACCGGTCATTATTCCGCAAATCAGAAACAGTGGGAATCCGATACCTTTAGTCAGCATCAGAGAATCATCCATCCACTTCAACCCCAGCAGACAGTCGGCGATACGCGCCATAAGCAGATCATCATAAGTACCGATGGTGTATATCGGCATCAGGGGCAGAAATGTAACAAGCCGCTGTTTTATAAGCATCAGCAGGACAATGACGATACCGAACCGATGTTTTTTCATAAACTCTTTCATAGCAGTTTTCCGTATACTCCGAAAGTAATCAGTTTTTCTTTCTGAAACGCCGTATCATGGAGTTGGTGAGCAAGCCGATCATGAAACTGCCGATCAGAGTGAGCAGCTGAGTCAGACCGAACAACAGATCGGATTGCTGAAGATTGTGGAAATCATTCCGGCACCAGCTCACAATAATAATACCGATACCGGCGGCTTCGATGAGGAACAACAACAGCAGTACGAAGAAAACGTTTGCTTCATCCCAGTTCAGAACTTTGCGGGTTACCCATAAACAGGGGCGCGAGCCGGAGGCTGTATACAAATAACACCCTGCCTGATAAAGCTGCATGAACAGAATCGAACCACCGATAAGCAGCATTTTGGTATGAATATCAAAGATATGGAATCCTCCGACGACACTGGGACCGGCGATCAGTGTGACACATGAGAGGCAAAGCATCAGCAATACCCCGAAAAATCCGAGACAATCAAAAAGTTCAGGTCTTTCCGACAGGATAAAGAGCAAGTGCCGCATACCGTCACGCCACGTTTTCAAATGCGGTTTTCTGCTGCGGAGGTCTCTGCGCAGACCGCCTTTGATTTCGACGATCTTCGACCTGGTTTTAAGAGCGGTTATAAGAAGTTCACTGGCGAACTCCATTCCGTTTGCATCAAGAGTCCAGGTTTGATAACGGGTTTTCTTTATCAGACGGAATCCGGAATTGCAATCAGTCAGTTTCCCGCGGAACAGTATATTTATCAAAGCAGTCAGCACGGGAGTTCCCAGGTGGCGGTGCAGAAACGGCATAGCACCTTCCTCGATCTCACCGCCGTTCATTCTTGAAGCGATGACCATATCGGCATCTTCTTTTACTGCCGCATCGAACATCTCCGGAATTTTATTCAGGGGGTAACTTCCGTCAGCATCGGCGAATGCGATATAATCAAGTTCAGCGGCGGCAAAACCGCCTTTCAAAGCGGCACCGTAGCCTTTTTCTTCAACCGGAACCACTCTGGCTCCGGCAGCAGATGCGATCGCAGCAGTCTCATCGGTACTGCCGTTATCCGCGACAATGATCTCATAAGAGATATCCGGACGCGAACTCAAAGTTGTTTTCAACTCGTCAATACACTGTTTGACTGTTTCCGCTTCATTCAAGCAGGGAAAAACAAAAGAAATACCGTTCATACTCACAACCCCTGTTACAAACGTTTCCGTTCCGGATACTCCGGACAATATTTTACAAATTTTTCAATATTCAGTGATTACACAACATGCAACCGCTATAATATAACATACATGAAGAGATATTTCAAGGCAACAGCACTTTTACTTAAAAGCGGAAGTAGATAAACGGGTTGTACGATGCTCCGGCAAGGCGCAGAAGCACCAGAAAAAGCAGAAGACAACACACACTGCGCCACACAAGCAACCCGTTTTTATTCAGTCTGTTATATATCATGCGCGGCAGAGTTGTACTGTAAAACACCGCAAAGAGAGCCATGACGGCAAACGTTCCGGATACAACCATCATGCCGCCGGAGTTCCACGCAGAAAAACAGAACATTCTGCGGATATAAAGCAGTGCCGAAGAAAAAGTTTCCGCCCGGAAAAAGACCCAACCGGTAAGCACGACAATCAGCAAATAGATATTCCCCAATACCGGAATGCTCTTTTTGTCAACTTTGAAAATCCTTTCCAATATGATAAATGCTCCGTGCCACGCGCCCCAGAAGATGAAGTTCCACCCCGCGCCATGCCAGAATCCGGTCACCAGAAAGACGATCCCCAGATTGCGCAGAGTCCGGAACCTCCCTGCCCGCGAACCGCCCAGCGGAATATACAAATACTCTTTGAACCATGTGGAAAGCGATATGTGCCACTTTCGCCAGAACTGCGTCACCGACGCTGCCGTATAGGGGAAGTTGAAGTTTTCCGGAATTTCAAAACCGAACATTTTCCCCAGACCGATAGCCATATCGGAGTAACCGGAAAAGTCAAAAAATATCTGCATCGAATAGGCGAAGATCCCCAGCCACGCCTCCTGCGGCAGAAGTACGGCGGTATTTGAAGAAAAAACCGCATCGGCAGTTTCCGCCATGACATTGGCGATAAGCACTTTTTTTGCCAATCCTTCGATAAATCTCTGCAATCCGGCGGCAAATTTGTCAAGAGTTTCGCTCCGTTCACGGATATAATCGGATATCTCATGAAATTTAACGATGGGTCCGGCGATAAGCTGGGGGAAAAATGTTATGTACAATCCGGTATTGAGCAGATTCTTTTCCGCCGGAGTATCATGCCTGAAAACATCGGTCAAATAAGAGACCGCCTGAAAGGTGTAAAATGATATTCCAATGGGCAGAACGATATGTTTCAACGGCAGCGCCATACCGCTTAAAGAGTTCCAGTTTTCAATAAAAAAGTCCGTATATTTGAAATACCCCAGTGCGGCAATGTCAACGATAACCCCGACGGCAAAAACAACTTTCCGCAGCAAATCGTTGCGGGTGCGGTCGATAACAAGTGCCGCAACGTGATTCCAGATGATCGAAGCGATCATCACCCATACCAGTGTCACCTCGCCCCATGCGTAAAAAAGCAGACTTGATGCAAGCAGGATATTGTTGCGCCATGAACGCGGCGCAGTATAATAGATGAAAAGCAGCAGCGGGAGAAACGCGCAGATGAAAACCAGTGACGAAAACAGCATGATTCACTCCCCGTACTTTATTGTAAGGAAACGGTGCAGAAACCGTTCCGTCGATTCGATTATGACTGCCTGCGGCTTGAAATTGCGGATATCGGCGGCAAAGGGTTCAAAAACAAAATCCTTGCCCGAACCGTAAAAGGCGTAAATTTCCTCACTTGCCAGCGGCACCATGAAGGGACTTATATATCCCCAGAAACTGTCGGCAACGGTAAGGATCCTCAAGCCCCGGTAATTTCTGTTGCCGGAAACAAAATGTCTTGTCAGCAAACTTATCTGCGGAATTTCCTGCATTTTGCGCAGATCGTGACGGAAGATGAACTCCGGTTCCGGTGCGGCAATATATTTATCATCAAGATCTTCTTCCGGTTTCAAGCCGAGCTGCATCGCGGCGTCGATATCGCCGTTGCGCCCGGTTTTCCATTTGGAAATATTTTCCGGAACAGCTTCAAGATGAGGGAATTTTTCCATTATTGCCTTTTTTATTTCCTGTGCGGAAATATATGCTCCCTGCGGAGTCTGGTGGGTCCCGCCCATGTAATAAAGCTGATACTCTTTTTTCTTTTCCAGAAGTTGCGGCAATGGAGCAATAACTGTAACTTTGCTGTGTTTGCGCAGATAATCGGTCAACTGTTCCAACCGCGACTGCTTATGACGGCGCTGTTTGAGCAGGAAATCCGGATAATACTCCTCATAGACCCGCTCCTTATCCGGCATAAGCACCACAAATACCGGAGCATTGAAGCGGGCGGCGAACTCATCGGCAACGGCATCAAGGCGCCTTGCACACTCTCTGAGTTCATCAGCGGTAAAACGGTTGAGATTCTGCGCCATTGCCACGGAATCGAATCCGGTGGAAAAAATCCACCCCTCTTTTCCGTAAAACGCCTTGCTGTTCCGCGCGAGCGTTCCGCCTGAAAAGAGATTGGATTCAAAGATCTTCCGGTTCAATTTTATCATTTTGCCGCGGCAGAAAAAACGGTCGCCCAGATAGAGTTCAAACTCTTTGGGGAACTTCTTTGTCAATGACGGGAACTTCTGGAAAAAGCGGTTTTCATCGCTGACCACACTCCAAATATCCAGCCTCATCACCGGAAAAAGCATCAAAATCATCGCTGCCGTGATAAAAAACAGCTCTCTGGCAGGTTCGACTTTTATCCGGAAAAAAAACATTCCTGCCGCCGCAAGCGCAATTATCAGCGCCGCGCTGAACACTTTGTATTGCAGGACACGGCAGGTCTTTATCCGCACCGGGAATGTGACAGCGGCGGATGAATCAATAATAAGTTTTCCGCCGTCGGTCCTGACTCCTTCAGTTACCGGCAGATCTTTTTTCCAATCGGCGGAGTAACTTTTTTTGCGCCCTTTCACGGTGAGGTTGCTTATGGCGATTTTCTTACCGTCAGCAACTTCAATGCGGAGACCGAAAATATTTGACTGAACTGCGGGGATTTGCAGTTTGACTTTCTGCATTCTGTCGCTTTCCGGCAGGGTAAAGCGGGCAAACAGGAGTTTTTCCCGGCTGAAAAGATCGCCTTCATGGTCGCTTGCCAGCGCGATATTCACTTCAGTTTGAGCGGAGTAGAAGAACTCCGTTTCAAACTCTTTTACAACGTACCACGGTGAAAAAAAGAGCATGACGAAGGCAAAGACAAGCAGAGAGAAAAATATCTGCAAACTCCTCTTTATCCCCATCGCTTTTTCTCCCGTGATATACCGAAACAGGCAAACGGTATTATCCGTTGATCCCCAGTTCTTTGCTGAGAACGTCACGGCAGACCTTCACAAATTTCATCTCATGCCGGATACCTTCGGCAGTGTAGCGCATTTTCGGGTCGTACCAGTGAAACTCTGCGGAGGGATAGGGAAGCAAACGCAGTTCGGCGCCGTCGATTCCGGTGCATGTTTCATCAAGGTCACACGCCATCACCAGAAATTTGGAAGGCTTGCCCTTGCGCAATTCGGTGATTTTACGGCAGATGCGCTCGATATCCTCTTTTCTGCCGTCGGCTTTTTTATGCAGAACAAACATAATCAGATTGGGATAATCCATAACTTCGCGGAAGTTGGCGATCCTGCCGCGCAGACGGTTCTGGATTTTTTCCAGATCATCCGGACCGCAATCTTTGTCATGGGGATAGAACATACCGGATTCCGGAGTATTGTTCCACCGTTTCCACTGGAAATCGTAGCTCCAGCCGTCGGCGAAGTAGTCGGCAAAATCATTTTCCAGATTATGCGCGACAGCTTCCGGAGGGGAACAGGCAAGGTCAAAAGGCATACCTTTTTCACCGGCGGCTTTACCGGGTTTGAGCATGTAAGTTGTGGTGTAACTTCTTGCCATGCAGTCACAGCCAAGAGAGACGATCTTGTATTCCTCACGGTGTTTTTTCATGAATTTCAAATTGCTTTTCATGAATGCCCACAGTTCCCGGCTGATTTCAGGAACCTCATCGGTTATTTTGAAAAATGAAAAAAACATCATGCTCAGATATCCGCCGGGCAGACGTTTGCTCAGTTTGGAAAGTGTTTTTCTTATCGACATATATTATTTCCCTTAATAAACTCCTGACGCCAGAGGTAATTGCAAAAGTCAATAAAAAAAGATTGAAAAGATACCGTTGATGAGATTAAAAAGAGAGTTTAAGGCGGCTGCTGAATAAGTAACCAGCCGGAAACGCTCCTTTTTCAGATCGCAACGGGAATTTTCAAGAATTTTTCAGAACTTTTGAAATTGCCTTTCCGATTTACTTAATATAGCACGAAACTGGAATTTTTTCAATCTTTGTTCACCGGATATCAGAAACGCAGTGCATCTGAACGCAGTTTCATCACCGAACCGATATTTATCCTGCCTTCACTGCGCGGCATATCTTCGCGGGCAACGAAGGCGGTCAAAGCGAACTCCGGCAGCTCGACCTGAACTCCGGAATTGAGCATTTTTATCACGATACACTCAAATTTACGCGCCGGTTCACGCTCGATCATCTCCTGCACCATGCGGAGTTTCAAACGGTCATTGGCGGCGAAACACGCACCGTCGATGCGTTCTTCGATCTCCGAACAGTGACGGGCGACCGACTCCAGAACAGATGCGCTTTTAGTCCGCTGATTCAAATCCAGCTGCCACAGCTGCTGATGCACAGTCAGATCGGCATAGCGGCGTATCGGACTGGTGAAGTGAGCGTAAAAAGTCTTGCCGAGGGCAAAATGGATATCCCCTTTCACACTGTACGATGCGCGGGCAAAGGAACGCAGGATCATTCCCAGAATCAGATTTTTTGCCGGGTCTTCGGGCAGAGAGGCGATAAATTCGCGACAGCATTTACGGTCGGCGATATCTCCGACATTGTAACCGAAAGCATCGTGCATCACTTCAGAAAATTCGACGGTCTTTTCCATTTCCGGCTCCGGATGCACCCGGTAGATGCCTGCAAGCTGTTTCTGCGGTAATTGCAGACCGACAAACTGATTTGCCGCAAGCATACACTCCTCGACCAGCTGTTCGGATTCCCGTGAAATTTTGCGGTCGATACCGGTTACAGTGTTGCTCTTTTCGTCGCATATCACGCGCACTTCCGGCAGGGCAAGTTCGATAAATTCTTCGGTTTTTTCGCGGTAACTGCGCATTTTACGCACGACCTGAGCAAGCAGTTTCAACGTTTCCGGAGTCTTATCCAGCCATCTGCCGCCGACGGTGCCGCGATCAAGAAATTCCTGAACTTCATCATAGTCAAGCCGTTGAGCAACTTTCACAAGAGTGTGTTCCCTCGTTCCGGATAAAACTCTGCCTTCGGAATCGACTTTAAGGAAAACGGAGTGCGCCAGGGAATCCTGATTTTCCTGCATACTGATTTTTGCCGTCAATCCGGCGGGGAGCATCGGCAGCGTTCTGCCCGGCAGATAACAGCTGAATCCGCGGAGTCCGGCAAGTTTGTCAAAACGCTCTTTGGGACGGATATACGCCGCAACATCAGCGATATGTATCCCGGCAGTATACGTTCCATCTCCATTATCTTCAATAGATAAGGCATCGTCAAAATCTTTGGCGTCAAAGGGGTCTATCGTCAGGATAAAGAGATCCCGGCGGTCACTGCGGGGGATTTTTGCAGGTACGATGGCGCGGGCGAGGTTCTCATCTTCTTCCGAGTATTTGCCCGGCAGTTCAAACTCCGCCATCACCGCATCCAGATCGGCGCTCAAAACTCCGGCTTCGCCGATAACTTCGCCGATTTTTCCGGTCAATTCGCCGTTTTCACTGCTTTCGCATTTTATACGCACCCAGTCGCCTCTTACTGCACCTTTGCGCGAACCGTAAATGGATACCACTTCCGGCAGACGTTTATTCAACGGCGCTACGAAGGAACCTTCAACAAGCTGACCGACAAAACTTTTGCGCTGACGGTCGAGTATCTCCACGACTTTGCCGACCGGACCGCGCTCACTGTCTTCCGGATGTCCCGGACGCGGCGGCAGAAGTTTCACTTTGACCGTGTCACCGTCAAGGGCAAATCCGGCAAATTTCGCAGGAACAAACACCTCATCTTTACCACTGCCGTCATCAGGAACGACAAATCCGTACCCTCCGGCGGTCATGGAAATTTTTCCGGTGATACACTCCCCGTCACGCAGGGCTTTTCTTTTTGCGGTACGCTCCGCGATACGGCGCAAACGGACTTTACGGCTCTTTTTCATAATACGATCAATCCTGAATTTGCCATTTGAGTACGGTATTTATCCTTTTTCAGCTCTTTGAGCAAAAGCTGCAAACGCGCACTGTTTTCCTTATACGCAATGACGTAACGCACTGACAGCGGGTATTTTCCGGAAATTATATCCGCACTGGTCGGCAGAACTCCGCCGATCGGCAGACACTTCACTTCGACCGGAGCCTGCGGAATATACTGGGCAAAGAAGATCGAAGCGGTGTTTATAAAGGTGAAGCCGGAAGAAAATGAATCCACTTTGAATATCTCCTCCGCCGCGGCATCGTTGCCGAAAATCCGCCGGACAAGGGTTCCGGAAGGGGAGAGCGGTTTCATCATTATCCGCTGGATATCAAGATTTATTCTGTTGTATTCCACCCAGCTCGGACGGGGGGAACGCAATATCTCACCGACCTGTTTTTTTGTCAATGCCGCCCCCGGATTGGCGGAACTCACATAGAGTGCCAGCGCTTCACACGCCAGCGGAACAACATTTCTGTTGGCGGCAAAAACGGAGTCGATCACCACCGCATCGACGCTGCCTTTATCCAGCTCCGCAAGCGCCTTTGAGGGGTCCATACGTTTCATGGATACTTCAAGGTCACTTTGCAATGCCAGCGTTACCGATGCCCGGAACACCGCTTCAAGCGGCGCTCCGCCGGTGGCGTCGGCAAGGAGCAGTTCCGCCCCCTTCACCGGGAGCAGAAAGAGAAAAAGCACGCTGATTATCAGTAACTTATTCATTGCGGTAAAGGTTTTTCAAAAAGCGGATGAGATTGATATTCTGCGAACCGGAACCGACGGTTATGCGCAGATATTTTCCGGTGACTTCGCCGGGAAAATAGCGGACGATGATATTCGCCTCACGCAGGGTCTTGAACAGACCTTCAGCATCGCCATCCGGCGGGGATACAAAGAGAAAATTCGCCTGACTGGGGATCACTTTGAATCCGAGAGCGATAAGCTCCCGGTTCAAAATCATGCGGGTCTTGATGATCTGGCGCACCCGTTTGCGGCGGTAGGTTTTATCCTCAAAATTCGCTTTGGCAAGGACTTGTGAAATCCGGTTGACGTTGTATGAATCCTTGAGTTTCATCAGACCGGCGATCAGATTTTCGTTGCCGAAAGCATAGCCGACACGCAGACCAGCCATTGACGAACCTTTGGATAAAGTACGCATGACCAGCACGTTGTCGAACTTTTTGGCAAATTCGGCGCAGTTATCCGCCGCAAAATCGCTGTACGCTTCGTCGATAAGCACGATGCCGTCAAATTCCCGGCAGACCTTTTCCACCAGCTCTTTGGGAGCGCAGTTCCCGGTCGGCGCATTGGGGCGGGTGATTATCAGCAAATTGGCATTTCCGGCAAGCTCCACGATATTTTCCGGATAGGAAAAATCCTCCTTGTCAAGGTCGATCTTTATCACCGGTGCGCCCTGAAGCGCCGCCAGCACCGGATAAAGCGAATAACTCGGCTCAAAGACCGCCACCGGCAGTTCATAAGAGGTGAATGCGCGGAAAATCATCGTCAGCAGATCATCGGAACCGTTGCCGACGATCACATTGTCGCGTTTCATCTTGACGCTTTCAGAAAAAAGATCGCGCAGTTCATCCGCTGTCGGGTCGGGATAAAGCCGCAGATCGACATGCTTCAACCGGGCAAGCACCTTGCGCACTTCCGGTGAAGGCGGATAGGGGTTTTCGTTGGTATTGAGCTTTATCAGCTTTGCGGCCTTCGGCTGTTCCCCCGGAACATAACCGGCGATCGCATCAATTTCTTTACGGAAATAGGATTTCATCAAAAAACACTCCTTATCAATGTATATAAAGCAGTTACAGCGCCCAGCACTCCGCAGGCGGCAACAGAATATTTCCATGCAGACGATACCGCGCATTTGCGGAAAATATCACGCAAAGTACACGGTTTGGCGGCGAGCCAGATACCGGCGATGCCGCAAAGCAGCATAATGACCGTGACTGCCCCCGCTCCGGCAACGCGGAAATCAAACGCATAGTGAACGATATCATAACCTGCCAATATAAGAAGAAATGCAACTCCTCTGGCAGCATAATGATCCAGATGCCGGAAACTCAACACCGGCAGCACCACCGCCAGCGGATAGAGCCACGGCACGACCGCTTCCGGAGTGACCGGAACTGCCAGCGGCACGCAAAGCAGCGCACACGGCAGACAAAGGAGCAATCCGGCGATGCGGTTCCTGCAAAGTTTTTCAAGTTTGTTTACCGTCGCAGGAGCGGCTTTCAAGGCACAGACTGCAAGCGCCGCCAGTACGAGTGCCAATACGAGCATTTCAATTTTCAAAATCCACATAACACACTGTCCATCAAAGGTTGATACCGTAAAATCTTCTGCCGTTGGCGGAAAATATTTCCGCCGCTTTTTCCGGGAGCATCTGCCGCTGGGCGCCGAGAGCAAGCGCCACCAGCGGAACCATTCCCGGCGTGTTGCTTCTGCCGCGGTAGGGAACCGGTGCCAGATAAGGGGAATCGGTTTCGATCAATATCCGCTCATCCGGAACAACTGCGATCGCTTCGCGGATGTTCGACGCCGCCTTGAAAGTGTACATTCCCGTAACACCGAAATATCCGCCCAGAGCAAGGAATTTTTCCGCATCGGCGGCGTTGCCCGCGTAGCAGTGGATAACGAATCTGCCCCCTGCCCCGGCAAAGGGTCCAAGCATTGCAAGAGCATCATCGTACACTTTACGGCAGTTGTCTTTGTCGCGCAAATGGAGCATTGCCGGCAGATTCCACTCCAATGCAAGCTGTAAAAACTCCTCAAGAACGGTTTTCTGACTTGCCTCATCGGAAAAGTCGTAAAAGTAATCCAAGCCGATCTCACCGACGGCAGCCAGTTTTTCATGATTCCGGAAAATGGAAAAATCCGGCTTTTCCCCCGCGAGGTACTCCGTTGCCGCATGGGGATGGATCCCGCAGGAAAAGTAAACATTTTCCGCATATCCGGCAAACTCCATTGCCCGCACCGATTCAGCGCAGTTGCTTCCGGCGCAGAGCATGAGCAGCCTGTCAACCGGGACGGCAAAATCCTTTGATGCCAGTTGAAGATCATTCCGGCATCTGCTCAGAAAATCTTCAAATGTATCCTCTGCGGACAGATGGAAGTGGGTATCGAAAATTTCCATTACTACACCTTGTCATGGACGATCTTCAACGCTCCGGCGATGATGAATGCAACCGTCGGTGCAAGTCCGCAAAGCATCGGGTCAAGCGCACCGCTTTTGCCGAGCATCAGAAAGAACTGGGCAATGGCGATATATATAACGATCAGTGCAATGGCGGAAATTATCGCCAGCATACTTCCGGTACGCTCGTTACGCGTGGCAAGCGGAATACCGAGGAACACCGCCAGAAAACATGACCACGGAAAGGCAAGACGGTAGTAAAAGACCGTTTCATAAATGCACTTTGCGCGGCGCGGCATATTGGGATTTTCCTTCAATATCTGCCAGATAAGCGGGGTGGAAAGGTTGTCTTTTTCTTTCACCGCATTCAAAATCTTTTCCGGCCGTTCCGGAATTTCTGCTTCAGAAAAACGCACATTGGCAAAGGATATGGGCTGATGGAACATGATCGTTCCGCGCGACTCCTGGAACATCACCTCTTCAGCACGGTCGTAACTGGTAAAACTCCCCTTGTCAAAGACCCATTCACTGGTGTCGTAATCGTAATGCACTTCGTCGATGGTGAAGTCGATTTTGCGTCCTTCAAGCAGACGGATGATGGCAAGAGAGCGTTTTTCCGGCTCATTCAGGGGGGGCAGTTCGGCAAAACGCGGACCGGTTATTTCCCGCAGATGCGCCTCAAACTCCGGAGTTCCGGGAGTTCCGATCAACTTGGCGATCATCACCTGATCCCACTTCGTTTTCAAGGTGACATTGGTCTGTTTTTCACCGACGACAAAGAGCTGAAAGAGCCAGCGGCGCTTACCGTCAACGCTTTTGTAGGTAAGCAGACTTTTAGAGTAACGGTCACTTTTGGTACCGACATCGTAAAGTTTTTCGGCTTCTACTGAAGTTTCCGGAATCAGGACTTCATTGAAGTAAATGTTGACTCCGGTCACGAACAACCCCATGGCAAGGATCGCTCCGCCGCAGCGCAGAAGGGAAACTCCGGATGCACGCATTGCGGTGACTTCAAGATTTTTACCGAAAGTCGCCATCGTCCACATACAGCCCAGCAGCATGGAAATCGGCATGATGAAGCGGATATTTCCCGGCAGACGGTAGAGCAGATATTTGATGACATCACGGATGGGCATTTTCGCTTCCAGAAAATCGGAAACGTCCCGGTAAAAGTCACTTAAAATAAACAATACGCTGAACACCAGCATCAAAATCGCATATTTGATAAGAAACTCTTTCAAAACGTAACCGTCGAGTTTCCAAAGCGGGAACCAGCGGCGCTTGAGCAGTTTCAAATCTTTGTAACTGCTGGCAAAATCAACTTCAATTTTCTTATTTTCCGCCATTATTCAAAACTTTCTTCAGGGATTAAGTTTTACCTCATCTGCCCGTAATCTCGCCCATGCAAAGAGCGTTACGGCAAAGAATCCGGCAAACATATACGCATCATACAAATCCAGCCCCAATCCCAGCGGTCCGCCGTGTTCAGGACTTATCCAGAGAATGTAAGTCGTTACGACAAAGGTGATGAAAACTCCCGGCAGAACAGTGATGAATGCCGGACGTTTCAGCGAAAAGAGATAGATCGAACCGGCAAGCAGTGCAAAGACGGCGATCACCTGATTGCTCCAGGCAAAGTAAGTCCACAATTTCTGGAAACTGCTGTTGTCGGCGTTGCTCCAGTAGAGCAATCCGGCAGTGGCGGCAATAAGCGGCAGAACCAGCAGCAGACGGGGCATCAGCGGTTTCTGATCCACCCGGAACATTTCCGCAAGCGAAAGCCGCAGACTGCGCATCGCGGTATCACCGCTGGTGATCGCAAGGATTATCACACTGACGACCACCACAACAGAAATATTGCTGTACAGGAAGTGTGAGGTGATTTTTACCAGCACGCCGTTGGGATTTGTTCCGATAAGCGCAGGGAAAAGATTGTAGACCGCAAGCGCACCTGCCGACCAGACCATCGCAATAAAACCTTCGACGATCATCATACCGAAAAATACTCCGAACCCCTGCTTTTCATTCCGTATCGTGCGGGCGACGATCGGCGCCTGAGTGGCGTGGAATCCGGAAAGTATTCCGCAGGCAATAGTTACAAACAGCATCGGCAAAATCGGCTTATTGCCGGCGGCAGTGAACATTTTCGCCTTGAATGCGGCACTTTCAACCAGCAGTGACGGATCTTTTACCGCGGCGAACAGCAGCGTTCCGAAAAGCGCCACAGTTCCCAGAAGCAGAATTGCACCGAATAAAGGATAGATCTTACCGATGATCTTGTCAACGGGGAAAAGCGTTGCAATAATGTAGTAAACGAATATCGCGGCAACACTTATGTAAAATGCACTGTTGCCGCCGCCGAACAATCCTGCGGTAAGCTGTGCCGGAATATTGATAAACACCGCCACCACAAGCAGTAATGCCAGCACGAGGAACGCAGAAAAGATACGGTAGAGTGTTTTGCCTGAAGTAAGCCGCACCAGCTCCGTGAGGTTTGCTCCGTTATGGCGGATGGACATCATTCCCGCAACATAATCATGCACCGCCCCCATAAGGACACAGCCGACCGGAATGATGACAAAAACGATATCGCCGAAAAGCACTCCGCTGATAACGCCGATCACCGGACCGATACCGGCGATATTCAACAGCTGGATAAGCATATTTTTCCAGTGCGGCAGAACGACATAATCCACCCCGTCAGGATTGGCGACAGCGGGAGTCGCCCGGTCATCCGGACGCAAAATCCTTTTGACGATAGCGCCGTAGAGGAAATACCCTGCGGCAAGAACGAGCAAACCGGTGATAAAAAGTTTCATTTTCAAATTCCTCTTTTTCTGATTAAACTGCTATAATATAACTCCGGTATGTGTAATACGCAAGGGAGTTATTCAAGTTTTCAGCCGAGTTTTGCCAGCGCGTTGCCGATACGGCGCAAGGATTCTTCTCTGCCGAGGATCTCCATGATCTCTCCGGGACCGCCGGGAGTCACCGCACAGCCGGAAACCGCAATGCGCACCTGCCACATCGGGCGGCCGGCTTTGACCTCTTTTTCCGCCGCAAATTCACTGAGCAAGCCGGAAATATTTTCCGCGTTCCACACCTCAAGTTCCGCAAGACGTTTGCGCAGTTCCGGCAGATCTTCGCGGGTGTTGCCGGCATCGCTTTTGCTCTTTTTGTGGGTGAAAAGTTCGATTCCGTACTCCGGCTGTTCCAGCAGGAAAGCGATTTTTTCCGGAATTTCGCTGAACACTTCCGTTCTGCCGTGGAGCAAAGCGGCGATTTTTTCCCACGCAGACTCAAGAGGAGTTCCGGAAATATTGGCAAACGGCTTGGCTTTTTCCGCAAAATCTTCAAACGCAAGTGCTTTGATATATTCGGAGTTCATCCAGCGCAGTTTGTCATAGTCGAAAACCGCCGGAGATTTGTTCAATCCGCTGATTTTGAACGCACTGCCAAGTTCTTCAAGGGTGAATATCTCGCGGTCGCTTTTGGGAGACCACCCCAGAAGCGCAATGTAGTTGACGATCGCTTCAGGCAGATAACCTTCGGCAACAAGATTTTCAAAACTGACCGAACCGTGACGTTTGGAAAGTTTGGAAATATTCCCTTCCGCATCCCGTCCCATGATAAGCGGCAAATGGACGTAGGTCGGAATTTCCCAGCCGAATGCCTCGTAAAGCAGATTGTATTTCGGCGTGCTGGAAAGGTACTCCGAACCGCGCACGACGTGGGTGATATTCATCAAGTGGTCATCGACGACGTTGGCGAAGTTGTATGTCGGCATATTGTCCTGCTTGAGCAATATCTGATCGTCAAGAACTTTGTTTTCGATCTGAATTTCTCCGAAAACCGCATCGGTGAAACTGCTCACCTTGCTCCGGTCGATACGCTGGCGGATGACATGCGGAACTCCGGATGCAACTTTGGCTTTCGCGTCTGCGGCATCCATCGCTGCACACGGACAGAGGGCGGATGCTTCGTGAATGGAGTCTTCGTCGGATTCTTCTTCACACTTTTCACAGAAACAGTAGTATGCGTGACCGGATTCCACCAATTTTTCGGCATATTCGCGGTAAAGTCCCTTGCGTTCACTCTGGATATACGGACCGAAACCGCCATCTTTATCCGGACCTTCATCATGTTCAAGACCGGCACTTTTCAGCGTGGCATAGATGACTTCTACCGCGTTGGCAACGTAACGCGCCTGATCGGTATCCTCGATACGGAGGATGAATTTTCCGCCCTCGGAACGGGCAAGCAGCCACGCGTAAAGCGCAGTACGAAGATTGCCGACATGCATAAACCCTGTCGGACTGGGGGCAAAACGGGTACGGACGGTTGACATATAAATAATCTCCTTATAAGTAGTATTAACGGTACATTCATCTAATATACTGTTATTTTGCAAGATTTTCAACTTTTTATACAAAGATTACTTGACAATCACCGGTAATTGAAGTATATTTTATCAGTGTTTTGAATGCGTCTCCATCGTCTAGAGGCCTAGGACACCGGGTTCTCATCCCGGCAACATGGGTTCGAATCCCATTGGAGATGCCATTTTTTTTGCCTTTTTTTACCTAATCATCCAGAGAGTAATTCCTGCAAAAAGCAAGCAATGACTTTGGAAAATAAATTTTCCTCCGTCATTGCTTTTACTTTTTGCTTTGATATTTTTTGCACTGCAAAAAATGGAATTACTCTCTTACTGTCCCATTGCCTTGCGTTACTCGCCCCTCTAGGGGCTGCGTTACTCAGGCACTTCGTCGCTCCGCTCCTCGTGGAGATGCCAGTTTTTTACCTTTTTTTTCCAATCATCAGTAAGCAATCCCCGCAAAAAGCAACTCCTGACTTTGGCAAATTTTGATTTGCCCCGTCTGGAGTTTTTATTTTTGCTTTTATCATTTTTTGCTTACAAAAAAATGGGATTGCTCACTTTTGTATGGGTTGCCCTGCGTTTCTCGCCCTGCGGTCTGCGATACTCGCGCATAATTCGCGCAGGTGCTGCGCTTTTGATGTATCTGCGGCACACCAAATCTGTCAGACAAGTCAGACAAGTGCCGCATTCTGACGACAGCGCGCCACAGCGGGTATCTGAAGCCCGCGTTACCCGTAAGCCGTTGATCATGAAGTACATCAATGTCAATGACGGAACAATACTGCTTGATTGCGGATTTGCTTCAGATTTCAATTTGAAAGAGGCAATTTCAAAAGTTCTCAAAAACTCTTGAAAATTCCCGTTGCGATCTGAAACTGGGGCGTTTTCGGGCGTTACCGCTTTGGGTAGCGCCCTCAAACTACCAGCTTTCATCTCCTCAACGGTCTCTTTTCAATCTTTTTTTGATTGACTTTTGCAATTACCTCTGGAAAAGTAATAAAATGCCTGAGCAATAACTGAAAATGCCTCGGCAATGCAACTGTTTTTTCAGACTTGCTCAAATATCCAGCGGTCGATCTGTCCGGCAGCGTTATCGAAGTTGACTCCGATCAGAATGATCTTTTTGCCGCTGTTCATATAACGGCGGAAATAGTCCCGCTCCCTGATCTGCTGTAACGCGATCTCATCACTTTTATTCAACTTGAATTCAAAGACAAACACAAAATCTTCATTGGTCGCCACCGCATCTATTCTTCCGTTATTGGTACGGGATTCGGCAGTGATACTGATGCCCAGCAGCATGAATATCGAATAGAAAAGCAACTGGAAATTGCTCTCATTTTTCAAATGCACATCATACGGAACTTTGGCGAAAAAAACCTTCATCGTCTCCATGAATCCGTCAACGTCTCCGGCGGTCACCTTATCTGCCAGACGGTAGACGGAATCTTTCACCTGATCGACGTGCAGTCCGCTGCAATCCCCGGTCAGATAAGCCTCAAATGAGCCTTTGACTTCCAGATTTGGGAAACGAAGCATATAAGCCGTATCTCCATAACGTTCAACGGCTTTGTCGATCGTAAGATATCCGGTCTGCAAAAGCAGTGTCAGGGGATTGAGTTTATCGACTTCATAGGCATCAAAGGCGAAAGAGGAGACCGGATTCGACAGAACATCTTCAAAACTGAAGTGATTTTTGCGGATAAGCTCCAGCAGAAATGAGGGGGTGCCGGTGGAAAACCAGTAGTTGTTGAATTTTCCGCCGGATTCAAGAAACTTGGCAAAAGATACCGGATTGTAAACCGTTTTGGCTTTTTCCTCAAAGCGGTAACCGTTGTACCACTCTTTGATTTTGGCTTTGAAATCATTTATATCACGCGAACCTGCAACAGCTTCGATACGGTCGCCGAAGTTAGCTTCCAACTCCTCCTGCGTGTAGCCGAACATGGTAGCATACCGGGCATCCATCGTGATATCGGTAAGGTTGTTCAAGTCAGAAAAGAGCGAAACGTGGCTGAATTTACTCACTCCTGTGACAAAGAGGAAACGCTCCTTGTCATTGCGGTCTTTCAGCACGCTGTAAAATCCTTTGAGACACTTCTGGATATTGGCGATTTCCGGATTGGAAATATTGTCAAGAATCGGTTTATCGTACTCATCGACCAAAATGACCACCTTATTTTTCCTGGCAAGCTGATCGATCAGATCACCGAAACAGAGTGCGGGAGTCGAACCGGAAACCTCTATACCGTATTCTGCGGCGATTCTTTTAACTTTTGCCGTCAGGTAATCCGGCAGTTCCTTCATTGCATCAGAAATAACATTGTAATCGCCGAAACTCAGGTGGATGACCGGATGCACTTTCCATTCATACGGTTTATCGTAAATGGCAAGACCTTTGAAAAGTTCTTTTTTGCCCTCAAAGACCGCCTTCAAAGTGGATACAGTCAAAGATTTACCAAAGCGGCGCGGACGGGACAGAAAATAGGACTCCCCGGCGGGATTTATCAAATTCCAGATATACTCCGTCTTATCGACATAGAGATATCCTTCCTGCCGTAATTTTTCAAAATTGTAAACGCTACTGGTAATATCTTTCATTATCACATACTCCTGTTGATGTAATATACACTGAATCAACGATGATTTCAATTATCTGTTTTGCAAAAATAGAAAATATGTGTGATTTTATGCTGGAATATCTGTCGCAACCAGTTGCAAAGTTAACGTAAACAGATCAACTTGCCAGCGGCATCAGTACTTTAAATTCTGAGAAAATGTTGAAAAAATATAAGATAGAGGCAATTTCAAAGAATCAAATCAATGCCGAATTTTTCAGCATATTTTTTATATGCGGGTTGCGCTCGCTTTGCTCGCGCTCTGCGGCGCACCCCCCGCCTGCCCGCAAGCCGCGCGGTTTAACGCTTTGCCCGACCGGGAATAACGGTTGTTTCAACTTTTGATTCAATCGGTTATTTTTACCAGAATCACCTGATCAATAAAAACCCCATCCTGCTTTTGAGATCCCGGCACATAAGCCGGTCCGGTAAATTTCAAAGAGACATACACCGTGTATTTATTTCCCGCATCAGCTTTATAAACCTTGGAGAGATCTGCCTGCATCTGCCACCACCACATCAGCAAAGAGGTTCTGCCCGGCAGAAATTCATAATCCCAGAGTTTATACCAGTGAAACTTCTCATCCTGCGGGAACTCCCGGATGGTGAAAGACGGTCCCTGTTTTTTCGCCGTCCAGTTATAAATGCTTACTGTTGACGAGTACATTGCACCGCGCGGCTTTTTGTCAATACCGTGCTGCCACTTTTCATTCGGTGCAGGCGCGGCAAGGGATTTGCCGGTTTCGGAATCGGCATCTTCCCGGACAAATTTTGCGGAATTATTCAGCCGCAATCTTTCCGAACCGAATTTGACAACTTTATTTTCCGGTACATCTTTCAGGAACTCCGGGGTCGAATTTTCTGCGGCAGCAGAGAAAACTGCTCCGGCAAACAGTATTACGGTCAGTAAAAACTTTTTCATCAGTTGTGCCTTTCCTTATTTTGTATGGTTATTTTACATCAGCCGGGGGTCATCACTGCGGATGATCTCACCGGTATCTTCTGATAATTCAGCGGCGAAACAGAGTTTCATCGTCTGATATGCATCGTTTGCAGTAACTTCCGGCTTTTCACCTTTCACAGCTCTTTCGATTGCCCGGAGGTTTTGACCGAGGGTATTGTGACAATGCTCCAGAGACTCTTCCGCCGGATATTTATAAGTTTCAACGATCTCACTTTCCAGTCTTTGGGGACCGTCGGAAAATTCCCACCGCCGCAGCCGGCAGCGGAAAAGATCCGTTTCCAAAGCGCCTTTATCACCGCAAATGTGGAAAGTCAGACAATGTCCGTCATCGGATTGCTTTTCGTGGAGTTCCCGCAGCGGGTCGGCATGATAAGTTTCAGCGATATACATGATGAAATTCAGCACACCGACCCGGTCTCCCGGAAAGCGGATAAGCATTTGATGATTATCCCGGTGATTGAAGTAGGGTACGACTTTTTTAGAGGAAAGAGAGTAGATCGATTCAAATTCATCATCAAAAAAATAACGCTGCAAATCCAGATAATGAGAGAGTTTTTCCCCGATGAGGAAACTGCCGGTGCTGTTGCTGCGCCAACTGTTTTTCAGGTGAAATTCAGTACAGAAATAGCGGCATTGTATGTTGACAGGATTGCCGATTTTCCCCTCTTTGATCCACTCTTTTGCTTTGGTATAAAGCGTGGAATAGTGCAATTCAAAACCAAGCTGCAAAAAAGCTCCGGTCTCCTTTTCGACCTGAATCATTTTTTTTGCTTCTTCCAAAGTTGCCCCCATGGGTTTTTCCAGCAATACCGCTTTGCCCTGACGCATGAAATCGCTTGCCTGCTGAATGTGGAACTGATTGGGGGAGCTGATCGACGCAAAGCGGATCGCAGGATCTTTAAGAGCATTTTCGTAAGAGATCGGCATTACATTGCCGAATTTCTCTTTTGCCTCATTGAAACGTTTTTCATCGGGGTCGCAGATATACACTTTATCCACATAAGGAGACTCCACTGCGGCTTGGACATGAACCATGCCCTGCACTCCGGCACCGATGATCACAGCATTGATTTTTTCCATAATATTTTTCCTGATAAGTTTATGTTTTTTATCAGCATCTGGAAACCCAATCAGGTTTCTGCAGAGCTGAAATTTCATCAAAGCGTTTTTTTGCCTCTGCAAGCAGACCTTTTTCGATCAGCTGTACTGTGTGGCGGAGAAGTTCATTGTGCGATTCACAGCAGAAAATATTCCGGATGCCGAGCCAAGTCTCATCATTGGCACACGGTTCCCATGCTTCCGGTTTTTTCAGGTTGTAAAAGGTTGCGAGGTATCCTTCGGCACCGTAGAGTGAACTCCATGAATCAAACAGTTTGTTCAATCTCTCCGGATCCTGAAGCACCAGGCACAACTTTTCCAGATATTGAAAGAATAGTTCCTCATCTTTTTCCGGCAGAGGTTTGATTTTATCCTGATGATTGTAATAAGGGATCAATTCAAGGGCAAAAGCTCCTTTTTTATCGCAGTGAAATTTTGCCAGATAGCCGATGAACCAGCAGGGCAGCGAAGTCGGCCGGGGCGGAAAATAGAAGTTGCCGGGGGAATAAACTATCGGGACTCCATTATATATTTCGTAACCGCACGGACAATGAGTGTGGCAGTTGAAAACAACATCCGCACCGCTTTTTGCGGCGAAACGGCAGCGTTTGGTCAACTCCGGCGAGGGAAACGGATAGTGTTCATGACCGCCGTGAAAAGCAGTAAATACCAAATCGCACTCTTTTTTCAAGTCGCTGATGCTCTCCTGCAACTTGTCAAGATCCAATCCGGCACATCCGGGAGTGTCATCTTCTGCGATGCCGAATTCATGCTCTGCCTGATTGATAATGGCGATTTTCAAACCGTTGCAAGTGAGTATCAGGGGAGCGTTTGCGGATTTACTGTCCATCCCGGCTCCGACAGTTTTCATCCCCGCTTTGCGGCAATTATCCAGCGTATCAGATAATCCCTCTTTGCCGTAATCTCCGGTGTGATTGTTGGCAAGCAGGGCGATATTGATTCCCAACGCCTGCAGAAACTTCAAACACCCCTCGTGACTGCGGTGATTGGGTCCGCTTTTGGCGATCGGGGTATCCTGCCGGGTGACGGCACACTCTAATTGACAGATCCGCAGATCGCTTTCTGCAAAAACGGGTTTTATGAGAGAAGCGATCTCCTCTGCTCTGACGGCAACATCATCGGCATTGATTTCCCTCGGGGAAAAGTCCCCGGTGAAAATGGTTGAAACGGTTTCTTTGCCTGGTTCACGCCACTTGATCAATTTCATTTTTTTCTCCTGTACGTAAAAATATTTATGGGATATCATATTGTTTACAGTACATGCAACTGCCGTATTTTTCAATATCGTTTGTTAAAAAAAGCCATCCGCACTCCCCAAGCAGACGTCCGGAACTCAAAATCCGGTGAAATGCTTTTTCCAGAGAGCTGTTTTGCGGCAATTTTTCAATCTCCGGATCGGATCTGCCGAAAACAAAAAAGAGACCGCTGGTTTTATTCAGTGGGAAAGTCGGGAAACGGTATCCCTCTTTGGCAAAGGCGGCAATATTGCTGTCCGGCAGCGCCTTTTGCCATTCGTAGAAAAAGAGCCATGATGAACTGACGAATACCGGTATATTCAAATGCAGATGTTCACGGAAAAATTTCACGGCTTCAAGCATGGAGTCTCTGACAGAACTTTCCGGCAGAGCTTCGCCGGCAGGAATATGGATGCTTGGGATAATCTCTTCTGCATCAGCCGCACACTCCCACTCATTTTTGTTCAAAACAGCAATTTTGCTCACATCGGCATAACCATCCGGCAAAATCCGGTAACCGCGGATATTATTGCTGTCATCTTCCAGAAAACTTTCTGTCAGGTTGCTGTTTTCTTCCGGTCCGGGGCGTCTGCCCTCTTGAGTATAAGTGATTCCGGAACGGGATAAGAGACAGATTTTACCATTTTTCCGGTTGCGGTAAATCAGGGGGACCCAGTCGGGGTATTTGTGCAGCAGATACTCAAGTCTGCCGATGCGGAAAAGTTTTCCATCGGCGGCGTGCCGCAGCCAGTGGAGCTGGATGGCGTTGACTCCGGGAACCCCGTTGTGTCCGGCGGCGTGGATATCCATCGCCCCGCCGAGCCAGAGAGCGGTTTTTTCCGCCATATCCTGCGGAATATCCATCTCTTTGTACCGCTTGAATATCAGGGGGAATGCTCCGAGGGCGATCATCAGATAGAATATCCCGGTATTTTCATTGAAAACCTTTTCAATGTGAGGCAGATTATTCAGTTCGATGCACCACGGGTCGCGGCGGTAAAAGCCGTAATGGAGCATATTGGCAAAAAATCTGTATGCAGGATTTTTTTCAACGATCCCGGCGACAAGCCGCATACGTTCTTCCACAGGAACATTGCGTTTGGTAAAAGGATAATATTTCATGGCGTTTTCCGGTTTCATAAACTCCGGAAAACTTTCATCGCAGTTTTTTTGAAATTCTGCGAAGAACGGCAAAAGCACCTTTTTTTCTTTTTCAGCAAATCCGAGGAGCCGGCAAAGTGTATCAAGTTCCATAACAAACCTTCATTCAGCGGAAAGTGCGGAGTGCCGCCTGACCGATCCGGGAACGGATATCACCGGAAACTTCAACTTCATGATATGCCGCCGGAATATCCCGTTTTTCTTCCGCTTTTCTGAAACGTTCTTTACATTTGGCAACTTCTGCAAGGAAGGAGCTTTTTTCTTTTTCCGTCAGTGTCCCGGCGGCGATGATCTTTTCAATGACCAGCACATTGCTGCGGAATCCGGAAAAGTCGGCTTCCGGTATCCATTGTACTCTTTTGAGCATCTCTGTTATATTGGGCTGACGCTCGTTGAGAAAACGGCGGCATGACTCCTGCGGATCTTCATTGAGAAAGTACCCCAGAGCGAAGTGAAAAACCTTTTCCCCCTCTTCCGGAATAAAGTCCAGCATGACCATATTGTTGGCAGAAGCGGTGATTTTTTTATATTTTTCCGGTTCAAAGACCAGAAAATTACCGTTGCGTTCAGAGTAGTTGCGGTTGTAAAGTGCAAGAGCGCCGGCATCAGTGGAATACTCCATTTTCTTTTCCGGGATCTTCTTATCAATTCCGCGGGTCATCAGCCGCCGTTCCCCGCCGCCGGCAGCTTTCCACTTTGCACCGCCCGGCCACGCTCTCAAGCGTAAAGTTGCGGGAGTCGATTTCACGGTAACTTCCATAAAAATCCACTCTTTTGCGTTGTTCAACTGGATAAGTTTCAAGGTCAATCCCTGCCAGATGATCTCTGCATGGACACCGTTTTTTGTGGACATCAGACAGACTTTTTCTGCCGGGGAAAGTTCAGTCAGACTGCTTTTATCCGGCATGATGCAGGAGAAAAAATTCCACATGCACCAGGAGCCGTTCTGTATCCTGCCGTGGCGGAGACCGAGTTCAAAGTCGCCCCACTTCTGTTTGACCGGCTTATTTGCCGGGTCGAGCAGATAGTTATAGGTCATTTCCGACTGATTGAAGAAAAAGTGTTCACTTATTTTCCGGTATTGTACTGCATTGCGGACAACGGGAGTTTCCGAGTGGAGCAGACGCGGTTTGGCTTCTGCAAAAGTTCCGGTCAAAAACAATGCCAGCAGGGTGAAAAGTTTTATTTTCATGACAGATATTTCCTCTGTTTATTGAAGATCAACGCTTTTTTCTGCTGTCAAACCCGTTGTGAAATTCTGTAAGCGGAAACGGTATTTGCCGCAAAGTGCATTGAAAGGAAAGGTGAATGACAGTTTGCTTTCTTTATGAACTTTCAGAACTTTTGCAAGCGTGGTCAATTCTTTACCGCCGGGGTCGAAGACCCGCAGTACGGCAAATTGTCCGGCAGGTATGGAGGTCAACGGTATTTCGATCTTCTCCCCCCGCTGTGCTGTTTCCGGCAATGCCAATACAACTGCAGGCTGTTTTTCTGCGAATACGGCAAAGAGTCTCAAGGGAGTACCGCCGGGTTCAATGGTGACGGATTTTTTCATTTCTTCACTTGTCAAACCCTTGCCGCACTCATAAATGTACGCTTTTTCCGGCAGAGTGACGGTAACCGGTTTGCCGGATTCTTCCGGAATAACGCCGATAAGCTCATAACCGCTGCCTTTGCGGATACGCAAAGTTGCTTCGCAAGTTACGGTGTGAGATATATCCACTCCGGCAGATTTCAGCATACCGCTGACGAAAGCATCAAAAGGAGTTGCTTTTGAAGCACTGGTTTCGATCACGGAAAAACTGAAATTCATCAGTACAGCTTTACCTTTGCCGAACTTTTTCTGCACCATGTAAGGTCCATCGGGATTTATCAATGCAACAGAGGCTTTCATAAGCGGCGCCGACAGGGGTTTCACCTGATTTGCCGGTTGATTTTTCAACAGGATATCTCCGAAAAGTTCTGCAAGCGGATTGCGGGTTTGCTTTTTGAGATTTTCGTTGAAAACGCCGGGGTAAAGGTCCGCGATCACAGTACCGCCGTTTCTCACGAAGTCAACGATCGCGGCACTTTCTTTATCGCTGATTGAGGATATTCCGCAGAGAAAGAGTATCTTCATATCTTTCAGGCGGTCAAGTGTCCGGGCAGTGACAAATTCAAAATTGACTCCGTTGCGATAGGAGTAACGCAGCAGCGGAGCGATCGAAGTTTCCGGATTGGAACAGCGCGGGTCAGCTTTGGGAGCCCGTTTTGAATTGTGATTCCAGAAAATTCCCGCGCCCTGCGGGGCAAGCGGCGTATGGATGAGCTGTTGAGCCGTACCGAAGCGGAGACGGCGGAATTCATCCATATATTTTTTTGCGTAGGAGTCGGTATAATCTATTGCCAGTATGCCATGCGGAAAATCGTCAGAAAGGGCATACCACGCATTGCCGTTGACGACACCTTTGAGCAGGGCATCCAGTAATGTATGCGGATAGGTCACACTTCTTTCTTTGTGATAACCGATCCAGATAAAACGGGGACGGTCAGGGTAGAGACTGCGGATAAGTTCATCTTCCAGCAAATTGGAGTACGGCCCCCACCAGTCAAGTTTATCCATCATCAATTCAATATTGTGATTGCCGAAAGTACCTTCCAGACCGACTTTTGCGTTGGGATCGAGTTTGCGTATCTCTGCGGCGCAGAAATGGTGGATATCGGCAAACATCTTTTCCATATACTCATAGTGGTCGTTCCACTCCGGAGCGTTGTTTTCCTTTTCCGTGACGGCAAGCGGGCGGTGGGGAACAGCATCGAAATCAGAATATGAACTGCCCCACTGGGCATTGAGTTTGCCGACAGTACCGTATTTCTGTTTCAGACAGTTGCGGAATGATTTCAAATCCGATGCCCCGAATCCGGCAGAAAGGGTGTTGCCGTTTTCATCCCCCAGGGAATAGAGCAGTGGTGAGAAACGGGGAAGTCCTTTCATGCGGCAGTGGACATAATCTTTCCAGATCTGCTGAACTTCAGGACGGTAAAAGTTGTGGTCACCGCCGAGTTTTGCCAGAGCCTTCATCCCTTCCGGATAAAAGAGCTTGCTGAAGTTGACTTCGCCGTTTTTACCTTTGAGGATGCGTATTCTGGTCAGATACGACACCAGACGCTGATTGAGCAGGGTGTATTGCCGGGCGTTATCCAGAGATACCTTATAGTGCGAAAGCGCCGCATTGAATCCCAGATCATCCCCCGACCTTGCCGCCATCAGCGGGTCCGCCGGACCGCCCCACGAGAACTGCACATACCCATCTTCAGGATAAGGAACGGGAAAAATCAACTCTTTTTCGGTATATCCGGTCTTATTTCCGGCAGGGGAGTAAAGTTCCGCCTGCAGATATCCGGCGGCATCGGGCATGAAAAACTCCTTTATTTCAAAGCTGACGGAGTTTTTTCCGGCGGGTATTTCAATTATCTTTCTTTTCCAGATACGGTTATGGGGAAAGTCGGCAAGCGACAAAACTGCCTTGACCGGTTCCGTGAAGGTTTTGCCGGTGACGAGCGTACCTTTGACCGGCTTTCTGGGAAGAATGGTATCGGCAGCGACATTCAATGTGAGCTTCCGTTCCGGGATATCTGAAGTGAACTCTGCGGTGCTGAAACTCTTTCCGGGCAGAAGCAGATCGAAAAAGTAAGTGCCGTTGGGCAGTTCCGGAAGTGTGAAAACCGGGGATTTCACCTTTCCCTGCGCAAGAATATTGTTGTATTCATCTCTCAAACGGTACTCCAAATCATCCGTATTTTCCGGTAAGATGATGGTATTGCCCTTTTTGACCGCTTTAAGCGGCACAGAGTCGCCCTTTATCACCCAGTCCAATGCCCGGAGCAGAGTCATCTGGGCATTTTCATACCGTGCCGCCCAGCGGCGGTCGGGGAAGATCGGGGGCAGCATCCCCGCACGGGAGTACCTGACGGTACAGATTTTACCTTTTTCAAACTGATACGCGCGCACTACTGTTCCGGGATGAATGGATTCAGCAGCAAAAGCAGGAGCTGCAAGCGGTTTTGCCAGCGGTTTGGAGTAAGGCATTGCAGTGTTGACAAGCAGCAGACCGGTTCCGGTTCTCACCTGCTGCAACAGCTGGAACTGTACATCCGGCGGCAGTTTGTCAAAAGGAACATTGACCAGCATGACGGCATCATATTTCTGCTGTATCTTTTCTCTGATCTCAGCATTTTTTTCGTAAGTTCCGGTTCCGGAAAGGGCGGCATCGTAAACCCCGTCGTGAGCGATCTTCTGACCGTTGTAAGTGACAAAGACAGTTTCCTGTGCCGGATAACGCTGAAGCAGTTCAGCAACGTGTCGTCCCTCGATTCTGGGAAAAATCAGCAGAAGTTTTACAGGGGAAAAATTTTTCGCCCAGACAAGGTGTTCCGTCCGGTAATTCCGGGTCAGGGTATTCACATACCAGCCGTCATGTTTTGCAACGAGATTTCCTGCACAAAACAGCAGGAGCAACATCAGATATATTTTTTTCATTTTGCCTTGTCTCCTTCGGGCAGATTAAAATGCAAATCCAGTAAATATTCCCATTTCAGTTTGAAAAGTTTCTCTTTTGCCGTGTTCAAAAGCTGATAGGCGGTCAGCGACACATCTCCGTGCAATTTTTCACAGTTCCCGACGGTTTCACGGCATGCTTCGGGGATTTCTCCGCGGTGCAGACGTTTGATATCTTCCAGCAGTGCGGAATATTCCATCCATGCTTCTTTCACAACCTTTTCCATCGGTTCGATCCGGGTTCCTGTTTCAGAAAAACGGATCAGCTCTTTTCCGGCAGGCAGTATGCAGGGAATCAGCACTTTTCCTTGCAGGATTTCAGCAGTTTTCTGCGGAGTTACCGGAGTTTTTCCGCAAAAAAAGAGATAACCGAACTTCTCCGTCACCCGCGAATCAGCTCCGGCGGCAGAGGCGGCTCCGGTAAAACGCTCTTTCCAGGCGTAACGGGCATGGAGAAATTGCCAGAGATCGCCGGGAACGGCTTTTTGGCCCAGATCTTCCCATGAAAAAAACAATTCCAGTACCCACTGTTTTTTTTCTATGGATGCCGAAGTCTGCCAGTTGAGTCCGTTCCAGTCCCAGAGGTATACGACCGTATCCAATCTTTTGCGGTCAGCTTTGACTCCGGCGGGGTTGACGGTGAAAACGGTGTGTCCGATACCGTTGGCATCCGGATCAAAGTACAATTCGGCACAATCGTCGCGCCAGAGGTCGACGTTGTCATCTTCCTGAAAATTTTTACGGAGCAGTTCCATCTGATCGTCATGATTCACTATCCCGACATAAAGTCCGTTGTCATGGTAAACTGCCCGGAACTCTGTCTTCAACGGACTCCGGGGCGGGTTGGGTTTGCCGTACTGCCAGTAGCGGGAAAGAACTTCTGCCTTTTTCCAGCACGGCTCATCAAGTTTGCCGTCAAGCACAGGAGGAGCATCTGCCGGAGTGACCTTGTAAAATGCGACCTCTCTGACTCCTGCCGTGCTTCTGAGAAAAAACAGGCATAATATCAACTGAATAATCTTTCGCATGGAATCACCGTAAAATCAGAAATTACCAAAGGTGTTTTTGGTATCCTTGAAATTATCGCTCCACTGCCAGGTACGCAATCTGGAATTCAGACCATCGCCGTCGTTGTTCAATTCCGCCCAGTGCTGGGCATTGACGACCTGAGCCATGCCCAGATTTTCAACACTGCCGTCGGCATGACCGAAATTTGCTCTTTCACTGTGCCGGAAAGCGATCGGCTGTTTCCCTGAACTGCTTGCCGGATTGAATGTGCTGGCAGTTGTTGCTCCGCTGCTGAGCAATCCGTTATTATAATTTTCACCCAAAAGGATATTTACCGACGGACGGCGCAGTCTGACACGTTTTTTGATATTATTGATCTTGTCGGGAAAAGTGATATATTTGTTTGAACCGTAAGAAGTATACGCATGGCAGAGGTATGCTTCATCATCCATCGCGGGACAGCGGAAAACTCCGGTACTGTCTGTATTTCCGCTCTGTCTCCATTTATTGGAATTGGAAGGATTGGTCATTTTGGATATCTGGTAAAGAGATGCCACACAATCCAGATAGTAGGTTTGATTGACAGTTTCCGACGGGGCGCAACCGGTGTAATATCCGTTGGGAAAGAAATCATCATTGTCATCGGCATAATTGTGGAACACCATGGAAAGTTGTTTCAAGTTGTTTACACAGCTGATCATTCTGCCGCGCTCTCTTGCCGAATTGAGTGCCGGCAGCAGTATCGCGGCAAGAATGGCGATAATTGCGATAACTACCAGCAGTTCAATCAGCGTGAATCCGGCAATGTTTGTAAAAAGGCGTGTTGTTTTTCTCATGATTTTTTCTCCTTGACTTTGAAAAAAGCTGATCCGGTTAACTTGTTTTACCATAATATACACGGGGATAATAAAAATAAAATGGATAAAAACGACATTATTAATGACAAAAAGACGGTTTGATGCGCACAGTAACATCCCTGTCGGACAAAGCAGGCACACACAGATTTGTTATAGAGATGTACTCTTTGTTTACGAAGATAATGCGGCAGAAAACCGATATTGCATCATGCAATTCCAACGGGAACGGATAATTTATTCAACATGGATAATTCCGGCATAAAGATGACATAAAACGTACTGCGGAACAAAAAGGCATGAAAAAATCATAAAAAAGTGTTTCCCACCGGCAAAATCAACTTGAAAACCGGAAATTCCGGGATAATATTATATCAGAAGAGGCAATTTCAAAACTGATTCAAAAAGAGATTGAAAAATCAGCGTTGATGAGATCAAAGCGGTAGTTTGAGCGTGGCTATTGAATAAATAACCACCGAAAACGCTCCGCTTTGAGATCGCAGCGA